>NZ_JBXAMS010000005.1:172347-400122 GCF_058800905.1 Pseudomonas sp. GW822-FHT04C11 | reverse complement strand
GCTCGAGCAGCTCTTTCGGGATTTTCGGCAGCTCTCGCAACGCAGGTTTCTTTTTGGTTGGCATACATGCACCTCTTGCTCATGTTATGCCCGAACACAAAATTTCTGACACCCCCGTCGCTGCCAATTCAGCGACCGGGACTGCAAGCCCGAAAATTGTTAGGCGCTTACAGGCGCCGCATCTACAACGGATGTCGGTCGCTCCAATTTTTCTCAGGAGCTCCACAATGATCAAAGACAACTCCATCCCTCCAGAACACGACGACGTCTCCCCCTACGAATCCCTCGATTCAAAAAAGCTCCACGACGCCGCGCACCGCGCCCTCGATCACTACCTGAAACCCACCCTCGCCAAACTGCGCTTCAGCGACTTGCGCTCAGACCGCTTGTTCAGCGTTTCACCCGACGTGGGCCTCGAAAGCCTGTTGGCCAATGCCTCGGAAGATCTGGCCTCGGTCAAGGTGATGGCCGCCGACCTGGCATTCGAGATCGAGGGTTCGCGACGTAGCGTGGCGTTGGCGATTTGCCGGATGGTCGATGGCGCCCTGTTATTGGTGGACAAGGCGCTGGATGACTACAACCCGTCGGAGTCGGACCAGTTTTACGTGAAGGAGTAGGTCCGTAGTACGCCAGAAAATGAAAAAACCGCTGAACCGGAAACAATCAGCGGTTTTTTGTATTCGGGAAAAGTCAGGCTCTGCCATTGGTCTGAAGAGCGTGCCTACCTGTCAACTATGACAGTAGTCACACATGGATGGCTCGGGTTTGATAACTCTTCAATCCGAGTCATCCACAAGGAGCATCATCATGACTTCAGCAGTCAAAGCCGCACCCGTCATCACTACGGTTATCGATCCAAAGGGGAATCCAATCTCGAACGGCGGCACCACGAATGGAAACGAGGTAATAGTGAAAGGTATGTCTGAGCCCGGCAAGAAAGTGGAGGTGTATGACAACAATAGTCTGCATCTCACACTCTTTGCGGACAACACTGGCCGTTGGGTTGCCCAACTCACCAAATTGCAGGTGGGCGCACATGCCATCAAGGCTAAAAGCGATAACCAAGAGTCTGCTATCTGGTCTTTTTCTGTGATTGCGCCTAAGTAAGACGAAATGAAGAAACCGTTGAGCCAGTAACGGTCAGCGGATTTTTGTTGGGCGGGGAACGTCGAGGTTCGGATGTACTTTGTGGCGAGGGGGCTTGCTCCCGCTCGGCTGCGAAGCAGTCGTAAAACCGGCTAAGCGTTGTTTCTGGAAATATGGGTTGCCCGGTTTTGGGAGTGCTCCGCACTCCAGCGGGAGCAAGCTCCCTCGCCACAGGAGTTGTGTCGATTTTCAGACTTTGGCGCTGACCTCACTACGATTCACCAACCCCTCCAGCGCCTCACTCAAACTCAACGCCTTGTCACCAATCAACAGGTGCCACACGCCACCGTCCAGTGCGCTGACACCCTGGCAACCCAAGTCCTTCAGCTGACATTCCGATAGCGCTTTACCGTCCGCCAGTTGCAGGCGAATCCGGGTCATGGCCACGCAATCCAGTTGCAGCACGTTGTCGCTGCCACCCACGGCGTTAAGCCATTTCTGCGCTTCTGGTGTCTCCACGGGTGCTGCTTTCGGCGCTTCTTCGGTCACCACTACAGCGGCTACCAAAGCTGAACCAGCAGTCGGCATCGCCTGGCGAATTTCATCGGCGATGCTGTCCGCCAGCGGCCCGACCACTACCTGCAAGCTGCCGCCTTTGCCGGGGCGAACCACGGCCATGGCGCCGAGGGCTTTCAATTCGCTGTCGGAGGCTTTGTTGCGGTCGACCATTTCCAGGCGCAACCGCGTGGTGCAAGCGCCGACGGTGATCAGGTTGTCTGCGCCGCCCAAGGCTTGAATGTAGGCCCCGGCGCGTTGATTTTCGCTCAGCACCACCTTTTCACCGACGACGACACCTTCACGCCCCGGGGTTTTCAGGTTGAAGCGTCGGATGCAGAAGTCGAACACCACGTAGTAGATCACCGCGTACGCCAGGCCTACCGGGAATACCAGCCAGCCGTTGGTGGACTTGCCCCAGCCCAGTGCCATGTCGATGGCGCCGCCAGAGAAGGTGAAGCCCAAGTGAATGTTCAGCGCGTTGGTGATGGCCATCGCCATGCCGGTCAGCAGTGCGTGCAGTAAATACAGCAGCGGTGCGAGGAACATGAAGGCGAATTCGATCGGTTCGGTGACGCCCGTCAGGAACGAGGTCAGGGCCATCGACAGGAAGATCCCGCCCATGACTTTGCGGCGTTCCGGCAGGGCGTTGCGGTACATCGCCAGGCAGGCGGCGGGCAGGCCGAAGATCATCATCGGGAACATCCCGGTCATGAACTGGCCGCCCTTCGGGTCGCCGGCAAAATAGCGTGCCAGGTCGCCGGTGACGATGGCGCCGGTGGTCGGGTCGGTGAAGCTGCCGAAGATGAACCACGCCATGTTGTTGAGGATGTGGTGCAGGCCGGTGACGATCAGCAAGCGGTTGAACACGCCGAAGACGAAGGCACCGATGCTGCCACTTTCCAGCAGCAGTTGGCCGAAGCTGTTGATGCCGTGCTGGATCGGTGGCCAGATCAAACCGAAGATCACGCCCAGGCCAACGGCGCTGAACCCGGTGGCAATCGGCACGAAGCGTCGGCCGCCGAAGAACGCCAGGTATTCCGGCAGCTTGATGTCCTTGAAGCGGTTGTACAGCGCGCCGGCCATCAAGCCGCTGATGATCCCGGCGAGCATGCCCATGTTGATGCTCGCATCCAGCACTTTCAGTGTGGAGACCATCACCAGGTAACCAATCGCCCCGGCCAGCCCGGCGGTGCCGTTGTTGTCCCGGGCGAACCCGACTGCGATGCCGATGGCGAAGATCAGCGCCAGGTTGGCGAAGATCACTTGCCCGGCGTCGTGGATGATCGCGATGTTCAAAAGGTCGGTGTCGCCCAGACGCAGCAACAGGCCGGCAATCGGCAGGATCGCGATGGGCAGCATCAGCGCCCGTCCGAGGCGCTGCAAGCCTTCGATGAAGAGTTGGTACATGGCGTATCTCCCTGTGTTCTTGTTGTTTTTAGCTCAGAGGCCAATGTTGATGACAGGCGTGACGCACCGCCGTGGCGCTGCTCAGGTTGAGCAGGGTGGCGCTGAAGCGCTGGCAGTCGGCGGCGTCCAGTTGGCGGACGCGTTCCTTGATTTCACCGACTTGCGGCGGGCTGACGGACAGCTCGCGGATACCCAGGCCAATCAGCACCGGGGTCGCCAGTGGATCGGAGGCCAGTGCACCGCAAACGCCGACCCAACGCTGATGCTTGGCGGCACCGATGCAGGTCTGGGCGATCAGCCGCAGCAGCGCCGGGTGCAGGGCATCGACCCGTGCGGCGAGACCGGCGTGGTCGCGGTCCATGGCCAGGGTGTATTGGGACAGGTCGTTGGTGCCAATGGACAGGAAGTCCGCGTGTTCCGCCAATTGCTCGGCGAGCAGCGCCGCGGCCGGGACTTCGATCATCACCCCCAGTTCTGGACGCTGCGTGAGCGCAAGCTCGGCGCACAAGGCATCGAGGCGTTGGCGGATGTACAGCAATTCGTCGACCTCGGTGACCATCGGCAGCAAAATCCGGCAGCGCTGCAACGGGCTGACTTGCAGCAGTGCGCGCAATTGTTGGTCGAGCAGCTCCGGGCGCACCTGCGCCATGCGGATGCCGCGCAGGCCGAGCACCGGGTTGGCTTCGGCCGGCAGCGGCAGGTAGTCGAGTTGTTTGTCGCCGCCGACGTCGATGGTGCGGATGATCACCGACTTGTCGCCCATGGCATCCAGCACCGCTTGATAGGCCTGGCGCTGTTCCTGTTCATCCGGCGCGGTCTGGCGATCGACGAACAGAAACTCGGTGCGCAGCAGGCCAACGCCATCGGCGCCGCCTTTCAACGCATCAGCCGCTTCATTGCTGGAGGCCACGTTGGCCGCGACTTCGATCCGCAGACCATCACGGGTGTGTGCCGGGGTGTGGGCTTGCGCTTGTTGGTGTTCGCGGCGTTGCAGATGTTCACGCTGGGCTTGGGCGACTTGCTCCAGGCGTTGGCTGTCGGGCGTCAGCTCCAGGCGTCCACCATCGGCGTCCAGCACCACCGACTGGCCTTGCGGTAGATGGAGCAGTGAGGCGCTGAGGGCAACCAGGCACGGCAGGCCTTTGCCACGGGCAAGAATCGCCACGTGGGAGGTCGCACCTCCTTCGGCCATGCACAGCCCGGCGACGCCTTGCTGGCTCAGTTGCAGTAAATCGGAAGGGGTCAGTTCATGCGCGGCGACGATAGCGCCGGCCGGTACGTCGTAGTGCCAATCCTGACCGAGCAGGGCGCGCAGCACCCGTTGCCTGAGGTCGCGCAGATCATTGGCGCGTTCGGCCAGCAGCGGGTTGCCGAGCTGTTGCAACACCTCGCATTGCACCTCGATTGACTGGCTCCAGGCGTGGGTGGCGGCGCTGCCCTGATCGATCGACTGGATGGCCGCTTCAAGCAGCGCCGGGTCTTCGAGCAGCGCCAGGTGGGCGGCGAAAATCTGTTCCTCTTCGGTGTGTTTGTGCTTTTTGGCGTGGGACAGCGTTTCGCGGATTTCGCTGCGAACCTGTTCCAGTGCACGGTCGAGGGCTTGCAGTTGTTCTTCGGCGTTATGCTTGCCGGTGTCTTCCGGTAGAGGGATGGCCGCCAGTTGGAACAGCGGGCCGCCGACCAGGCCCGGCGCTGCACAGACACCGTTGAGCACGCCGGCTTCGGCGGTACGGGTACGCTGGGCAATCGGTGTCGGTGCGGCCGCGTGGCTGTCGTCGTTGACCGCCGTGGACAAGGCGTTCAACAAGGCTTGCAGCGCCGCCTTGGCGTCCGCGCCCTTGCAGCTGACTTGAACCTCGTCCTGCTCGCCAATCCCCAGGCCCATCAGTCCGATCAGGCTGTCGCACGACGCCGATTTACCGGCGAAATGCAGCTGTGATTTGCTGTTGAACAGGTGCGCGGTCTGGCGGATCAGCGCCGCTGGTCGTGCATGCAGACCGCCGCGATGGATGATGCGAATGTGCCCGTGAACCTCGGCACCTGAGCTGTCTGCCTCGACCTGTGTGCTGTGGGTGGTTCTTGGCACGATGTGCAGCAACGGTTCGCCGACCTTGACCGATTTGAGGGTGATCGGCAGCACCTGGAAGTCTTCGCTGTTGGTCAGGACCAACAGGCTGACCAGGCTTTTACAGCCTTGCGCGACCTGGTCCAGATCAAAGCGCAGCAGTGCCTGGCCATTGCTGACGCGGGTGCCTTCCTTGACCAGCATCGAGAACCCTTCGCCTTGCAGCTCGACGGTGTCCAGGCCCAGGTGCAGCAGCAGTTCGGCGCCATTGTCGGCGCGCAGGGTCACGGCATGGCCGGTGCGGGCGACATGCACCACCACCCCGGCACACGGTGCGTGCAGGGTGTTGTTCAGTGGGTCGATGGCGATCCCGTCGCCCATGGCGCCGCTGGCGAACACCGGGTCCGGAACCTTGGCAAGCGTGAGCACCGGGCCGCTGAGCGGGGCGCTGAGGGTCAGGTCTTTATTGTTGTTATGCATGGCGCGGTACTCGATTCGGGCGTGTTAGTGGGTGCGGGTCACTTTGCTCAAGTGACGCGGCTGGTCCGGGTCCATGCCACGGGCGACCGCGAGGCCGGCCGCCATGACGTAGAAACTCTGGATGGCGAGAATCGGGTCCAGCGCCGGGTGTTCGGCGCGGCTCAGCGTCAGGTCGCGTTCGCTGACGTCATCCGGGGCGGCCAGCAATACGCGGGCACCACGTTGACGCATCTCGGCGGCGAGGCTCAGCAGACCGGCCTGTTCGGCGCCGCGAGGGGCGAACACCAGCAAGGGGTAGTTATCGTCGATGAGTGCCATGGGGCCGTGTTTGACTTCGGCGCTGCTGAAGGCTTCGGCCTGGATCGCCGAGGTTTCCTTGAGTTTCAGTGCTGCTTCCTGGGCGATGGCAAACCCTGCGCCACGACCAATCACCATCAAGCGTTGGCAGTCACGCAGTACGTCGACCGCCAGGCTCCAGTCCTGCGTGGCGGCGTCGCGCAATCCTTCTGGCAGCGCGAGGCCGGCTTGCAGCAATTCGGGATCCTGTTTCCAGTAGGCGATCAGCCGCGCGCTGGCGCTGAGGGTGGCGATGAAACTTTTGGTCGCGGCGACGCTGCTTTCGGTACCGGCGCACAGCGGCAGGCTGAATTCACAGGCGGCCTCCAGTGGCGAGTTCTCGGCATTGACCATCGAAATGCTCAGGGCGCCACGTTTGCGCAGCAGGCGCAGGCTGTTGACCAGATCCGGACTTTGCCCGGACTGCGAGAACGCGAATACCGCCTGACCGCTGACCTTCAGCGGCGCTTGCTGCATGGTCACCACCGACATCGGCAGCGATGCCACCGGAATACCCACGTGCTGCATGGTCAGGTAGGCGAAGTAGCTGGCGGCGTGATCGGAACTGCCGCGTGCAACCGTCATCGCCACTTGCGGCGGCTGACGGTTCAGGCGTCCGGCGATCTCGATCATCTGCGGATCCAGTTGCTGCAACTGAGCGTCGACGGCCTTGTACGAGGACAGCGCCTCTTCAAGCATTTTTGAAGTCAATGTCTTCTCCTTCGACCGTTACGGCGGTCAGTGTGAGTGAGCGATCCAGACGCACGCAGTCAGCCCAGGCGCCGGGTTGCAGGCGGCCGCGCTCATGGATGCCGAGATAATCGGCAGGGAATTGCGACAGCCGTTGCGAGGCCTCGGCCAGTGGCAGGCCGATCTTCACCAGGTTGCGCAGCGCCTGATCCATGGTCAGAGTGCTGCCGGCCAGCGTGCCGTCAGGCAGGCGCACGCCGCCCAGGCATTTGGTCACGGTGTGGCTGCCGAGCTTGTATTCGCCGTCCGGCATGCCGGCAGCGGCGGTGGAATCGGTGACGCAATACAGGCACGGGATCGAGCGCAGGGCTACGCGGATGGCGCCGGGATGCACGTGCAGCAGGTCGGGAATCAGTTCCGCGTATTTGGCGTGGGCCAGTGCCGCGCCGACGATTCCCGGTTCGCGGTGATGCAGCGGGCTCATGGCGTTATAAAGGTGGGTGAAACTGCTGGCGCCGGCCTCCAGCGCCGCGACGCCTTCTTCGTAGCTGCCCAGGGTGTGGCCGATCTGCATGCGAATGCCGCGGTCGCTGAGGGCGCGAATCAGTTTGTCGTGACCGGCGATTTCCGGGGCAATGGTGATCACCCGGATCGGCGCCAGCGCCAGGTAGGCTTCGACTTCGGCCATCAGCGCGGTGTGGGCAAAGTTCGGTTGTGCACCGAGTTTTCCAGGGTTGATGTACGGTCCTTCGAGGTGCACGCCGAGTACCCGGGCGCAGCCTTTCGGGCGCTGTTCGCAGAATTCGCCGACCTCGGCCAGCACCCGGGAAATTTCTTCCGGTGGCGCGGTCATGGTGGTGGCCAGCAGCGAGGTGGTGCCGAAACGCACGTGGGTTTTGGTGATGGTGTCGAAGGCCGGCGTGCCTTCCATGATGTCCTTGCCGCCACCGCCGTGGACGTGCAGGTCGATGAAACCCGGCAGCAGGTAAGGCAGGTCGTTATCTGCCGGGTCGCAGAGCTGACCTTCGATGCGCACGATCTTGCCGTGTTCATGGATCAAGCGGCCGCGGATCCAGCCTTGGGCGGTGAGGATGTTGTCTTCGGACATCAGTGGTTCTCCGGCTTCAATGACACAGGGCTCAGCGACGCAGCTCTGCGACAAAGTCGTAGTAGTCGTTGCGGCAATAGGTGTCGGTGACTTCGATCGGGGTGTTGTCTTCGAGGTAACCGACCCGGGTCATCAGCAGCATGGCGGTGCCGGGGGCGATGCCGACCAGCGCGGCGAATTCGTCCGAGGCGTTGATCGCCTGAATGTGTTGCAGGGCGCGCACCACCGGTTTGCCGATGCCGTCGAGGTATTCGTAAAGCGAATCACCGACCGCTTGTGGCTGGGCGATGATCGAGGCGGGCAGGGTGCTCATCTCGATGGCCATCACGGTGTCGTCGGCTTTACGCAAACGCTTGAGGCGCGCGACTTTGTCGTAGGGCGAGAGCGCGAGGCGGATCAGTTCTTCGTGGGTCGGCTGGGTGATTTCGCGCTCCAGCCATTGCGAACTCGGCACGAAACCTTTGAGGCGGAGCATTTCGCTGAAGCCGGACAGCCGGGACAACGGTTGCTCGAGGCGCGGAGTGATGAAGGTGCCGGAGCCTTGGCTGCGCCGGATCAAGCCTTGTTCGAACAGCACTTCCAGCGCCTTGCGGGCGGTCACGCGGGAGATGTTCAGCATTTCGCTGAGGTTGCGTTCCGACGGCAATGCCTGCTCGGCTTTCCACTGGCCGGCATGAATCGCCGCTTCCAGGTTGCGCGCCAGTTGCAGGTACAACGGCGTTGGCTGGGTGTCGTCAGGGCGCAGGGCCAGGATGTGGTTCATGGGTGTAGGTCCGATGGGGAGAGTGGAGTGTTGTTGCCCCGGTCATGGCGCAAAACTAATACCACTTAAATACCATGTCAACGCCAGTGGTCCACTAGGGGCGAGCGAATAAGCGCTGCGCTGGAGGGCGCGGCGGTATTGGGTTTTAAGTGGTATTAGGGGAGGGGGGTGTGGCAGTAGAAATCGCAGTCTGCGTCAGTGCCTGTGGTGTGAAGTGGTATTCACGCGAGGGGCTGGTGACGGTGACAATTTTTTTAATATATTTTCAATCTTTCAGGCACAACCGCCCTTGTGGCGAGGGAGCTTGCTCCCGCTGGAGCGCGAAGCGGTCCTGATGTCGGTTGTCGAGATTTATCAGGTAAACCGGTTTGCAAGGTTTGGGGCCGCTTCGCAGCCCAGCGGGAGCAAGCTCCCTCGCCACAAGGTATTGGGGTGTTTGAGGACTATGGGCGGATTTCGATCATCGTACCGTCTTTGACCAGACCCCAGACTTCGCGCATGTCGACGTTGCGCATGCCAATGCAGCCGTCGGTCCAGTCCAGGGTGTGGAACAGCTCTTCAGGGTTTTCTTCAGTGTCCGGGGTGCCATGGATCATGATCATGCCACCGGGCTGCACACCTTCGCGGCGCGAGCGGACGGAATCGCTGATGTTCGGGTAGGAAATGTGCATGGCCAGGTTGAAGCGGTCGCTGACCTTGCGCCAGTCCAGCCAATACAAACCTTCTGGAGTGCGTCGATCACCCTCCATCAGTTTCGGGCCCTTGGGGTTTTTGCCCAGCGAGATGCGATAGGTCCGCAGTGGCTTGCCATCATTGATCAACTGCAACTGATGGGCAGATTTGAGCACCAACACTTTTTCAATGATTTTGCCGTCCAGGGTCTCCGTGGTGGCAGCGTGGGAAACCATGACAAACGACAGGCAGAAAGCGGCAAGCAACCAGCGCATTAAAACGATATCCCTGAGAGTACGGCGTATTTTTATAGTTTAAATGATCGCAGGCTGAGCAAGCGGAGGAATTGATTCGGAACGCACAGGAAAATGTTCTACCCGGCGGTCAGCGAAGAAGCATTCTAGGGTACGGCCGACCGTGCGGAAAGCCAGCTCCGACCACGGGATGTCGGCTTCATCGAAAAGCTTCACTTCCAGGCTTTCTTCGCCCGCGGCAAAGTCCAGGTCCGTCAGTTCAGCACGAAAGAATACGTGCACCTGGCTGATGTGCGGCACATCGATCAGCGTATAGATGTTCAGGTTGCGCACCCGTGCACACGCTTCTTCGGCGGTTTCGCGAATGGCTGCCTGTTCGATGGTTTCACCGTTTTCCATGAAACCGGCCGGCAAGGTCCAATAACCGCGGCGCGGCTCGATGGCGCGCCGGCATAACAACACCTGAGTACCCCAGATTGGCAGGCAGCCAGCGACAATATTCGGGTTCTGATAATGAATGGTCTGGCACTGGTCGCAGACGTACCGCAGGCGCGAGTCGCCTTCAGGAATGCGTTGGGTGACCGGGTTACCGCACTGGCTGCAGAATTTCATGCTGGGCTTCCGAAAATGCTACGCCTATCTTGGCGTGCGGTGGTGTCTGTCGGCAAGTTGTCGTTTAGCGACATGCCATGGTTCGGGGGGTTGGGCGGTCGATGTGTTTGGTGCATGATGCAAGGTAGCTAACAAATCGAGAGCACTCATGCTGGACGAGCTACTGCATCGGGTAAGCAACCACACGCCGCGTACGCTGGAAACCGACCTGCGTTTTCCGGAGGCCGCGGTCCTGGTGCCTATCACCCGCAGTGATGAACCGGAGCTGGTTCTGACCCTGCGTGCCAGCGGGCTCTCGACCCACGGCGGTGAAGTGGCCTTCCCCGGCGGGCGACGCGATCCGGAAGACCCGGACCTGATTTTCACCGCATTGCGCGAAGCCGAAGAAGAAATCGGCCTGCCACCCGGTCTGGTGGAAGTCATCGGCCCGTTGAGTCCGTTGATCTCCCTGCACGGGATCAAGGTCACGCCTTACGTCGGGGTGATTCCGGACTTCGTCGAGTACCGGGCCAACGATGCTGAAATTGCCGCAGTGTTCAGCGTACCGCTGGAGTTCTTCCGCAAGGACCCGCGTGAACACACGCACCGCATCGATTATCAGGGCCGCAGCTGGTATGTGCCGAGCTACCGTTTCGGCGAATACAAAATCTGGGGCCTGACCGCAATCATGATCGTCGAGCTGATCAACCTGCTCTATGACGCGCAGATCAGCCTGCATCAACCACCGAAAAACTTTATCAATATCTGAAACCGTCGCGCGTATGGCGTGAAGCCTGCTTTGCAAGTGAGCCTGCCTGGCCTTGAGGACAATAAGATGAAATACCGCCTGGGCGACGCCCGCGTCGAAACTCACCCGCAGAGCTGGGTCGCACCTAACGCCGTGCTGGTGGGCAAGGTCAAACTGGAAGAGGGCGCCAACGTCTGGTTCAACGCCGTGTTGCGCGGCGACAACGAGCTGATCCTGATCGGCAAGAACAGTAATGTGCAGGATGGCACGGTGATGCACACCGACATGGGCTACCCGCTGACTATCGGCACTGGTGTGACTATCGGCCACAACGCCATGCTGCACGGCTGCACGGTGGGCGATTACAGCCTGATCGGCATCAACGCGGTGATCCTCAACGGCGCGAAAATCGGCAAGAACTGCATCATCGGCGCCAACTCGCTGATCGGCGAAGGCAAGGAAATTCCTGACGGTTCGCTGGTCATGGGCTCGCCGGGCAAAGTAGTACGTGAACTGACCGAGCCGCAGAAGAAAATGCTCGAAGCCAGCGCCGCGCACTATGTGCATAACTCGCAGCGCTATGCCCGCGATCTGGTCGAGCAGGAACAATGAACGACAACGAAAGACCCGTACGCTCACCGTGCGTGAACATTTGCGCACTGGACGAGGACGATATCTGCACCGGCTGCCAACGCACGGTGGAGGAGATTACCCGCTGGAGCCGCATGGACAACGACGAACGCCGCAAGGTGTTGGGGTTGTGTCATGAGCGAGCGAAGTCGAGCGGGGTGCTTTGGATGTTGCCTTCCAAGTCCAGTACCTGAACCGGGCGGACCTAGTGAGCCTTGTGGGCATTTGTGGCGAGGGAGCTTGCTCCCGTTGGGCTGCGAAGCGGCCCCAAACCTACTGATGAACTCTATCTCACACACCGCATGCTCTGATTTCAGGGCCGCTTCGCTTCCTGAGCGGGAGCAAGCTCCCTCGCCACAGGTTATCCATGCATCGAAGATGAAGTACCCTGTGCACAAAATTGACAGGTATCCCCGCGCGCCATGTTCTTCCTGATCGCTTACATCAGCAGTGTCGTGCTGATCAACTACGCCTTTTCCACCGCCCCGCACCTGGACATCATCTGGTCAGCCTGGGGTGGTCTGATATTTGTGCTGCGCGACATGGTGCAAACCCGTTTCGGTCATGGCGCGCTCGTCGCGATGCTGGCGGCGCTGGTTCTGTCCTACCTCACCTCCGATCCGTCCATCGCCTTGGCCAGCGCCATTGCCTTCGCCGTTTCGGAGTGCATTGACTGGCTGGTCTTCAGCATTACCAAGCGTCCGTTGCACGACCGTCTGTGGATAAGTTCGGCGCTGAGCATTCCGCTGGATACCTTCATCTTCTTCGGCATGATCGATGCCCTGACGCCGGGCGTGATCCTCACCGCCCTGGGCTCGAAATTCGCCGGCGTGACCATCGTCTGGCTGGCCATGGCCTGGCGTTTGCGCAAGAACGCGCTGGCAAGCTGAGCCAAACCCTCAGGTTCATGTAAAATGCCGCGCTTTCTCCCTAAGGGATGCGCGCCTGGCGCCGCATCCCTCGATGATCCGCTCCTTTGAGGACCTGAGATGACCCGTATCGGAACTCCATTGTCGCCAACCGCGACCCGCGTATTGATGTGTGGCTGTGGTGAGTTGGGCAAGGAAGTGGTGATCGAACTGCAACGCCTGGGCGTTGAAGTGATTGCCGTGGATCGTTACGCCAACGCGCCGGCGATGCAGGTGGCGCATCGCAGCCACGTGATCAACATGCTCGACGGCGCGGCCCTGCGTGCCGTGATCGAAGCCGAGAAGCCGCACTTCATCGTGCCGGAAATCGAAGCCATCGCCACCGCCACGCTGGTTGAGCTGGAAGCCGAAGGCTTCACCGTGATCCCGACCGCTCGCGCCGCGCAGTTGACCATGAACCGTGAAGGCATCCGTCGTCTGGCCGCTGAAGAGCTGGACCTGCCGACCTCGCCATACCACTTCGCCGATACCTTCGAAGACTACCGCAAGGCAGTCGACGATCTGGGCTTCCCGTGTGTGGTCAAGCCGGTCATGAGCTCCTCGGGCAAAGGCCAGAGCCTGCTGCGCAGTGTCGATGACGTGCAGAAAGCCTGGGATTACGCGCAGGAAGGCGGTCGTGCCGGTAAAGGTCGGGTGATCATCGAAGGTTTTATCGACTTCGACTACGAAATCACCTTGCTCACCGTTCGCCACATCGGCGGCACCACGTTCTGTGCACCGGTCGGCCATCGTCAGGAGAAGGGCGACTATCAGGAATCCTGGCAGCCGCAAGCAATGAGCCCGATTGCGCTGGCAGAATCCGAGCGCGTGGCCAAAGCCGTGACCGAAGCCCTGGGTGGCCGTGGTCTGTTTGGCGTTGAGCTGTTCATCAAGGGTGATCAGGTGTGGTTCAGCGAAGTTTCTCCGCGCCCGCACGACACCGGTCTGGTGACCCTGATTTCTCAGGACCTGTCGCAGTTCGCCTTGCATGCACGGGCGATTCTCGGCTTGCCGATCCCGTTGATCCGTCAGTTCGGCCCATCGGCGTCGGCAGTGATTCTGGTGGAAGGGCAGTCGACCCAGACCGCTTTCGCCAACCTGGGTGCCGCACTGGCCGAGCCGGATACGGCGCTGCGCCTGTTTGGCAAGCCGGAAGTCAACGGTCAGCGCCGCATGGGCGTTGCCCTGGCCCGTGACGAGTCGATCGAGGCCGCTCGCGCCAAAGCGACCCGTGCCTCGCAAGCCGTCGTTGTAGAGCTCTAAAAGCATCGCGGGCAAGCCTTGCTCCTACAGGATTGGGTCAATGCACAATGGTGTGTTCGACATGTATCCGTAGGAGCAAGGCTTGCCCGCGATGACGATCTATCAGGCAACCTGATTCAGGTCGTTATGCCGCGTCTCTTTCAGGCACAGCACTGCGATCAGGCTGATCACCGCTGCTGCTGACACATACCCGCCAACCCAACTCAAGCCGCCCATTGCCACCAGCTTCTGTGCGAAGAATGGTGCTGCCGAAGCGCCAACAATGCCGCCCAGGTTGTAGGCCGCCGACGCGCCGGTATAACGCACGCGGGTGGGGAACAGCTCTGGCAGCAACGCGCCCATCGGGGCGAACGTCACGCCCATCAGAAACAGCTCGATGCACAGGAACAGCGCCACGCCCCAGGTCGTGCCGTGGGTCAGCAGCGGTTCCATGGTGAAGCCCGAGAGAATCGCCAGCACGCCACCGATGATCAACACCGGTTTGCGCCCGAAACGGTCACTGGCCCAGGCCGACAGTGGTGTGGCTGCAGCCATGAACAGAACGGCGAAGCACAGCAGGCCGAGAAAGGTTTCGCGGCTGTAACCCAGGGTCGAAACACCGTAACTCAGGGAAAATACCGTCGAGATGTAAAACAGCGCGTAGCAGACGACCATCGCCGCCGCACCCAACAGCGTCGGCGCCCAGTATTGGCTGAACAGCTCGACCAGCGGGATCTTCACCCGTTCCTGACGCGCCATCGCGTTGGCGAAGACCGGTGTTTCATGCAGTTTCAGGCGCACATACAGGCCGACCATCACCAGCACAGCGCTGAGCAGGAACGGAATCCGCCAGCCCCAGGAGCGAAACTGCTCGTCGTTCAGGGTCATCGCCAGGGTCAGGAACAGCCCGTTAGCCGCAAGAAAACCGATAGACGGGCCGAGTTGCGGGAACATGCCGAACCAGGCGCGTTTGCCCTTTGGTGCGTTTTCGGTGGCGAGCAATGCTGCACCGCCCCATTCACCGCCCAGTCCAAGGCCTTGGCCGAAGCGCAACACGCAAAGCAGGATCGGTGCCCAGGCGCCAATGCTCTCGTAACCCGGCAGCACGCCGATCAGCGTGGTGCACACGCCCATCAGCAACAAGGAAGCGACCAGGGTGGATTTGCGCCCGATACGGTCGCCGAAGTGGCCGAACAGCGCCGAGCCTAAAGGGCGGGCCAGGAACGCGATACCGAAGGTCAGGAAGGCCGAAAGCATCTGGGCGGTGCCAGAGGTCTGCGGAAAGAACACCGGGCCGATCACCAGTGCGGCGGCGGTGGCGTAGACGTAGAAGTCGTAGAACTCGATGGCGGTGCCAATGAAACTGGCCGTTGCGACCCGCGTGGTGGAGTTCGTCGGTTGGGCAGGCACAGCGTCGCTGTAAGTGGTGCTGGTAGTCATGCGGTAATCCCTGACAGTCATGTGCTCCGGTGGAGCGAATTATTATGGTCGAACACCCAGGGATGTGGGTTTTACAGCGGTTTCGCTGCCGAACGCAGGCTTGTGGCCTCGCCAGCGGCTACGTGCCAGATCAATACCCGGCTGACACGGTTGTCTTCGGTTTCGAGGATTTCCAGGCGATAACGCCCGATTTTCAGGCACACCGCGCTGTCGGGAATGGTTTCCAGCGCTTCGGTGACCAGCCCGTTGAGGGTTTTCGGGCCGTCGCTCGGCAGGTGCCAGCCAAGACTCTTGTTCAGCTCACGAATCGAGGCCGCGCCCTCAATCACCAATCGGCCGTCGGCCTGCGGGTGAATGTGCGGGTTGTCGAGGCTGTGCTGGCTTTCGAATTCGCCGACGATTTCTTCGAGAATGTCTTCCAGGGTGACGATGCCTTCTACTTCACCGTATTCGTCGACCACCATGCCCAAGCGGCGCTGCTGCTTGTGAAAGTTCAGCAATTGCAGTTGCAGCGGGGTGCTTTCCGGGACGAAGTAAGGTTCGTGGCACGCCGCCAGCAAGGCTTCTTTGGTCAGGCTGGCGTCGGGCAGCAAATGGCGGATCTGTCGGGTATTGAGTACCGCTTCGACCTGGTTGATATCGCTGTGAAACACCGGCAGGCGCGTGCGTTTGTTAGCGCGCAGCTGTTCGATGATTTCCTCTATCGAATCGTCCAGATTGATCCCGTCGACTTCGCTGCGCGGCACCAGAATGTCGTTGACGGTGATGTTATCCAGCGCATGAATGCCCGACAGCGCGTGTGGGCGGCAGGTCGGGTGTTCGTGGTCGGTGCCGTCGTTCTGCGGGGCCGGTGGTTCGTCTTCGCTTTGCTGGACGACCTTGATCTTGCGTGCGAACGGCTTGAGCAGCAATTGGCTGATGCCGCCGAGCAGCCAGGCGGCCGGGTAAATTATTTTCAGCGGCACGCCGAGCAGGGTGTTGCCCAGCGCCAGAATGGTGTCCGGATAACGGCTGGCGAGGGTGCGTGGCAGGTAATCGGCAAATACCAGTAACGCAGCAGTGGCGCTCAGGCAGGCGAGCCATGGGCCTTTTTCAGCCCAGCCGAAAATCGCCAGCAGCGTGCTGATGACTACTACCAGTGCGCGGCACAGGGTATTGCAGAAGATCAGGCTGTTGAGCGGGAAGTTGAGTTTCGCCATCGGCTTGTCGCCAGAGCGCGAGGCGGTCCGCTGGGTCAATAGATGTTGCTGTGCGGCTTCGATGGCGGTGAACAGCCCTGACCACAAGATCAGCAGGGCTAGCACGGCGAGCAGCGGCCCTATGGGCAGGTTATCCATAACGAGCGCCCGTCAGATGTGCAGGATGAATTCGCGGACCAGCTTGCTGCCGAAATAGGCCAGCATCAGCAGGCAGAATCCGGCGAGGGTCCAGCGAATGGCCTTGTGGCCGCGCCAGCCAAGACGATTGCGGCCCCACAGCAACACGCTGAACACGATCCAGGCCAGGCATGCCAGCAGGGTTTTGTGCACCAGATGCTGGGCGAACAGGTTTTCGACGAACAGCCAGCCGGAGATCAGCGACAGCGACAGCAGGGTCCAGCCGGCCCAGAGGAAACCGAACAGCAGGCTTTCCATGGTTTGCAGCGGCGGGAAGTTCTTGATCAGCCCGGACGGGTGCTTGTGCTTGAGCTGGTGGTCCTGGACCAACAGCAGCAAGGCCTGGAACACCGCGATGGTGAACATGCCGTAGGCGAGGATCGACAGCAGGATATGCGCCAGAATCCCCGGTTCTTCGTCGATCACCTGCACCGTGCCCGAAGGCGCGAACTGCGCCAGCAGCACCGTGGTCATCCCCAGCGGGAACAACAACACCAGCAGGTTTTCCACCGGGATCCGTGAGCAGGCCAGCAGTGTCAGCGCGATAACGGCCGCGGCGATCAGGCTGGCGGCACTGAAAAAGTCCAGGCCCAGGCCAGTCGGCATCATCAGGTGGGTCAGGAGGCTCGCGCTGTGGGCCAGCACGGCAAGGATGCCGAGCGAGACCAGCAGGCGTTTGTTCGCCTTGGCGCCTTGGGCCAGACGAGTGCCTTGATAGAGAGTCGCAGCGGCGTATAAGCAGGCGGCGGCGAGGGTGCTGAGCAAACTGGGTGACAAAGGGAGCATAAATCCTGTTAGGCAAGCCCGAAAGAGGCTGAGTTTGGCATACAACCGACATGACACGAAAGACCACTCAACCAGACGGCGGGTGTGCGCCAGACGCAGTCTTCGCTATAATCCGCGACCTGCCCACGCCGCAGGCTCGCCGAGCACATGTTTTTCACGGTCTGGGCCGCCATTACCTCGGTCTCCATAGGGCCTGAAAGGATCGCGCATGTTTGAAAACTTAACCGACCGTCTCTCGCAGACGCTGCGCCATGTCACCGGCAAGGCCAAGCTGACCGAGGACAATATCAAAGACACCCTGCGCGAAGTGCGTATGGCGTTGCTCGAAGCCGACGTCGCCTTGCCGGTGGTCAAAGACTTCGTCAACTCGGTCAAGGAGCGCGCTGTCGGCACCGAGGTGTCGCGCAGCCTGACGCCGGGCCAGGCCTTCGTGAAGATCGTCCAGGCCGAACTCGAAAGCCTGATGGGCGCGGCCAACGAAGATTTGAACCTGAGCGCCGTGCCGCCTGCCGTCATTTTGATGGCCGGTCTGCAAGGTGCCGGTAAAACCACCACCGCTGGCAAACTGGCGCGCTTCCTTAAAGAGCGCAAGAAGAAGTCGGTCATGGTGGTGTCGGCGGACGTTTACCGCCCGGCCGCGATCAAGCAGCTGGAAACCCTGGCCAACGACATCGGCGTGACGTTCTTCCCGTCCGACCTGAGCCAGAAGCCGGTCGACATCGCCGAAGCGGCTATTAAAGAAGCCAGACTGAAATTCATCGACGTGGTCATCGTCGATACCGCCGGTCGCCTGCACATCGACGAAGAGATGATGGGCGAGATCAAGGCCCTGCACGCGGCGATCAAACCGGTCGAAACGCTGTTCGTGGTCGACGCCATGACCGGCCAGGACGCCGCCATCACGGCCAAGGCCTTTGGCGACGCGCTGCCGCTGACCGGTGTGATCCTGACCAAGGTCGACGGTGATGCCCGTGGCGGTGCCGCGCTGTCGGTACGTGCGATCACCGGCAAGCCGATCAAGTTCATCGGTATGGGCGAGAAGACCGAAGCCCTCGAACCGTTCCACCCGGAGCGGATCGCCTCGCGCATCCTCGGCATGGGCGACGTGCTCAGCCTGATCGAACAGGCTGAAGCGACCCTCGACAAGGAAAAGGCCGACAAGCTGGCCAAAAAACTGAAGAAGGGTAAAGGCTTCGACCTCGAAGACTTCCGTGATCAGTTGCAACAGATGAAGAACATGGGCGGCCTCGGCGGGCTCATGGACAAACTGCCGAACATCGGCGGGGTCAATCTGGCGCAAATGGGCAATGCCCAGGGTGCGGCAGAGAAACAATTCAAGCAGATGGAAGCCATCATCAACTCCATGACCCCGGCCGAGCGCCGCGACCCTGAGCTGATCAGCGGTTCGCGCAAGCGTCGGATCGCCATGGGTTCCGGCACCCAGGTGCAGGACATCGGGCGCTTGATCAAGCAGCACAAGCAGATGCAGAAGATGATGAAGAAGTTCTCCGCCAAAGGCGGAATGGCCAAAATGATGCGCGGCATGGGCGGTATGTTGCCCGGCGGCGGCATGCCGAAGATGTAAAAGATTCGCGTCGGCATTCATGTCGGCGCGGCCCCACACGGACGTGGGACCCACAGCAAGCCCGCATTGGCGGGAGCTGACTCGCCGTTGTTCGCAACGGCTCTATAGCAAATCTGGATGGCACACTGACAGGTGCCGGAAAAAGACGTTTGCAAAAGTCCGGATATTCCTTAGAATATGCGGCCTTTCGGGCACCTATGCCCGCTGTGCATTTAGATTTGCAGCACCGACTACAGGAACTATGTTCACATGCTAACAATCCGTCTTGCCCTTGGCGGCTCCAAAAAGCGCCCGTTCTACCACTTGACCGTGACCGACAGCCGCAACCCACGCGACGGTTCGCACAAAGAACAAGTTGGTTTCTTCAACCCGATCGCTCGTGGTCAAGAAGTCCGCCTGTCCGTGAACCAAGAGCGCGTAGCCTACTGGCTGAGCGTTGGTGCACAACCTTCTGAGCGCGTTGCTCAGTTGCTGAAGGACGCTTCTAAGGCTGCGGCCTGAGCGATATGAACGCGACGCCAGCAATCGCTGATGATTTGATCGTTATCGGCAAGATTTATTCTATTCATGGCGTTCGCGGCGAAGTGAAGGTCTTTTCCTTTACTGATCCGATTGGAAACCTGTTGGACTACAAAACCTGGACGCTCAAGCGCGAAGGCGATGTACGGCAGGTAGAGCTGGTCAGCGGCCGCGTACAAGGCGGCAAGTTTCTGGTCACAAAGCTCAAAGGTCTCGATGACCGTGAAGAAGCTCGTCTTCTGGCCGGTTTTGAAATCTGCGTGCCGCGTAACCTGTTTCCTGATCTGACCGACGGCGAGTACTACTGGTACCAGCTGGAAGGTCTGAAGGTCATCGACCACCTCGGGCAATTGCTCGGGAAGATCGATCACCTGCTGGAGACTGGCTCGAACGATGTCATGGTGGTCAAGCCTTGCGCTGGCAGCCTGGATGATCGCGAACGCCTGTTGCCCTATACGGAGCAATGCGTGTTGGCCGTCGACCTCGCAGCAGGCGAGATGAAGGTGGATTGGGACGCGGACTTCTAAGCGTGGCTAACTTGCGCGTCGAAGTGATCAGTTTGTTTCCCGAGATGTTTTCCGCCATCAGCGACTACGGCATCACCAGTCGTGCGGTGAAACAGGGGCTCTTGCAGCTGACCTGTTGGAATCCGCGAGACTACACAACGGATCGACATCACACTGTGGATGATCGCCCATTTGGCGGTGGTCCGGGCATGGTGATGAAGATCAAGCCCCTGGAAGATGCTCTGGTTCAGGCCAAGGCAGCAGCCGGGGAGGCGGCGAAGGTAATTTACCTGTCGCCCCAAGGCCGTCAACTGACTCAGTCGGCGGTACGCGAGTTGGCGAATGAGGAAGCATTAATCCTGATTGCCGGCCGCTATGAAGGCATTGACGAGCGTTTTATTGACGCTCATGTCGATGAAGAGTGGTCGATTGGCGACTATGTACTGTCTGGCGGCGAGCTGCCGGCGATGGTCCTGATCGATGCGGTTACACGACTGCTGCCTGGAGCTTTAGGGCATGCGGACTCCGCCGAGGAAGATTCCTTTACGGATGGTTTGCTGGATTGCCCGCACTACACCCGACCTGAGGTGTATGCGGATCAGCGTGTTCCCGACGTGTTGCTGAGTGGCAATCACGCGCATATCCGGCGTTGGCGTTTACAGCAGTCCCTTGGTAGGACCTTTGAACGACGCGCCGATCTTCTGGAAAGCCGCTCGCTTTCTGGAGAAGAGAAGAAGCTGCTCGAGGAATACATCCGCGAGCGGGACGATAGTTAACAACGTATCGATGGTAGATCCGACGATTTACCTTAGGAGCACAGCATGACTAACAAAATCATCCTTGCACTCGAAGCAGAGCAGATGACCAAAGAGATCCCTACCTTTGCCCCGGGCGACACCATTGTCGTTCAGGTGAAAGTGAAGGAAGGCGACCGTTCGCGTCTGCAAGCGTTCGAAGGCGTAGTAATCGCCAAGCGTAACCGTGGTGTGAACAGTGCTTTCACTGTTCGTAAAATCTCCAACGGTGTTGGCGTAGAGCGTACTTTCCAGACCTACAGCCCGCAAATCGACAGCATGGCTGTCAAGCGTCGCGGTGACGTACGTAAAGCCAAGCTGTACTACCTGCGTGACCTGTCGGGTAAAGCAGCTCGCATCAAGGAAAAACTGGTTTAAGTCCAGCTTCCGATGCAGAAAAAAGCAGCCTACGGGCTGCTTTTTTGTTGCCCGTGATTTATTCCTCTCCCTGAAAGCGCAGTGGTTTCGCGAGCGACCATGCTATGAAAGACTGTTCGTTGTTATCTGTCTTGCTTGAGCCTTTATGCCTGCCATTGATCACCCACTGATAGACCAGTTTCTCGACGCCCTGTGGTTGGAGAAGGGCCTGTCCGATAACACCCGTGACGCCTATCGCAGCGACCTGGCCCTGTTCAACGGCTGGTTGCAGGAGAAGGGCCTGGAACTGCTCAATGCCGGGCGCGAGCTGATCCTAGATCATCTGTCCTGGCGCCTCGAGCAAAACTACAAGCCCCGGTCTACTGCGCGGTTTCTTTCGGGTGTGCGTGGGTTCTATCGCTATTTGCTGCGTGAAAAGCTGATTGCCGTCGACCCGACATTGCGCGTCGACATGCCGCAACTCGGCCGGCCATTGCCCAAGTCGTTGTCGGAAGCGGACGTGGAAGCCTTGCTCGCCGCACCGGACCTGAGCGAAGCGATCGGCCAGCGCGATCGAGCCATGCTGGAAGTGCTGTATGCCTGCGGCTTGCGGGTTACCGAGCTGATCAGCCTGACGCTGGAGCAGATCAATCTGCGCCAGGGCGTACTTCGCGTCATGGGCAAGGGCAGCAAGGAGCGACTGGTGCCGATGGGCGAGGAGGCGATTGTCTGGGTCGAGCGCTACCTGCGTGACGGGCGTAGCGAGTTGCTGGGCGGACGGCCCAGCGATGTGCTGTTTCCGAGCCTGCGTGGCGAGCAGATGACCCGCCAGACCTTCTGGCATCGCATCAAGCATCAGGCCAAAGTCGCCGGGATCGGCAAGTCCCTGTCGCCGCACACCTTGCGCCACGCCTTCGCCACACATCTGCTCAACCACGGCGCCGATTTGCGGGTGGTGCAGATGCTGCTTGGCCATAGCGACCTCTCGACCACCCAGATCTACACCCACGTTGCGCGTGCCCGTTTGCAAGACCTGCACGCCAAACACCACCCACGCGGCTAGCGGAACACCGGTGGTTGAGGGCGCCTTTTGTGGCGAGGGGGCTTGCCCCCGTTGGGTCGCGAAGCGGCCCCAAAACTGAGTGCTACGGTTATTCAGACAAACCGCAGCAGCCGGTTTACGACTGCTGCGCCCGAGCGCGGACCGGCCGACGGGGGCAAGCCCCCTCGCCACAATGGTCGTCAGTCAGGTTTCGCATAGTGACTTGCGTCAGGCGCATTCGGCCACGCGGGCCTTATGTGGTAGGCTTTGCGGGTTTGCACGATGGGCGGTTATGACCCGGTGTTTCAGTACCGGCGTTCTAGCCGACCCATTTGCCCGCCTTCAGGAGTTCTCATGCGTCTGACCCAGATTTTCGCCGCCGCAGCCATTGCGTTGGTCAGCACCTTTGCCATCGCCGATGATGCGGCTGATAAAGCCATTCGTAAAAGCCTGGAAACCCTCCAGCTCGACACCCCGATCGAGTCCATCAGTGCCAGTCCGCTGGCCGGTCTCTATGAAGTCAAACTCAAGGGTAGCCGCGTGCTGTACGCGAGCGCCGACGGCCAGTACATCGTTCAGGGCTATGTGTTCCAGCTCAAGGACGGCAAACCGGTCAACCTGACCGAGAAGGCCGAGCGTCTGGGGATCTCCAAACTGATCAACGGCATTCCGGTTGCTGAAACCGTGGTTTACCCGGCGATTGGCGAAACCAAGACCCACATCACCGTATTCACCGACACCACTTGCCCGTACTGCCACAAATTGCACGCCGAAGTGCCTGCATTGAACAAAATGGGCATCGAAGTGCGTTATGTTGCTTTCCCGCGCCAGGGCCTCGGCTCGCCGGGTGATGAGCAACTGCAAGCCGTGTGGTGCTCTGCTGACAAAAAAGCGGCGATGGACAAAATGGTCGATGGCAAGGAAATCAAGGCTGCCAAGTGCGCCAACCCGGTTTCCAAGCAGTTCGCCCTGGGCCAGTCGATCGGCGTGAACGGTACACCGGCTATCGTTTTGGCCGATGGCCAAGTGATTCCGGGCTACCAGCCAGCACCACAAGTCGCCAAACTGGCGCTGAGTGCGAAATAATCCTGCGTCGTCACGGTAAGCCTTTGACGATCATGGAGCGGCGGCAGCAGTCGACGCTCCATTAATAGAGAGCCGCACGCTGTGCGGCTGTTTTCCACGGCCGACCTTGAGTCGGCCGTTTTATGGGGAGTTCACAGTGAAACCGGTCAAAGTAGGCATCTGTGGGTTAGGGACCGTCGGTGGCGGTACCTTCAACGTACTTCAGCGCAACGCCGAGGAAATTGCTCGTCGTGCCGGGCGTGGAATCGAAGTGGCACAAATTGCCATGCGCACGCCAAAGCCTCAGTTCCAGACGACCGGTATTGCGATTACCAACGATGTCTTCGAAGTGGCCACGAACCCTGAGATCGACATCGTTATAGAGCTGATGGGCGGCTATACCGTTGCCCGCGAGCTGGTACTCAAAGCCATCGAGAATGGCAAGCATGTGGTCACCGCGAACAAGGCACTGATCGCCGTTCACGGTAATGAAATTTTCGCCAAGGCCCGCGAGAAAGGCGTGATCGTGGCGTTCGAGGCAGCGGTAGCCGGTGGCATTCCGGTGATCAAGGCGATTCGTGAAGGCCTGTCGGCCAACCGCATCAACTGGGTCGCCGGGATCATCAACGGCACCGGCAACTTCATCCTCACCGAAATGCGTGAGAAGGGCCGGACTTTCGAAGATGTGCTCGCCGAGGCGCAAGCGCTGGGTTACGCAGAAGCCGATCCGACGTTCGACGTTGAAGGCATCGATGCGGCGCACAAGCTGACGATCCTGGCGTCCATCGCGTTCGGTATCCCGCTGCAATTCGACAAGGCCTACACCGAAGGCATCACCAAGCTGACCACCGCTGACGTGAACTACGCCGAAGCGCTGGGCTATCGCATCAAGCACCTGGGCGTGGCGCGTAGCACCGCTGCCGGCATCGAACTGCGTGTGCACCCGACGCTGATCCCGGCCGATCGCCTGATCGCCAACGTCAACGGCGTGATGAATGCGGTGATGGTCAACGGCGACGCTGCCGGTTCGACCCTGTTCTACGGGGCGGGCGCCGGTATGGAACCGACCGCTTCGTCGGTCATCGCCGACCTGGTGGATGTGGTTCGCGCCATGACCAGCGACCCGGAAAACCGCGTACCGCACCTGGCTTTCCAGCCGGATTCGCTGTCGGCCCACCCGATCCTGCCGATCGAAGCCTGCGAAAGCGCTTACTACCTGCGCATCCAGGCCAAGGATCATCCGGGCGTGCTGGCTCAGGTCGCGAGCATTCTGTCGCAGCGTGGTATCAACATCGAATCGATCATGCAAAAGGAAGTCGAAGAACACGACGGCCTGGTGCCAATGATCCTGCTGACCCACCGTGTGCAGGAACAGCGCATGAACGATGCGATCGCCGCCCTGGAGGCCCTGGCGGACGTGGTCGGTCCGGTGGTGCGGATCCGCGTCGAGCACCTGAACTAAGTCGTTATTGTTCACCGGGCTCGTGCGCGAGCCCGGGTTTGCGAACTCTGAATAGTGGAGCCAGTCATGCGTTATATCAGTACCCGCGGCCAGGCACCGGCCCTGAATTTCGAAGACGTGCTGCTGGCCGGTCTGGCCAGTGACGGCGGCCTGTACGTGCCGGAAAACCTGCCACGTTTCACCCAGGAGGAAATTGCTTCCTGGGCCGGCCTGCCGTATCACGAGCTGGCTTTCCGGGTGATGCGCCCGTTTGTTACCGGCAGCATCCCGGATGCCGACTTCAAGAAAATCCTCGAAGAAACGTACGGCGTGTTCTCTCACAGCGCCGTGGCACCGTTGCGTCAGCTGAACAGCAACGAATGGGTGCTGGAGCTGTTTCACGGCCCGACCCTGGCGTTCAAGGACTTCGCCCTGCAATTGCTCGGTCGTCTGCTCGACTACGTGCTGGAAAAACGCGGTGAGCGCGTAGTGATTGTCGGCGCCACTTCGGGCGATACCGGTTCGGCCGCCATCGAAGGCTGCAAGCACTGCGAAAACGTCGACATCTTTATCCTGCACCCGCACAACCGCGTGTCCGAAGTGCAGCGTCGGCAGATGACCACGATCTTCGGCGAGAACATCCACAACATCGCCATCGAAGGCAACTTCGATGACTGCCAGGAAATGGTCAAGGCGAGCTTCGCCGACCAGAGCTTCCTCAAAGGCACGCGCCTGGTGGCGGTGAACTCGATCAACTGGGCGCGGATCATGGCCCAGATCGTCTACTACTTCCACGCAGCCCTGCAGTTGGGCGGCCCGGCGCGCTCGGTGTCGTTCTCGGTGCCAACCGGCAACTTCGGCGACATCTTCGCCGGTTACCTGGCACGCAATATGGGCCTGCCGATCAATCAGTTGATCGTCGCCACCAACCGCAACGACATCCTGCACCGCTTCATGAGCGGCAACCAGTACGTCAAGGAAACCCTGCACGCGACACTGTCGCCATCGATGGACATCATGGTCTCGTCGAACTTCGAGCGCCTGCTGTTCGACCTGCACGGTCGCAATGGTGCGGCGATTGCCGGCCTGATGGACACCTTCAAGCAAGGTGGCGGTTTCAGCGTCGAGCAAGAGCGCTGGACCGAAGCGCGCAAACTGTTCGACTCGCTGGCCGTGGATGACGCGCAAACCTGCGAGACCATCGCTGAAGTCTTCGAACAAACCGGTGAGCTGCTCGATCCGCATACCGCCATCGGCGTCAAGGCTGCGCGTGAGTGCCGTCGTAGCCTGGATATTCCGATGGTGATTCTGGGAACGGCCCATCCGGTCAAATTCCCTGAAGCCGTCGAAAAAGCCGGCGTAGGAAAAGCGCTTGAACTGCCTGCCCATCTTTCTGATTTGTTTGAGCGAGATGAGCGCTACACAGTTTTGCCAAACGACCTGAAAGCCGTGCAGGCCTTTGTCAGTCAGCATGGCAACCGCGGTAAGCCACTCTGACAGGATTTACCTGTCACATTTTGAAGCCCGTCTCCTGACGGGCTTTCTCATTTCTGCATGGCACACTTGTCGTCGTTTCGCCCCTCAAGGATGGGTGAGTGGACGTGAAGGAAGTAGGCATGTGGTTTTTTAATGGATTAAAGCCGGCTTTGTGCTGGGTGTTTTTATTGAGTGCCATGGGGCTTGGGCATTGTGCATTGGCGGCTCAACTCGGTGCTTTGGACGTAAGGTCTGCCGACAGTCATGACGGTCTCAAGCTTGAGGCTCACGAGCTCAAATGGATAGCCGAGCACCGGCGAGTGATCGTCGCGTCGGTGCAGTTCCCGTTGTACTTGTTCAAGGATGAGCACGGTCAATGGAGCGGTCTGAACAACGACATTCTCCAACGTCTTTCACGGATGACCGGGCTGGAGTTTGTTCATGAAGAGTCGTTCTCGACCGAACACCTGCTCGGACTGCTGGAAAGTGGCAAGGCAGACATGAACACGACACTGTCGGTGAACGATGAACGCAAAGGCTTTCTGGATTTCAGCCATGCCTTTGGCGGGGCTGGCTGGGTGTTCGTCGGGCGGGCCGGAGCTGCTTCGGTCGATTCGTTAGAGGACCTTTCGGGCAAGGTTCTGGCGCTACCGGCCAGGCATGCGCTGGAGGCCGGCATCCGCCGTGACTATCCACAGATCGAGCTGCGCTCGGTGAAAACCTACGCCGAGGCACGCGCCCTGGTCGAAAGCGGCGAAGCCGACGTCACCATTGAAAATGAAACGGGCGCCCACCTGTACCCTGCAGGCCGGCTGGCGATCGGCCCAAGTATCGAAGGTATGTGGGAGGCCGACCATCTCGCCCTGCGCAAAGGGCAGCCACAGCTGTTGAGCATTCTCAACAAGGCGCTCGAGGCTTTTCCTCCGGCAGAGTTGCGAGCCATTCGTTCCAAGTGGCTCAGCGGCGTAGTACCCAGTCAGCCACCCTCGCTGTGGCAGCGGTTTTACCAGTGGGGTTGCTGGGGAGTATTTTTCGCGAGTCTGTTCGGGCTGATTTCACTGCTGTGGAACCAGCGGCTGAGCATGCAGATCAAGCAGCGACTGAAAGCCGAGCAAGGGCTTGGTGATCAATTGGCGTTCCAGCATGCCTTGATGGATGCCATGCCCGATCCGGTGTTTGTACGGGATCTGGAGGGGCGGTTGATCATGTGCAACAAGAGCTATGAAGAGCATTTGTCGACCCGATTCGACCAGATGCAGGGAAAACGCCTGACAGAGGTCGACGTTTTGCCTGCCTCGACGGCCGAGCTTCTGCACGCGGAAATCATGGATCAACTCAGCAGTCGGAAAAACCGGTTTACCGAGCGCCAACTGACGTTCAACAGTGGTGTAAGGGATATTTATCAGTGGACGGTGCCGTTCTATAGCGCCGAAGGTTTGCTGCGAGGTGTCGTGGGCGGCTGGACCGATACCCATGGTCGGTAGCGTTATGTGCCTGGCTGACGCTGTTAACCTGCTGTTTTTTTCTTGTCATCTTTCCCATGCATGCTCTGAAGACTCAGGGTAAAGCGACATACCGTCAGTCGAGTTCAGAACTTTCTTCTCGGGCCAGTGGTCATTTATCACGCCCTTGGCACTTTGTTTTCGGACTATTGAATGGTGATCGAGATGGAAAGTATCAGCCTATTGCTGGGTGAGGCATTGAGCCCGTATCAGGTAACACTGACCCCGTCAGGTACCCATGGCGAATGCCTGGTGACATTGAAGAGTACCGCTGGCGCTATCGTGGTTGAACGTGAGTTCAATCAGGCGCAGTTCACGGATAAACGGTTGCTGACGGATGTTGTCGACGGATTGCACCGCGACTTGTTGATCGCCGAGGGACGGCTGGAACCCAGCGTGATTGCGGCTCTGCGCAATGTTGCGCAAGACAAACGTCTGGCTGGCAGAAGCTGATTTGTTTTTTGCGGGAACCTTCGCGCAATCAGGTTAGTCAGACCCTGTATCAACAAGAGCGAGCATTGTGCTCCGGTGCTTGTCGCTTGTTGGGCGGGTCTTTGTAGGCCACGTTTAACCCCGAGTCGTCTCCCCACTTCTCGGGGTTTCTTTTGCCTGGCGTTTGGTCAGGGTGTCTCATTCTGGAAAAACCTCTTGGCATCTTCCAGGTACTCGCTGCGCATTTTCGGGTCGAGCCATTGGGCGTAAAACTCGACCAGCCTGGTTTGCCCCGATCCGCGCAATATTTTGTTGATGTGAGCGATGGCCTGACGGCCCTGCTCGGTATCCGAGCAAGCAATATGAGTCGACTGGTACTTGTCCGTGCCGCGAATCGGGAAAAACTCCAGTTCATCGGGCGAGATTCCTTGCTGTTGCGCCTGATAACGAATTTCCGACCAGTACCCCAGCAGGGCGGTCAAACGACCCAGGCGCTGCATTTGCAGCAGACTGCCAAGAGCATCGTTACCGTAATGGGCTGCCAGGCTGTTGCTCGGTGCCTGTTGCAGCAGGCGGTCAACGACCTGGCCGTAACTGCGTTCGGCGACCACTCCCAGTTTCTTGTCCTGATGCGCCAGCAATCGCTCCAGATCGATGCTGTTGCCGATGATGAAGGGCGCAAGCGCTTCGCGGTCCGCATGGCGTATCACAATGCCGTTGCCAGGGACTCGATAGGCTGCGATGGAGTAGACGATCCGTTTTGCCCGTTCCGCGCTCCAGAGCAGCGAAGGGTCGCAGGTGAAGCTGGGTTCCAGGAGCATTTGCATGCCGCGCGCGCGGTTGACCTGAAAGGTTGTGTGTTGGTACTCGGGCATGCTGGCGATCAATTGCGGTAAATACCGGTCGATCACGCCCTGGTTTTTTTGCGGCCCTTCGACAATCGTCAGCGGCGGCAGATCGCGCAGCAACCAGATCAACGTGTCCTTGGCTTGAGCGGCCGAGGGGATTGCCAGCAGGCATGCTAGCGTTGTGCCGAAACCCAGCACACGCAGGTACTGCGCCGCGCATCTGCGAATGGCTGACAACCCTTGCAGTTTAGATTGCCCCATCTGCACGCAGTTGCGCGATCTGTTCCACGTCATAGCCAAGCTCGCTCAACACCTGCACGTTATGTTCACCGAGCTGCGCGCCAACCCATTCGCAAGCGCCCGGTGTTTCCGAGAGTTTCGGCACGATGCCCGGCATCTTGAAGTCTTTTCCATCGGGAAGCTTGGCTTGCAGGAACATTTCCCGGGCAAGAAATTGCGGGTCGCTGAACATGTCTTCGGCGCTGAAGATCCGGCTGGCCGGCACTTCGGCCTGGTTCAACTGCTCGATCACCGCATCCAGCGGCAACGAACTGACCCAGCGATCAATGACCCCATACAGTTCATCGCGACGGCTATCGCGGCCATCGTTGCTGGCAAGCGCTGGATCGTTGGCCAGGTCGTCGCGGCCAATGGTCTGCATGAAGCGCTTGAAGATCGCATCGCCATTGGCGCCAATCTGCACGTGCTTGCCGTCGGCGCTGGTGTGGATGGAGGAGGGCGTGATGCCGGGCATGATGTTGCCGGTGCGCTCGCGGATAAACCCGAATACATCGAATTCCGGGACCATGCTTTCCATCATGGCGAAGATCGCTTCATACAACGCCACGTCCACCACTTGCCCCTGACCACCGTTGACCTCACGGTGACGCAAGGCCATCAGCGCGCCGATCACGCCCCAGAGCGCGGCAATCGAATCACCGATGGAAATCCCGGTACGCACCGGCGGTCGATCTTCGAACCCGGTGATATAACGCAAGCCGCCCATGGACTCGCCCACTGCGCCGAAGCCCGGTTGATCCTTCATCGGCCCGGTTTGGCCAAAGCCGGACAGACGGACCATCACCAGTTTTGGGTTCAGCGCATGCAGCACCTCCCAGCCAAGGCCGAGTTTTTCCAGCACGCCGGGGCGGAAGTTTTCGATCAGGATGTCGGCTTCGCCGAGCAACTGCTTGAGGATTGCCAGGCCGTCGGGGTGCTTGAGGTTTAGCGTCAGGGACTTCTTGTTGCGCGCCTGGACGAACCACCACAGCGAAGTGCCCTCGTAGAGTTTGCGCCACTTGCGCAACGGGTCGCCGCCGTCCGGAGATTCGATCTTGATCACTTCGGCGCCGAACTCGGCACAAATACGCGAGGCGAAAGGGCCAGCGATCAAAGTGCCGAGTTCGATGATTTTCAGGCCGGCAAGGGGTTTGGCGGTGAGCGGCATGGTCAATCCTGTAGGACAAAGGCTGAGCTAGTAGATCGTTTTATCATAGGCCGGAGCTCATCGCCCACGCTTGATGGCCGTCATGATTCGTTGATTGACCCCGGCATCGGTTAGACTTGCCGCCTTTCCTCGTATCAAGAAGCCCGTTCATGGCCCAGCCGTCCACGACCTACAAGTTTGAACTGAACCTTACCGACCTCGACCGCAGTGTGTACGAGAGCGTCAAGCAGACCATCGCCCGCCACCCTTCGGAAACCGAAGAGCGCATGACCGTGCGGCTGTTGGCCTACGCCCTCTGGTACAACGAGCAGCTGTCCTTTGGTCGTGGTCTGTCGGAAGTGGACGAGCCGGCCCTGTGGGAAAAGAGCCTGGATGACCGCGTTCTGCACTGGATCGAAGTCGGCCAGCCAGATGCCGATCGCCTGACCTGGTGCTCGCGTCGTACCGAACGCACCAGCCTGTTGGCTTACGGCAGCCTGCGCGTTTGGGAAGGCAAAGTGGTGCCAGCAGTCAAAAACCTGAAAAACGTCAACATTGCCGCGGTGCCTCAGGAAGTCCTGGAAACCCTGGCCAAGGACATGCCCCGCGTTATCAAGTGGGACGTGATGATCAGCGAAGGGACGATCTTCGTCACCGACGACCGTGGTCAACACGAAGTCCAGCTGCAATGGTTGGCCGGCGAGCGCGGCTGATTTTTCGCCGCAGGATCGCATCACCCGGTTTTATCCTACGTATTCAAGAGAAGCACCTGTTACCCCATGCGCATCGAACCTCGCCTATTGCCCGACACCCTGCCATTCCTCGGTGATATTCCACCCCTGCTGACCCGTTTATACGCGGCGCGGGGTGTGCAGTCTGAGGCGGAACTGGACAAGAGCCTGGCGCGCTTGATCCCGTATCAACAGCTTAAGGGTATCGAGGCGGCGGTGGACTTGCTGGTGGTGGCGCTGGAGCAGCGTCAGCGGATTCTGATCGTTGGCGACTTCGATGCCGATGGCGCCACTGCGAGCACCGTTGGCCTGTTGGGACTGCGCCTGCTGGGCGCGGCTCACGTCGATTATCTGGTGCCCAACCGCTTCGAGTACGGCTACGGCCTGACCCCGGAAATCGTCGCGGTGGCGTTGCAGCGCGAGCCGCAGTTGCTGATCACCGTGGACAACGGCATTTCCAGCGTCGAGGGCGTGGCGGCGGCGAAACAGGCCGGGCTCAAGGTCCTGGTCACCGATCACCACTTGCCCGGTGACGAGCTGCCGTTGGCCGATGCCATCGTCAATCCGAACCAGCCCGGTTGTGAGTTCCCAAGTAAGGCGCTGGCCGGGGTCGGGGTGATTTTTTATGTGCTGATGGCGTTGCGTGCACGCTTGCGCAGCCTGGGCTGGTACGAGAGCAGGCCGCAGCCGAACATCGGCGAATTGCTGGATCTGGTGGCGCTGGGCAGCGTCGCCGACGTGGTGCCACTGGATGCCAACAACCGGATCCTGGTGCATCAGGGCCTGGAGCGGATTCGCGCCGGTCGGGCTCGGCCGGGCATCAAGGCCATTCTCGAGGTGGCCAAGCGTGATCACTCGCGTATCACCTCGACCGATCTGGGGTTCATCCTCGGCCCACGCCTGAACGCGGCGGGGCGTCTGGACGACATGAGCCTGGGCATCGAGTGCCTGCTCACCGAAGACGTGGCACTGGCCCGTGAAATGGCCGCGCAACTCGATGGGATGAATCAGGACCGCAAATCCATCGAGCAGGGCATGCAGCGCGAAGCGTTGGCCCAGCTCAAGGACTTGCCGCTGGAGTCGATGCCGTTCGGCTTGTGCCTGTTCGATCCCGAGTGGCACCAGGGTGTCATCGGAATCCTTGCTTCGCGTATGAAAGAGCGCTATTTCCGTCCGACTATTGCCTTTGCCGATGCAGGCGACGGCATGCTCAAGGGCTCGGGACGTTCCGTGCAGGGCTTTCACATTCGTGACGCCTTGAGTGTGGTGGCGGCGCAACATCCGACACTGATCAGCAAGTACGGTGGTCACGCCATGGCGGCGGGCCTGACGTTACCGGAAGCGAACTTTCCATTGTTCGCCGAGGCCTTCGACGCTGAAGTTCGCCGGCAAATGCGTGAAGAGGACCTGACCGGGCGGTTGCTGTCGGACGGCACCCTGGCGGTCGAAGAGTTTCACCTGGAACTGGCCCGCGCCCTGCGCCATGCCGGTCCCTGGGGCCAACACTTCCCGGAGCCGCTGTTTCACGGTGTGTTCCAGTTGGTCGAGCAGCGAGTGGTCGGTGAACGCCACCTCAAGGTAGTGCTGAAAAGCGAATGTGGTTCGGTGAAGCTCGACGGTATTGCGTTTGGCATCGACCGCGACGTCTGGCCGAACCCGACCATTCGCTGGGTCGAACTGGCCTACAAGCTCGACGTCAACGAGTTCCGCGGCCAGGAAACCGTCCAGCTGATGATTGCCCACATCGAACCGCGCTGAGCCCGGTTCCAGCAGAAATTTCAATGGGGCCTTTGTGGCGAGGGAGCTTGCTCCCGCTGGGGCGCGGAGCGGCCCTAAGTGCGTTTTGTCTGACGCATGTCGGTGAATGGTTTTACGACTGCTACGCCCGAACGCGGACCGGCCGACGGGAGCAAGCTCCCTCGCCACAGGTTCCGTGCTGGCTTCTACTAATTGGAGCGTTTCGTTTCTGAACCCTCCCTCATCCCCCGATGTCGACTAGGCTCTAATCACTGCTTGATTGGCCTTGTGACGTTTTGTCCATTTTTTACCCGCGGGGGCGGGTGCCGCATCCTTTCCTGTCACTCGTCGACTATTCAAACAGAACCCTGGAGCCTGCCCACTGATTTGAGAGGTGCCCCATGAGTCTGCTGCTTGAACCGTATACCCTTCGTCAATTGACCCTGCTCAACCGCATCGCGGTGTCGCCGATGTGCCAATACTCCAGCGTCGATGGACTGGCCAATGACTGGCACCTGGTCCACCTCGGTAGCCGTGCCGTGGGTGGGGCCGGCCTGATATTTACCGAAGCCACGGCAGTCACCGCCGAGGGACGGATCACCGCTCAGGACCTGGGCCTGTGGAACGATGAACAGATCGAACCACTGCAACGCATCACCCGCTTTATCACCGCCCAAGGCGCCGTTGCCGGTATTCAACTGGCCCACGCCGGACGCAAGGCCAGCACCCACCGGCCGTGGCTGGGCAAACATGGCAGTGTCAAACCGGCGGATGGCGGCTGGACCCCGGTCGGCCCCTCGCCGATTGCCTTCGACCCTCAACACACGCCCCCCACACCACTGACCGAGGCGCAGATCGCCGAGGTGATTCAGGCGTTCGTCGAGTCGGCCAAGCGTGCACTGACCGCAGGCTTCAAAGTGGTTGAAGTGCACGCGGCTCATGGCTATCTGCTGCATCAATTTCTGTCGCCGTTGAGCAATCAGCGCCGTGATCAGTACGGCGGGTCTTTCGAAAACCGCATTCGTCTGGTGCTGGAAGTGACCGAGGCGGTACGCGCGGTCTGGCCTGAAGAGTTGCCCTTGTTCGTTCGGGTATCGGCCACCGATTGGGTCGAAGACGGCTGGAACCCGGATGAAACCGTAGAGTTGGCGCGGCGCTTGAAAGCGTTGGGGGTCGATCTGATCGACGTGTCATCAGGCGGCACTGCGGCGAATGCGGAGATCCCGACCGGGCCGGGTTATCAGACGCGGTTTGCCGAGCGTGTGCGCAAGGAGTCAGGGATTGCCACCGGCACCGTCGGATTGATTACCGAACCTGCGCAAGCCGAACACATTCTGCGCACCTGTCAGGCCGACATCATCCTGCTGGCTCGCGAGCTGTTGCGCGATCCCTATTGGCCACTGCACGCCGACGATGACCTGGGCGGACGCAAGGCCATCTGGCCGGCGCAGTATCAACGGGCGACGAGCCGCGATCAGCCGATTCATGAGTCGGATTTGCGGGACTGAGTGACGCTGAAAAAAACAAAAGCCCCGGCTGTTTGGCCGGGGCTTGCTTGTCTGGCGGAAATTTTTATCGGCTTTACTGGCCTCATCGCGAGCAAGCTCAGCTCCTACGGGAGAGCGGGGTCGACGAGGTAGATTCCGTAGGAGCAAGGCTTGCCCGCGATGGGGCCCGTCCAGGCGCCACTTATCTTATGACGCCGCCCAATCCGGGTACTTGCGCTTGTCCGGCGCAGGCGGGAAATACTGGTACAGCCAGGTTTCGCTCAACGTCCGGTCATGGGTGCGGATGAACAAGCGCAGTTCCACCGGTGCCACGCTGTCATCGGTCGGGACCCAGTCAAAGGTGATTCGATAGCCTTTGATGTCATCCAGCGCCAGCACATTGAAATCTTTGACCTGACCGCTCGACGCCGTGACCACCGGTTCGATGCCGGTGCCTTCAGGCAAGCGATCCAGTCCGCCGCCGGTGAAGTCGACCGCAAAACGCCGCGCCCATACTTTCGGATAGTGCTCGCCGGGGGCCCAGCCTTCGACGAAACCGCCCATGCCCGAACGCGTGGCATTGACCCGTGCCAACGGCGTGCCCACCGGCGGCAGGGCGCTCCAGTAGAGCTTGTAGCCGTAGCTCAGCGAGTCGCCTGCGGCCACCGGTTTTTTCGGGGTCCAGAAGGCCACGATGTTGTCCAGGGTTTCGCCTGTGGTCGGGATTTCCAACAGATCGACAGAGCCTTCGCCCCAGGCGGTGGTCGGCTCGACCCACAGGCTCGGGCGTTTGCTGTACCAATCGACGGTGTCCTGATAGCTGTCGAACTCATGGTCGGTCTGCACCAGTCCAAAGCCTTTCGGGTCCGTGTCGGCGAAGGCGTTGAATTGCAGGGTCGCCGGGTTATTCAGCGGGCGGCAGATCCATTCGCCATTACCACGCCACATCGCCAGCCGATCCGAGTCGTGGATCTGCGGGTGAAGGGTGTCGCACATGCGCCGCTCGTGAGTGCCGCAGCTGAACATGCTGGTCATTGGCGCGATACCGAGTTGCTCAATGGCCGTGCGCGCGTTGACGTGTGCATCAATGGCCATCACCACCTGATTGGCCTGGCAGTCGATGTCAAAGCGGTAGGCACCGGTGGCACTCGGTGAGTCGAGCAGGGCATAGACCACGAAACGGGTGCTGTCCTTGTCCGGGGTTTCGAACCAGAACTTGGTGAAGTCCGGAAATTCTTCGCGCTTCTTCGCGTAGGTGTCGATCGCCAGGCCACGGGCCGACAAACCGTACTGGCCAGTGTTATCCACAGCCCGGAAGTAGCTGGCGCCAAGGAACGACACCACGTCGTGTTTATCCAGCTCCGGGGCCTTGAACAGCTTGAACCCGGCAAAACCCAGGTCACCCTTGAGCTGCGCGGTATCGACGCCGCTGTTCTGGTAATTGAACAGGGACGGGTGGAAATGCACTTCCCGCGCCTGACGGGTCTTGGGGTCGACGCTGTACATGCGCACCGGTTGCTTGAAGCCCATGCCGACGTGGAAGAACTGCACGTCGAGTTGCCCGTTCAAGTCATTCCACAGCGAATGTCTGGCGTCGTACTGAATCGCGTTGAACTGCTGCGGCGTCATGTTCGCCAGCGTCGGTGGCAACACCTGCTTGGTGTCGGCATAACCACTGCTGGCCAGTTGCTTGGCTTGTGCCTGCAACGCCTCGAAGTCGAAGGTCTGGGCCTCGCCATCGGCCGTCCCGGCCCAGGCCCGTGCGGCCAGCAATCCAGTGGCCGAAAGGCCGGTGTAGGCAGCGATGGCCATGGAGGCTTTGAGCAAATTCCTGCGGTGCATAGGACAACCTGTGGTGGACGATCCCGCGGCGTTCCTGGCTGCGATACGGATCAAAATGTGTGGTTCGGACAAGCCTTCGGCCAAACGCGTCGGATTCTAAACAGATGCCCAATAAGATAAAGCGTTCGAAATAACTCGAAAATGATTAGTGCACGCTTCCTGGAAAATTCCCACAGGCCGTGCCAGGCCTGCGTGTTACTCGCAACGCCAGGCGTGCAATTGCATGAGCTGGCCCCCCGAGGATATTCAGCTGTCGTTCAAGCCGACTTGGTGTTTCAAATAAGCGTTTTCATTTATTTGACTAATTACTCTAAAAACAGCTCGCAAACGTTTTTTTGTCCCTATTCTTAGGCTCATGACCGGCCTTTGCCCTTGAGGCCGGTGAACGTTCAGCAGCTGTCTGGCAGGTGCCGGTCGCTGCTGAAGAAGGAGCAGGGCGATGAGGTATCTGAAGTTTCAGTTCACGTGCAGAGGGACATCGTCCATGGAAAAAGCGCAAAGCTTCATCGGGTTTTTAGGGATTTTCTCTGGCTTGAGCCTCTCGCGAAGGTCGCGCCGGCTGAATTCAGAGGAGGCGAAACTCGTCGAGCAGTATCGAGCGTTATCGGAGAATGACCGCATTGCAATGCGCTATCTGGCGGATGCGATGCACCGTGTTTCGCAGTTTTGATACTTTGATGTCTCCAGCAGGTGGGCCGATGCCCACCACTGGAGTCATTGCTGAAGGTGTCAGTCAGAGGCAGGTCGCACCCGGTTGCGGCACTTCTCCACGTTGGGCCAGGCGCGCCAGCACACCGAGGCTTTCAGCATCTTGCCTGGTTGCGGCTTCCCGATAACACGCCAGACCCCGAGGCATGTCGGGTTTGCCCCAGGTGTCGCCGGTGTAGTGGGAACCCAGGAGTGCGTAGAGTTGCGCCGAGTCGAGTTTCCTGACGCCCCGAACCAGCGTTTCTTTAGCCTTTGGTAGATCCTGGCAAGGACCGCTGTACGATGGGTCGCCACGATCACAATAGAACGACGCGAGCAACATGGTTGCCAGCTCATCGTTGTCTGCGTGTGTCAGTAGCAGCTTTTCGATCAGCGCTGGCTCCATCTCCGGTGACATTTCGGAGTAGCTCAAGGCAATGGCCCGAGTCGCCCCTGCGACGGAACCTTGTTCGGCGGCATGCAAGTCGATTTGCTGGGCCAGGACAAAGAAGTACTGGGTCAGTGGAAACTCCTCCCGCGAGCCGTAGCGTTCATAGATCGAGGCTTTGCGTACTTCCCGTTCCAGCGGTGTTTCGTTGGCAGGCACATGCTCATTGAGCAAGCCTTCGACCGACCACTGTTCGATTTTCATCAAGTTCCAGCAGGTGTTTTTCTCGAATACGAAGGCCTGCAAGACATTGCCCAGTTCGTCGTGGACCGCCAACGTGACGTCATCGACCCAGAAGGTTTTCAAGCCGGCCTTGGCCTGCGCTTGGGGATCGAGCAGTGCCAGGGCATCGGGTTTCAAATCGAATAACTTGCGGCGGATCACGACCGGGTAGGACTTTTCGTCGTAAGCAGGGAGTTGCTCCGTCACTGGCGTGGCAGTGTAGGTTTTTTGCAGCTCGGGGCTGACGGAAAAGGCTTTGACGAAGGTCGGCAAATCCTCGGATGGGCAGGTTGGTTCAACGGCGTTGTTTGCATTCACCCACGAGCACCATAAGCACAGAAGGGTGAGTGACAGGTATTTGAGAAAGGCGTGACTGTTCATTGAGGATCCATCGCTCTTAAACGGGAAGTGACTGACTGTCTTGATCGCAATAGATCATCGAACCCAACGGGCTGTTGAGTGTTTTGATCGAGGTAGACATCTTGGATGTTACAGCTGGTCATGCCCAGGAATTGCTCTTCCAGGGTCATGGCGATACAGGTGTTGGCAGTGAGTGCCAGCAGGGCAAACAAGCCGAAAATGGAAAAAACGGTACGACGGGGCATTCACGCGTCCTTGCGAGGAGAGTCAAAGAGGATGTTGATCCAATCAAGCGCTTGTCAGTACGCAATAATGTTCGTGGATGATGTTTAAGTCACTCTCAAATTGCTCGGTCAGTGCGGCTCACTTCAGCCTTCGCATGGGCTTGGTTGGGGAGAGATAGGGAGAGATAGGGGAGGGAGAAGCCCCGTTACTGGCTGCATCCATGCAGCCAGTTCCGAAGGGTCGATGTTACGCATTGTTCAATGCGGCTCCCGATCAAGTCGCAATGAGTCAGGCGCGGATATCTCGATCATATCCACAACGTGTTTGTTATCGAATTCAAACTCGGTGCCTGAAGGCCCTGTGTAACTTCAATACTATTTCAGCGTTACATCAATCATCGGGGGAATGTAACCATAGTCATATTCGGCCACCACGAAAGTCTGCTGCCCTTTCACCTTGATGCCCACTGTCGGCGCTTCAGTGCCGCCGACCCGGTACTGCATTCCGGTGTCGCTTTCCTTTGTGGGTACGGTGTCGATGAACGAAGTCACCAGGCCGTTAGGCATCACGTAATGTGAATAGGTTTGAAATGGCTGGGAAGAGGGGTTGCCCAGCACCAGACCGGAACCGTTCAGTGGCACGTAAGGGCCGAAGAGCGAATCCGCCACGAAACCGTACACCCCGTCCGGACCGGTCACACCGTCGGCATAAGTGAATTTATGGCTGATGGTGAACAAATAGTATTTGCCGTCCTGAAACAGGAAGTGTGGACGTTCGGTCTGGTCATTGACGCCTACTGCAGTCAGCAGTGGCGGCAACATTTCCCAGTCGTCGCCATCTTCGTCATTTGCTACGGCGATACCGACACAGGCGGTTTGGAAGCGCGAGTTACCGACATCTTCATAGCCCGGCGGTACGTCGCCGATTTCAGCTTCGCCGACCTTGTGCGAACCACGCTCACCGGCCACGTTGCCCTCAAACAGCATGTACAACTTGCCGTCTTTCGGATCGCGGAACGGCCATGGATCACGGAAGCCCCAGTACGGACTCTGCGCTTCGGTCTGATAGATCTCGCCGTCAGCCTCGAACAGCGACGTAACCTTTTTGAAGCCCACCATCTCGACGCCATGCTCGGTAGTGACCACGCGGCCACGCACCTTGACGATCGTGGCGCCCGGCGTGACGGCGGTGTAATACAAATCCACATCGCCCTGGTCGTTCAACAGAATCGGGGAGCCAGCCCATTCACGCGTGGTTGGAGACACACCTTGCGCCATCACGCGACCACCAAACTGCCAGTCTTTACCGGTGCGGGAAAACCAGTAGTACATCTTTGCCCGACCATGACGATCGTTCCAGTCTCGGATGATGTCGTAATTACCGTTCTCGTCGATGTACTCCGGATCATTCGGGTGACGATCTGCCGTCAAGGTGAAAATGACCGACCAGCCGTCGACAGAAGCCACGTTACCGTCGATATCGCGCAGCGGCATGGTGTCCCAGATGAACACCTCGTTGTTCAATACCGGGAAATCCGCACTGACCAGAGGCTGGGTAGTGGTCGGATCATCCGCGTGAACTTTTAGCGCATCGGCGCGGGTCCACAAGCTGGGCTGGTGGGGAAGCTGACCAAGTTTTTCAGTGTTGCTTTTCATAGGGAGTACCTCATCCATGAATATATTTAAATGAATCTTCGTTAGTGACTGTATATCCATACAGTGATTTCACTGTAAGTCAGTGGATTTTCAAGATCAAGGAAAAATTCCATTTTTTTGAATTTATGGGTTTTTTGTTGCTAGCTGATACGTTTCATCAGGTGATTTTTTGCACAAAAAAGGCCTCCCTCTCGGTAAGTCTCTGGTCGTCCGCCGTGCGGCATGATGTGGTTTTGAAGTGAAAAGATCTTTTTTGACCGTTACGCAGCCCAACGGAGGGCACGCTCCGTTCGCCACAAATCAGTACGCAATTTTTGATCTGTTTATTCTTTCCCCAAAGCCTCGGTCGGAGGCTACGTTGCCTTGCGTCGCTGCCTACACCTGCGCCAGAATCCGCCGGCTTGTGCGTCTTGGGCCTGGCTCCTATTGTTTCCGTGTCGCTGCCCATTCAGCGACCGGGTTTCGCAGCCCGGGTAATCTCTAGACGCACAACGTCCCCGTTCGTGAGCAGGTGTCCTCTATGCCTGTCAGTTCATGTTATGGCGGTTGTGCGTGGGAGACCTTCGGGTCTGCCGGTTCTAGAGTCCCGGTCTGCGAACCCGCGTACAGCTGCCACCTCCCTTTGCTTCGCAGCGAATCGTGGCAGCTCCATGACTCTAGGAGCATCAGCATGTTCAAAGCCACGCCCAATCCACCCGAAACCGATCCGGTTTCTCCCTACGCCTCCCTCGATTCAAAAGAACTCCACGCCGCCGCGCACCGTGCGCTCGACCATTACCTGGTATTGCCCGAGACCAAGCAGTTGTTGGCCGACCGACGCCCCGGCTGCATTTTCGTCATTGCCCCCGACGTCGACAGCGAAACCCTGCTGGCCCACGCCTGCGAAACCCTCGCCTCGGTGAATGTCATGGCCAGCGATCTGGCGTTTGAGCTTGAAGGCCCCAAACGCAATACCGCGCTGGCGATTCAGCAGATGATTTCCCTGGCCGAGTTGGCGGTGAATCGGGCGCTGGATAACTTCGATCAGCCAGAGACTTAGCAGCACCACGGTGTGGCGAGGGAGCTTGCTCCCGCTGGGCTGCGTAGCAGCCCCAAAACCGGCGAATGAGATCCATCTGAAGAATTGTCATTGCCAATATTGGGAGCGCTACGCGCTCCAGCGGGAGCAAGCTCCCTCGCCACAGGTGTTTCGTTGCTACTTGAGATGCAGCGCTTATAAAACGCAGCGTGCCCTCGGCTATACTCCCCTCCATTTGAACGGCCCCGAGGACTGACTGTGAAGAACTGGACGTTGCGCCAACGCATTTTGGCGAGCTTTGCGGTAATTATCGCCATCATGCTGCTGATGGTCATGGTCTCGTTCTCGAGTCTGCTGAAGATTGAGTCCAGCGAGGAAACGGTCCAGTCGGATGCCGTTCCGGGGCTGTATTACAGCTCGATGATTCGTGGCGCCTGGGTCGACACTTACGTCTTGACCCAAAGGATCGTTGGCCTCTCGGAACATCGCGACATGAGTGCCGCTGACCTGGAGCTGTACAAGGGCGCCGAGGCGCACCTGAAAGACGAGATGGGCAACTATCGGAAAACGATCTTCACCACCGAGGATCGGGCCGGGTTCGAAGCGTTCGAGGCTCGTTATCAAACGTACAACCAAGCGTTGGCTAAAGTCGTCGGGCTGTATCAGCAAAAACAATACGAACAGGCTCGTCTGGCGCTGGAGCAGGAGTTGACGCCCGCGTGGGTCGATGGCCGCAAGCAGTTGAATGCTGTGATTGATAGCAATCGTGATCAATCCGCTAACGCTACCGAGGCCATCCGCCAAGCAGTTACTGCGGCAAAAGCCAGCATGGGTGTGTCTTTGCTGGTGGCGGTCATCGCCGCCGGCCTCTGTGGCCTGCTGTTGATGCGCGCGATCATGGCGCCGATGAATCGCATCGTGCAGATCCTCGACATCATGCGCACCGGCGATCTCAGCAGCCGCTTGAACCTTGATCGCAAAGACGAATTCGGCGCGGTGGAAACCGGCTTCAACGACATGATGACCGAGCTGACCTCGCTGGTGTCCCAGGCGCAGCGTTCCTCGGTACAGGTCACCACCTCGGTGACCGAGATCGCCGCCACCTCCAAACAGCAGCAGGCGACCGCCACTGAAACGGCGGCCACTACCACCGAAATCGGCGCCACCTCGCGTGAAATCGCCGCCACCTCGCGGGACCTGGTGCGGACCATGACCGAAGTCTCCACCGCCGCCGATCAGGCCTCGGTGCTGGCCGGTTCCGGTCAGCAGGGGCTGGCGCGGATGGAAGAGACCATGCACTCGGTGATGGGCGCGGCTGACCTGGTCAATGCCAAACTGGCGATCCTCAACGAGAAGGCCGGCAACATCAATCAGGTGGTGGTGACCATCGTCAAGGTTGCAGACCAGACTAACCTGCTGTCGCTGAACGCCGCCATCGAAGCGGAAAAGGCCGGGGAGTACGGTCGCGGTTTTGCCGTGGTCGCCACCGAAGTTCGCCGTCTGGCAGACCAGACCGCCGTCGCCACCTACGACATCGAGCAGATGGTTCGCGAGATCCAGTCGGCGGTGTCGGCCGGCGTCATGGGCATGGACAAATTCTCTGAAGAAGTCCGCCGTGGCATGTCCGAAGTGCAGCAGGTCGGTGAGCAACTGTCGCAGATCATCCACCAGGTTCAGGCGCTGGCGCCGCGGGTGTTGATGGTCAACGAGGGCATGCAGGCCCAGGCCACGGGCGCCGAACAGATCAACCATGCGCTGGTGCAGTTGGGCGATGCCAGCAGCCAGACGGTCGAGTCCTTGCGTCAGGCCAGTTCCGCCATCGACGAGCTGAGCCAGGTGGCCGTTGGGCTACGCAGCGGCGTCTCGCGATTTAAAGTCTGATGAGCGAACTCGTGGCGAAGCGCGGCGCAGGCATGGCGCCCAGGCAGTCATTGTTTCTGGTGTTTCGTATCGGTGACGAGCGTTATGCATTGCAAGCCATTGAAGTGGCCGAAGTGCTGCCGCGCCTGCCGCTCAAACCGATTGCCGGGACGCCTTCATGGGTCGCGGGGGTGTTTGCCTATCGCGGCGCGGTGGTGCCGGTAATCGATGTCGGCGAGCTGGCGTTCGGTCAGCCGGCCCAGGCGCGCACCAGCACTCGATTGGTGCTGGTGCATTATCAGCCGAATGACGCCACGCCCCGGCAATTGCTCGGGCTGATTCTCGAGCAGGCCACCGACACCCTGCGTTGCAACCCGGCGGACTTCCAGCCCTATGGCCTGGATAACCGTCAGGCGCCGTATTTGGGGCCGGTGCGTGAAGACGCCCAAGGGCTGCTGCAATGGGTGCGTGTCGCAGACTTGCTGGATGCCCAGGTGCGGGCGCTGCTGTTCCCGTCGCCGCCGCTGGACCTGGCGATGCTTGAGGAGCGCCTATGAGCTGCGACCAGCGCTTTTTCGACTTCCTCAAAGAACGTATCGGTCTGGACGTGAACTCCGTCGGCCCGGCGATCATCGAGCGGGCCGTGCGCCAGCGCATGACCGCGCAGCAGGTGGAAACGGCCGATGAGTACTGGCTGCGACTGCGAGGCTCGGCAGACGAGCAACAGGCATTGATCGAAGGCGTGATCGTCCCGGAAACCTGGTTTTTCCGTTACCCGGAATCCTTTGCCACGCTGGCCAGGCTGGCGCTCAAGCGCCTGGCCGAGACCAAGGGTATGCGCGCGCTACGGATTCTCAGCCTGCCGTGCTCGACTGGCGAAGAACCGTATTCGATTGCCATGGCGTTATTCGATGGTGGGCTTGCGCCGCACCAGTTCAAGGTCGACGGGGTGGACGTCAGTCCGCTGTCGGTCGAGCGAGCCAAGCGTGCGCTGTACGGCAAGAACTCCTTTCGTGGGCAGCAAACCGATTTCCGCGAGCGCTACTTCAGCACCGAAGACGACGGCTATCGCGTCAGCGAGCGGGTGCGCGAACAGGTGCGTTTGCAGGTGGGCAACCTGCTGGACCCGACCTTGCTGGCCAATGAGCCAGCCTATGACTTTGTGTTTTGTCGCAACCTGCTGATCTATTTCGATCAGCCTACCCAGCAACAGGTTCTCCAGGTGCTCAAGCGCCTGACTCATGTAGAGGGCGTGCTGTTTATCGGCCCGGCCGAAGGCAGTTTGCTGGGGCATCTGGGGATGCGTTCGATCGGTATCCCACAATCCTTCGCTTTCAGCCGTCACAGCGAGCCTGAACCCGCGCCGCCCTCCGTGTTTAGTGCACCGCCGTTGCCGGTGAGTTTGCCCCTGCGCAGCGTTTCACTACCGCCAGTGCGCAGCCGACCGTTTGCCGTTGTTGCACCGGCGCCGCGTGCGAGCCTTGAGAAAGCGCCGAATACCGATGCGGCAACGCTGCTGGCAAGCATTGCAGCCCTGGCCAACGAAGGTAAAAGCCTCGAAGCTCAGGCCGCCTGTGAGGAATACCTGCGCCACCATGAGCCGGTGGCGCAGGTGTTTTACTGGCTGGGGCTGCTCAGTGATGTCGCCGGCAACGTGCTGCAAGCCCAGGGTTTTTATCGCAAGGCGCTGTATTTGCAACCGCAGCATCCCGAAGCACTGATGCACCTGTCGGTGTTACTGGCGTCCCAGGGGGATGCGTCCGGTGCCCGTCGATTGCAGCAACGCGCTGCTCGTAATGAGCGCACCGCTGACAGTGAGCGTAAACGATGACCGGTACTGTTTCGCTGAACGTGACCCATGAAGATGCCCAGGCTATCGACGACTGCTGGAACCGTATCGGTATCCACGGCGACAAGTCCTGCCCGCTGCTGATCGAGCATATTCACTGTCGCAATTGCGCGGTGTATTCCGCGGCGGCGACACGTTTGCTGGATCGCTATGCCTTGCAGCAGGACGACCGCGCGCAAGTGTCCACTGCCGTTGAAACGGACGTGGTCACGCGCTCGCTGTTGATGTTCCGCCTCGGCGAAGAATGGCTCGCCCTGGCCACCCGCAGCCTGGTGGAAGTGGCGCCGATGCAGGCGATTCATTCGCTGCCGCATCAGCGTTCGCGGGCGCTGCTGGGGGTGGCGAATGTGCGTGGCGCGCTGGTGGCGTGCCTGTCGCTGGTGGAATTGCTCGGGCTGGAAGCGACCACCGGTGTTGCCTCTGGCGTGCGGATCATGCCGCGCATGTTGATCATTGCTGCTCACGGCGGCCCGGTGGTGGTGCCGGTGGATGAGGTGGACGGGATTCATGCCATTGATGAGCGGATTCTCGATGCCGCGTCCCGCTCAGGTGAGCAGGCCAGTGCCAAGTACACCCGTGGCGTCCTGCAATTCAGAGGTCGCAGCCTGCGCTGGCTGGATGAAGAACAGGTGCTGTCCGCCGTGACCCGGAGCCTGACATGACCCCCGATCAAATGCGCGACGCGTCATTGCTGGAACTCTTCAGTCTTGAAGCCGAGGCCCAGACCCAGGTGCTCAGCGCCGGGTTGCTGGCGCTGGAACGTGACCCGACCCAGGCCGATCAGCTGGAAGCCTGCATGCGCGCCGCGCATTCGCTCAAGGGCGCGGCGCGGATCGTCGGTGTGGATGCCGGAGTCAGCGTTTCTCATGTGATGGAAGATTGCCTGGTCAGCGCGCAGGAGGGTCGACTTTTTCTGCGCCCCGAACACATTGATGCGCTGCTGCAAGGCACGGACTTGCTGATGCGCATTGCCACGCCAGGCAGTGCCAACGTGGGGCCGGGCGATATCGAAGCCTACGTGGCGCTGATGGGGCGTTTGCTCGATCCATTGGCGGCGGTTGCAGCACCTGCCGTGGCACAGCCCTCATTGCCGCCCGAGGCACCGGCACCGCACGTCGAGCCGCCGGACCTGGTGTCGGAACTTGAGTCGTCGCTGGCGGCCTCGGTCGAGGCGTCGCGTAAAGCCAAGCGCGTCACCGAAGGTGGCGAGCGGGTGTTGCGGGTGACCGCCGAGCGCTTGAACAGTCTGCTCGATCTGTCGAGCAAGTCGCTGGTGGAAACCCTGCGTCTCAAGCCTTACCTGGCGACGATGCAGCGTCTCAAACGTACGCAGAGCAACAGTCTGCGCGCCCTGGAAAACCTCAACGTTCACCTCAAGGGGCAAGACCTGGGTCTTGAGGCCCTGGAGGCGCTCGGCGATGCGCGGCGGCTGTTGGCCGAATCGCAGCAGTTGCTGGCTGAGAAAACCGCTGAGCTTGATGAGTTTGCCTGGCAGGCGAGTCAGCGCGCTCAGGTGCTGTATGACACGGCGCTGGCCTGTCGCATGCGGCCGTTTGCCGATGTGCTGACCGGGCAGGCGCGGATGGTTCGCGACTTGGGGCGTAGTCTGGGCAAACAGGTACGGTTGGAAATCGAGGGTGAAAAGACCCAGGTCGATCGCGACGTGCTGGAGAAGCTCGAAGCGCCGCTGACCCATTTGTTGCGCAATGCGGTAGACCACGGCATCGAAACGCCCGAGCAACGCCTGCTGGCCGGCAAGCCTGCCGAAGGACTGATTCGCCTGCGCGCGTCCAACCAGGCCGGGCTGCTGTTGCTGGAGTTGAGCGACGATGGCCATGGCGTGGACCTGGAACAAGTGCGCGCCAGTATCGTCGAACGTCAATTGTCGCCGGCCGAGACCGCGGCGCAGTTGAGCGAAGAAGAGCTGCTGACGTTCCTCTTCCTGCCGGGCTTCAGCCTGCGCGACAAAGTTACCGAGGTGTCCGGGCGTGGCGTAGGCCTGGATGCGGTTCAGCACATGGTCCGCCAGTTACGCGGCGCTGTGGTGCTGGAACAGAAGGCCGGCGAGGGCAGTCGTTTCCAGCTTGAGGTGCCGTTGACGTTGTCGGTGGTGCGCAGTCTGGTGGTGGAAGTGGGCGAGGAGGCGTATGCCTTTCCACTGGCGCACATCGAGCGCATGTGCGATTTGGCAGCGGACGACATCGTCCAGGTGGAAGGTCGTCAGCACTTCTGGCACGAAGGTCGACACGTTGGCCTCGTCGCGGCCAGCCAGCTGCTCAATCGCCCGGCGAGTCAGAACAGCCCGGCGACCCTTAAAGTCGTGGTCATCCGTGACCGCGACACGGTGTACGGTGTGGCCGTCGAGCGTTTTATCGGCGAGCGCACGTTGGTGGTGCTGCCGCTGGATGAGCGGCTGGGCAAGGTTCAGGACATTTCTGCCGGGGCCTTGCTCGATGACGGGTCGGTGGTGTTGATCGTCGACGTCGAAGACCTGCTCCGCTCGGTGGACAAACTGCTCAATACCGGTCGCCTGGAACGGATCGCCCGGCACAGCCAACAGGCCGCCATCGTCGCGCGTAAACGTATTCTGGTGGTCGATGACTCACTGACGGTTCGTGAGTTGCAACGCAAGCTGCTGCTCAATCGGGGTTATGACGTGGCCGTAGCGGTTGACGGCATGGACGGCTGGAACGCACTGCGTGCCGAGGAATTCGACCTGCTGATTACCGATATTGATATGCCGCGCATGGATGGGATCGAGCTGGTTTCATTGTTGCGCCGTGACAATCGGCTGCAATCGCTGCCGGTGATGGTGGTGTCCTACAAGGATCGTGAAGAAGACCGTCGTCGTGGGCTGGACGCTGGAGCCGACTACTATCTAGCCAAGGCCAGCTTTCATGACGATGCACTGCTCGATGCAGTGGTTGAGCTCATAGGAGGAGCGCGAGCATGAAGATCGCTATCGTCAACGATATGCCCATGGCCGTGGAGGCCCTGCGTCGAGCCTTGGCCTTCGAGCCGGCGCACGAGGTGGTCTGGGTCGCCCGTAATGGCGCCGAGGCGGTGCAACGTTGCGCCGAGTTCACCCCGGACCTGATCCTGATGGACCTGATCATGCCGGTCATGGATGGCGTCGAAGCAACACGCCGGATCATGGCCGAGACCCCGTGCGCTATTGTTATCGTCACGGTGGACCGACAGCAGAATGTCCATCGGGTGTTCGAGGCCATGGGCCACGGCGCGCTGGATGTGGTCGATACCCCGGCCCTCGGCGCGGGCGATCCGAAAGAAGCCGCAGCGCCGCTGCTGCGCAAGATCATGAATATCGGCTGGCTGATCGGCGAGCGCGGTAACCGTGTGCAATCGGCGCCGGCCCTTCCTCGTGTTCTCGGGCAACGCCAGAGCCTGGTGGCCATCGGTTCTTCTGCTGGCGGGCCGGCGGCGCTGGAAGTCTTGCTCAAGGCCCTGCCGCGCGATTTTGCGCCGGCCATCGTGCTGGTCCAGCACGTTGACCAGGTGTTCGCGGCCGGCATGGCTGAATGGCTCGGCAGCGCCAGCGGTCTGGACGTGCGCCTGGCTCAGGAAGGCGAGCCGCCGCAAAGCGGGACGGTGTTGCTGGCGGGCACCAATCACCACATTCGTTTATTGAAGAACGGTACGCTGGCCTACACCGCCGAGCCGGTCAACGAGATCTATCGACCCTCGATCGACGTTTTTTTTGAAAGCGTGGCCACTTATTGGAACGGAGATGCAGTCGGTGTGCTGCTGACCGGCATGGGGCGCGATGGCGCCCAGGGACTTAAATCGATGCGCCAGCAAGGCTACTTGACCATTGCTCAGGATCAGCGCAGCAGTGCGGTATATGGCATGCCGAAAGCGGCCGCCGCCATCGACGCCGCTGTAGAAATTCACCCGTTGGACAAGATAGCGCCACGATTGCTGGAGATCTTTGCAAAATGACTCATCATTGCAGCTGTACTTGCCTTATTCAGGTGCCCGCACATGGATGATTTACAGCTCGACGCCTTTAAAACCGATGAGAACGCCGCGATGGTGCTGCTGGTCGACGACCAGGCGATGATCGGCGAAGCCGTGCGCCGCGGGCTGGCGAACGAGGAGAACATCGACTTCCATTTCTGCGCCGATCCGCACCAGGCCATCGCCCAGGCGATTCGCATCAAGCCGACGGTGATCCTGCAGGACCTGGTCATGCCCGGTCTGGACGGCCTGTCGCTGGTGCGCGAATACCGCAACCACCCGGCGACCAAGGACATTCCGATCATTGTGCTGTCGACCAAGGAAGACCCGCTGATCAAGAGCGCGGCGTTTGCTGCAGGGGCCAACGATTACCTGGTCAAGCTGCCGGACAACATCGAACTGGTCGCGCGCATTCGTTATCACTCGCGCTCCTACATGACCCTGATCCAGCGCGATGCGGCCTATCGGGCGCTGCGGGTCAGTCAACAACAGTTGCTCGACACCAACCTGGTGCTGCAACGCCTGATGAACTCCGATGGCCTGACCGGGCTGTCTAACCGTCGCCATTTCGACGAATACCTTGAGTTGGAATGGCGTCGGGCCATGCGTGACCAGGCGCAACTGTCGCTGTTGATGATCGATGTCGACTATTTCAAGTTGTACAACGACAGCTTCGGCCATCTGGAAGGCGACGAAGCCCTGCGCAAAGTCGCCACGGCGATCCGCGATGCCAGCAGCCGGCCTTCCGATCTGCCGGCGCGTTATGGCGGTGAAGAGTTCGTCCTGGTATTGCCCAATACCTCGCCGGGCGGGGCACGCCTGGTCGCGGAAAAACTCCGGCAGACCGTGGCCGGAATGAACATCCCGCATGTTGTTCCGGCCGAAGGTGCGAGCCTGACCATCAGCATCGGCCTCTCGACCATCACCCCGCAGCCGGGCAGTGATTACCGTCAATTGATCTCGGCGGCGGACAAGGGGTTGTACCTGGCGAAGAACAATGGACGCAATCAGGTCGGCATCGAATGAACCCGCACGTTCATTCGCCGTTAAAGCCGCCAGGCGGGCTGCCGTGACAGCGTGATTACGTTATACTCGCCGGCTTTCAAAAGTTCGCCAACGAGTGCTGCCCGCCATGGAAATCAACCCGATCCTTAACAGTATCAAGGACCTGTCCGAGCGCTCCGAAACTATTCGGGGGTATCTTTGACTACGATCAAAAGCATGAGCGTCTGACCGAAGTCAATCGCGAGCTTGAAGATCCGAATGTCTGGAACAACCCGTCGTACGCTCAGGAACTGGGCCGCGAGCGGTCCCTGCTGGCGCAGATCGTCGAAACCCTCGACCAGATGCACAGCGGCCTTGCCGACGCCAAAGACCTGCTGCTGATGTCCGCAGAGGAAGAAGACCAGGCTGCCGTCGATGACGTCGCTGCCGAAGTCGAGCGTCTGCGCGAGGCCCTGGAAAAACTCGAATTCCGTCGCATGTTCAGCGGTGAGATGGACGCCAACAACGCCTACCTGGATATCCAGGCCGGCTCCGGCGGTACCGAGGCCCAGGACTGGGCCAACATCCTGCTGCGCATGTACCTGCGCTGGGCGGACAAACGCGGTTTCGACGCGACCATCATGGAGCTCTCCGCCGGTGAAGTCGCCGGGATCAAGGGCGCAACCGTGCACATCAAGGGTGAATACGCCTTTGGCTGGCTGCGGACCGAGATCGGCGTGCACCGTCTGGTGCGCAAGAGCCCGTACGACTCCGGTAACCGTCGCCATACCTCGTTCTCGGCCGTGTTCGTGTCGCCGGAAATCGATGACAACATCGAAATCGACATCAACCCGTCGGACCTGCGCATCGACACCTACCGCTCCTCGGGCGCCGGTGGTCAGCACGTAAACACCACCGACTCGGCCGTACGTATCACCCACGTACCGACCAACACCGTGGTCAGCTGCCAGAACGAACGTTCCCAGCACGCCAACAAAGACACCGCGATGAAAATGTTGCGGGCGCGCTTGTACGAGCAGGAAGTGCAGAAACGCAACGCTGCTTCCCAAGCCCTGGAAGACACCAAGTCGGACATCGGCTGGGGTCACCAGATTCGCTCGTATGTGCTCGACCAGTCGCGAATCAAGGATTTGCGTACTAACGTCGAACGCAGCGACTGCGACAAGGTGCTCGACGGCGACATCGACGAATATCTGGTGGCGAGCCTGAAACAAGGCTTGTAACGAATGCACTGCAGTGGTCACTGATTCAACGACCCTGTAGGAGCGAGGCTTGCCCGCGAACCCCAGCCGAAGGCTGGGGGCAACGAACCTGTGATGGAATTTTTAAAGACATGAGCGACCTAGAACTCGATTCGCAAGCCCTGCAACAGGAAGAAAACTCCCTGATCGCCCTGCGCAAGGAAAAGCTTGCTGCCGAGCGCGCCAAGGGCCAGGCCTTCCCCAACGACTTCCGCCGCGACGCCTACTGCGAAGATTTGCAGAAACAGTACGCGGACAAAACCAAGGAAGAGCTGGCAGAGGCTGCGATCCCGGTCAAGGTTGCCGGTCGTCTCATGCTCAACCGTGGCTCGTTCATGGTGATCCAGGACATGTCCGGGCGCATTCAGGTTTACGTCAACCGTAAAACCCTGTCAGAAGAAACCCTGGCCGCCGTTAAAACCTGGGACCTGGGCGACATCATCGCCGCCGAAGGCACCCTGGCCCGTTCCGGCAAGGGCGACCTGTACGTTGAAATGACCAACGTACGTCTGCTGACCAAATCCCTGCGCCCGTTGCCGGACAAGCACCATGGCCTGTCCGACACCGAACAGCGCTATCGCCAGCGTTACGTTGACCTGATCGTCAACGAAGACGTGCGTCAGACCTTCCGCGTGCGTTCGCAAGTGATTGCGCACATTCGCAGCTTCCTGATGAAGCGCGACTTCCTGGAAGTCGAAACGCCGATGCTGCAAACCATCCCGGGCGGTGCGGCGGCCAAGCCGTTCGAGACTCACCACAATGCGCTGGATATGCAGATGTTCTTGCGTATCGCGCCGGAGCTGTACCTCAAGCGTCTGGTGGTAGGTGGTTTCGAGAAAGTGTTCGAGATCAACCGCAACTTCCGTAACGAAGGTGTTTCGACTCGTCACAACCCTGAATTCACCATGTTGGAGTTCTACCAGGCCCACGCCGACTACGAAGACAACATGGACCTGACCGAAGAACTGTTCCGTGAACTGGCGCAGTTGGTTCTGGGCAGCACCGACGTGCCGTACGGCGAGAAGGTGTTCCACTTCGGCGAGCCGTTCGTGCGTCTCTCGGTGTTCGACTCGATCCTCAAGTACAACCCCGAGCTGACCGCTGACGACCTGACTGACATCGACAAGGCTCGCACCATCGCCAAGAAGGCCGGCGCCAAAGTGCTGGGCTTCGAAGGTCTGGGCAAGCTGCAGGTAATGATTTTCGAAGAGCTGGTCGAGCACAAGCTGGAGCAGCCGCACTTCATCACCCAGTACCCGTTCGAAGTGTCGCCGCTGGCCCGCCGCAACGACGAGAACCCGAACGTCACCGACCGTTTCGAGCTGTTCATCGGTGGCCGCGAAATCGCCAACGCCTACTCCGAGTTGAACGACGCGGAAGACCAGGCCGAGCGCTTCATGGCTCAGGTGGCCGACAAGGACGCCGGTGACGACGAAGCCATGCACTACGATGCTGACTTTGTTCGCGCACTGGAGTACGGCATGCCGCCGACCGCCGGTGAAGGTATCGGTATTGACCGACTGGTGATGTTGCTGACCAACTCACCGTCGATTCGCGATGTGATCCTGTTCCCGCACATGCGGCCGCAAGCGTAAATGTTTCAATTAAAAAGCCGCCTATAACAGGCGGCTTTTTATTGCCTGTCTGGTACAAACGTATCAATTGGTTACTTTTGACGTTAGAGAGGAATATCTGTCGTGAATCGTGCATTGGCTCAAGAAGGAGCAGCTGGCATCGCCACTGCGGTTGCTGAAAGCGTTCAGTATCAGGGACGCAAAGCCAGCCGACAGGGAAGCGAGCAGCGTCGACAGGAAATTCTCGATGCAGCGATGCGCATCGTCGTACGCGACGGTGTTCGTGCGGTACGTCACCGCGCCGTGGCCGCCGAAGCGGGTGTGCCGCTGTCGGCGACCACTTACTATTTCAAGGATATCGATGACCTGCTCACCGATACCTTCGCTCAATACGTCGAACGTAGCGCCGCCTACATGGCCAGGTTGTGGGCCAATAACGAAGGCTTGTTGCGCGAGATGGTCATCAGCGGCGACGGCAGCCCCGAGTGCCGCTCACAGTTGGCTGACGACATCGCACGGCTGATGGCGGACTATGTTCACCGGCAATTGATCAACCGCCGCGAGCACCTGATGGCCGAGCAGGCCTTCCGCCAGGAAGCGTTGCTCAACCCGCGCCTGGCGCTGCTGGTGCGCTCGCATCAGCAAATTCTCTTGCAGGGCACTTGCCAGCTTTTCCAGGTATTGGGTTCGCGAGAGCCGCAGCAGGATGCCAAAGTGTTGACGGCGATTATCGGCCGGATGGAATATCAGGGCCTGCTCAACGACGCAGAGCCCGAGGCCGAACAAGAGATGCTCGGCATTCTGACGCGATATATGCACCTGGTGCTGGCGTCGGCCTGATCAAAACACGCGATACGCAACGGTTATCAACAGGAGCACCGGGTGGACGAATACCAGCAGACGATACGCACGTTGTCCGATCGCATAGTGCTGGCGCAGACGCCGATTCGGGTACTCGATGCGGTCAAGTGGGACGACAACATCCGCAAGGGTTTCCTCAAGGCCAAAGGCAAGGAAATGCCGGCGGTGGATCGCGACTACTACCTCAACCGGCCACTGTCCTTTGACTCCAGCAAAGTGAAGCTGGAATTCCAGAACATCGAGCGCGACATCACCCGTCAGCTCGGCCAGTTCAACCCGGTCGGGCAGATCATGCGTCGCATGTGCAAGGAATACCGCATGGTGGTGCGGATGCTCGAAGCACGTGGCACCGAAGATTTCGGGTTGATCTCCCAGGAGCTTTACGGCGCGGCGTCCGATGCGTTCCACGCCGGCGACCCGACCCTGGCCGACCTTGGCCTGATGATGTCCGACTACCTGAACAACATCGATGGCCGGGGCGACCTCAAGGACGAACCGAAGATCCTCACCGCCAAGGAAGCCGTGCACTTGCTGCAAACCCGTTTGAACAAGGTCTTTGGCGAAGCCGAGGAAACCATTCGGGTGTTCGAGTCCGACGGTATTGTCGCGGATGCGGCGGCTGGTGCCGACTACATCAAGATCCGCGCTGACGCGATGTTCAACGAACGTGACGTGCGCGCCCTGGAAGTCCATGAAGGGCTGGTGCATGTCGGCACCACGCTTAACGGTCTGAATCAGCCGATCTGTACTTTCCTTTCCAAAGGTCCACCGTCGTCGACCGTGACCCAGGAGGGGTTGGCGATCCTGATGGAAATCATCACCTTTGCGTCCTATCCGAGTCGCTTGCGCAAACTGACCAACCGTACCCGGGCGATTCACATGGCCGAGGAGGGCGCGGACTTCTTGCAGATCTTCGAGTTCTTCCGCGCTCAAGGCTTCGAGATGGCTGAAAGCTATAGCAATGCCAGCCGGGTTTTCCGTGGTTCGATACCCACTGGCCTGCCATTCACCAAGGACTTGTCCTACCTCAAGGGCTTTATCATGGTTTACAACTACATTCAGTTGGCCGTGCGTAAAGGCAAGCTTGAGCAGATCCCTTTGCTGTTTTGCGGCAAGACCACCCTGGAAGACATGCGCACCCTGCGTCAGTTGGTGGATGAGGGCCTGGTGGAACCACCCAAGTACCTGCCGGACCAGTTCCGTGACATGAACGCCTTGTCGGCCTGGATGTGTTTCTCCAACTTCCTCAATCACCTGAGCCTGGATCGGATCGAAGCGGATTACTCGAACATTTTGTAATGGCGTCGAAAGATCTTCTAAACAAAAGCCCCTGAATCGTGAGATTCAGGGGCTTTGGTTGAGCCGGGTTACCGATCAGGCCGCTTCGATCTTGCTGCGGTTCTGCTCGAGCTTGTTCAGGTACAGCTGGACGTTCTCTTGCTCTGCCTGGGTGGTGAACAAACCCAGTTTGCTGCGACGCCAGAGAATGTCGTGAGCGCTGGTGGCCCATTCTTCGCTGCACAGGTAATCGACTTCGCGGGTGTAGAGACCGCCACCGAGGTGTTCGCCCATGTCCTTCAGGCTCTGTACACCTTCAAGCAGGCGCCAGGTACGGCTGCCATAGGTGGTGGCCCAGCGTCGGGCGATTTCCGTCGGCAACCAGTCGAACTTGTCGCGAATCAACGCGCTCAAGGCCTGTGGCGTGGTCATGTCTTCGCCGCCCGGCAGGGTCGCTTGCGCGGTCCAGCTCGGCTTCATGCCCTTGAAGTACGGTGCCAGCTGCGCCATGGCCGACTCGGCCAGTTTGCGGTAGGTGGTCAGTTTGCCACCGAACACCGACAGCAGCGGTGCTTCTTCTGCGCTGCCAGACAGCGCCAGGGTGTAATCGCGGGTCACGGCCGAAGGATTGTCGGATTCGTCGTTGCACAGCGGACGAACGCCGGAATAGGTGTGCAGGATGTCGCTGCGGCTGATTTGTTTCTTGAAGTGCGCGTTGACCACTTTCAGCAGGTAATCGGTCTCGCCTTCGGTGATCGCGACTTTCGCTGGATCGCCGGTGTACTCACGGTCCGTGGTACCAATCAGGGTGAATTGATTGAGGTATGGAATGGTGAACACGATGCGTTGGTCTTCGTTCTGCAAGATATGCGCGTGTTCGCCTTCGTACAGCTTCGGCACGATCAGGTGGCTGCCCTGAATCAGGCGGATGCCGTAAGGCGATTCCATCTTCAGGTCATCACGAATGAACTTGGCGACCCATGGACCGGCGGCATTCACCAGTGCTTTGGCGCGGATCGAGAACAGGCGGCCATCGGTGCGTTCCAGGTTCAACTCCCACAGGCCTTTGCTGCGACGGGCGCTGACACAGCGGGTCTGGGTGTGCACGTGGGCGCCTTTTTCGCGGGCAGCCATGGCATTGAGCACCACCAGACGGGCGTCGTCGACCCAGCAATCGGAGTATTCGAAGCCTTTGGTGATTTCGCTTTTCAGCGCACTGTCGGCCCCGAACTTCAGGCTTTTGGAGCCGGCGAGTTTTTCCCGCTTGCCAAGATGGTCATAAAGGAACAGGCCTGCACGGATCATCCACGCCGGGCGCAGGTGCGGACGGTGTGGCAACACGAAGCGCATTGGCTTGACGATGTGCGGGGCCTTGGCCAACAGCACTTCACGCTCGGCCAAGGCCTCGCGCACGAGGCGGAATTCGTAGTGTTCGAGGTAGCGCAGGCCGCCGTGGATCAGCTTGCTGCTGGCGGACGAGGTATGACTGGCCAGATCGTCCTTTTCGCAAAGGAACACCGAAAGACCGCGACCGGCGGCATCCGCTGCAATCCCCACACCGTTTATCCCACCACCAATGACGGCGATATCGTAGACCTCGGCAAGAGGGGGCATAGGTAAGGTTGAAGTGGGCATCGGCTGGCCTCGGGGTACTTTCTATATTTGAATTCGAACATTAATGTTCATTTGCGAAAATAGTAGCGCATAAATCCAGGCGCAACCAGTCGGCTTCGATTGAAAATTCTGATCGAAGAGAGGGGAAAGGAAAATTTTCGAACATTTAGAGGGCGTGCGTCGCTTTTGTGGCGAGGGAGCTTGCTCCCGCTGGGGCGCACAGCGGCCCTAAAGCCTGAATCTGCAATTTGTCAGGCGCATTGCATCAAGCAATTTACGGCTGCTGCGCCCGAGCACGGACCGGCCGGCGGGAGAAAGCTCCCTCGCCACGGGGGAGCTTGCTCTTGAGATAGGTGGTTAAACCACTTCCAGCCGAATCTTGTGCTGGCTCAGCAGTTGCGCCAATGCCGGAACCGGCGCGTGGTCGGTCACCAGGCAGTCGATCAGGCTGATCGGTCCCAGGCGGACCATGGCGTTGCGGCCGAACTTGCTGGAGTCTGCTGCCAGCAGGACTTGCCGGGCGTTGGCGATGATCGCCTGGGAGACCCGTACTTCCTGGTAGTCAAAGTCGAGCAGGCTGCCGTCTTCATCGATACCACTGATGCCGACCAGCGCAAAGTCGACCTTGAACTGGTTGATGAAGTCGACGCAGGCCTGACCGACTACGCCGCCATCACGGCGCACGTTGCCACCGGCCAGCAGGACTTCGAAGTCATCCTTGGCGCTGAGGATCGAGGCGACGTGCAGGTTATTGGTGATCACCTTGAGATGGTTGTGATTGAGCAGCGCCCGGGCAATGGATTCGGTGGTGGTACCGATATTGATGAACAGCGAGGCGTGATCGGGGATTTGTGCGGCGATAGCTTCGGCGATGCGCTGTTTCTCATCGCGCATCTGATCGGCGCGCATGGCGTAGGCGGTGTTTTCGACACTTGAATCGTAAGCGGCGCCGCCATGATAGCGACGCAGCAAATTCACTTCCGCCAATTGATTGATATCGCGGCGGATGGTCTGTGGTGTAACAACAAATAGCTGAGCCATTTCCTCGATGCTGACGTAGCCGCGTTCGCGGACCAGTTCGAGGATTTGCTGCTGACGGGGAGGCAGATTCATAGGGCTTCCTTTGGGCTGCCGTGCAAAATTTGCCCATGATGCCGTACGAATCACCTCCCTACCAGTTACATACCGATACGAATCCGCTACTTGGCTTATTCAGCGCCTTCGTGCGGTTCCCAGTCGCGGGTGCGGCTGACGGCTTTTTTCCAGCCGGCGTAGAGTTTTTCCTTCGCTGTTTCGTCCAGTTGCGGGTCGAACTCGCGCTCGATCACTGCCTTGCCGCGCAGTTCGTCCAGGCTGCCCCAGAAGCCGCAGGCCAGGCCGGCCAGGTAGGCGGCGCCCAGTGCAGTGGTTTCACGCATTTGCGGGCGCTCGACCTTGGTGCCGAGGATGTCCGCCTGGAATTGCATCAGGAAGTTGTTGGCGACCGCACCGCCGTCTACGCGCAGAGCCTTGAGTCGTTCGCCGGAGTCTTGTTGCATGGCGTCGAGTACGTCGCGGGTCTGGTAGGCAATCGACTCCAGTGCGGCACGAATGATGTGATCGACGCGTACGCCGCGAGTCAGGCCGAACAGTGCGCCACGGGCATACGGGTCCCAGTACGGGGCGCCGAGGCCGGTGAAGGCGGGTACCAGGTACACGCCGTTGCTGTCCTTGACCTTGTTGGCGAAGTATTCGGTGTCGTGAGCGTCGTTGATGATCTTCAGCTCGTCGCGCAGCCACTGAACGGTGGAGCCGCCGTTGAACACCGCGCCTTCCAGTGCGTAGGCCACTTCGCCGCGTGGGCCGCAGGCGATGGTGGTGAGCATGCCGTGCCGGGATTTAACCGCTTTGTCGCCGGTGTTCATCAGCAGGAAGCAGCCGGTGCCGTAGGTGTTTTTCGCCTGGCCCGGTTCAACGCACATCTGGCCGAATAGCGCGGCCTGTTGGTCACCGGCAATACCGCCGATGGCGATGCCGCTTTTGGTGTGGCCATAGATTTCCGATGACGACTTGACCTCCGGGAGCATCTCACGCGGGATGTCCAGCACTTCGAGCATCTTCGCGTCCCACTCCAGAGTGTGGATGTTGAAGAGCATGGTGCGCGAGGCGTTGGTGTAGTCGGTGACGTGGGTCTTGCCGCCGGTAAATTTCCAGATCAGCCAGCTGTCGACGGTGCCGAACAGCAGCTCGCCTTTGCGTGCGCGTTCGCGGCTGCCTTCGACGTTGTCGAGGATCCACTTGAGTTTGGTGCCGGAGAAGTACGGGTCGGTGACCAGGCCAGTGGTTTCGCTGATGTACTGCTCAAAGCCGTCGCGCTTGAGTTGCTGGCAGATTTCGGTGCTGCGGCGGCACTGCCAGACGATTGCGTTGTAGATCGGCCGGCCAGTGGTCTTGTCCCAGACCACAGTGGTTTCACGCTGGTTGGTGATGCCGATGGCCGCTACCTGATCGTGATGCAGGCCGGCTTGCGCCAGGGCTTCGACCATCACGGCGCTTTGGGTCGCGAAGATTTCCATCGGGTCGTGTTCGACCCAGCCGGCCTGCGGGTAATGCTGGGCGAATTCACGTTGCGCAGTGCAGACCACGTTGGCGTCACGGTCGAAAATGATCGCCCGGGAGCTGGTCGTACCCTGATCGAGGGCAATGATGTAGTTCTTATTCTGAATGTCGGTCATGTCGATTGCCTTGGACGAAATAAAGGAGTGGGTTGGGGCGCGTGATCAATGGTGGGCAGGATCGCGCGCCGCCGCTTTCAGGAGATTCGTGCTTTGCCGTCAATGGCAGGTTCTGCATCCTTTGTAGCAGGTATGGCGATCGGTAGATGGCGGGCAATCAGCCCGCGATAGGCCGCAGCGCCGAGGCAGGCACCCAGGATCGGTGCAAAAATCGGAATCAGGAAGTACGGAATATCACGGCCGCCAGTGAAGGAAATTTCACCCCAGCCAGCGAAGAAAGTCATCAGCTTAGGACCGAAGTCTCGCGCGGGGTTCATCGCAAAACCGGTCAGCGGGCCCATCGAGCTACCAATAACGGCGATCAGCAAGCCGATCAACAGTGGCGCCAACGGGCCTTTAGGCAGGCCATTGTTGTCGTCGGTCAGGGACATGATCACGCCCATCAGGATCGCGGTGATGATCACCTCCACCAGAAACGCCTGGGCTGTCGACAGGGCAGGGTTCGGGAACGTGGAGAACACCGAGGCCAGTTCGAGGCTGGCTTGTGTGCCACGAACCATCTGGTGAGTTTGTTCGAAATCGAAGAACAGGTTGCTGTAAAGCGTGTAAACCAACAACGCTGCGCAGAAGGCACCAGCGACCTGGGAGAAGATGTAGAGCGGCAGTTTACGCTTCTCGAAATCAGCGAATATGCACAGTGCGATGCTGACGGCCGGGTTCAGGTGAGCGCCGGAAACACCTGCGGTCAGGTAGATCGCCATGCTGACGCCGATCCCCCAGATGATGCTGATTTCCCAAAGTCCAAAGCTGGCACCCGCGACTTTGAGCGCGGCAACACAGCCAGTACCAAAAAAAATCAATAAGGCAGTACCCAGGAACTCGGCCATGCATTGGCTCGAGAGCGATGGTTGTTGCGATGCAGTTGTCATTGAAAACCTCGTTTTTGTTGTTGTTGGGCGCTCTTCTCGAAATGGTCAGGGCGCGATTTTCACCGAGGCAGGATCCCCATCCTGGTCTCGGCCTACTGCCGGGTACTACGCAGAAACGTTTATGTATTATTCAGATTCGAAAAAATATAGACAAGAAATGCTGATGTCAAAGGTCGAAAGTGAACCATCGGTCATATTTAAACTATTGGTCAGCTGAATGATCATTTGGATGGGCTCGGGAGATGGCTGGATTTTGTCCTGCGTTTGCTTATTCCTGAGCGGGTAGGGGCCGGTAATAGAGCCTTTTGCTCGGTGATGGCCTAGAATCCAGCGCAGTATTTTTCTGCTATCGCCAGGCTTGGAGCTGCCATGACCCCCGCATTGGATCTGTTGAAAAAAGTTCGTGCCGAACATCGCGTGCACAGTTATGAACATGATCCGAAGGCTGCGTCCTACGGTCTGGAGGCAGCGGAAAAGCTCGGGCTGGATCCGGCGCAAGTGTTCAAGACGCTGTTGGCCGCGAGTGAGAAGGGGGAGTTGCTGGTGGCCGTCGTACCGGTCGTCGGAAGTCTGGACTTAAAAGCGCTGGCGCATGCCGCCGGGGTGAAGAAAGTCGAAATGGCTGATCCCGCCGCCGCGCAACGGGCCACCGGTTACTTGCTGGGGGGCATCAGCCCGTTAGGGCAGAAGAAGCGTTTGCGCACGTTCATCGATAACAGTGCGCAGCCTTTCGCGAGTATTTACGTCAGCGCTGGCCGGCGTGGCCTTGAGGTCGAGTTGGCAGCGACGGTGCTGGCCGAGCACACCCAAGCCAAATTCGCCGATATCGGCCGGGCCTGACCACCGCGCTGTATGGTGAAAATCGGCAGGTTCTGTCTCTGGTAGCCGGGTAATGGCCGTTGCATGCTCGCCTTCGCCTAGGCCCTGTACGAAAACTGCCTGCACGTCGACCAGGCTGCGTTAAAAACAGGCTCGGAATGCTCATTTAGGGGCCTAAACTCCGCTTCCTCGCCTGTTTTTGCCTTGCCTGATCGCCGTTCGGCGAGTTTTCGTACAGGCCCTAACAAGAAGGAGAACACTCATGCAGCTAGCGTTTCATCAGGTCGACGCGTTCAGTGACCAACCGTTCAGTGGCAATCCGGCAATGGTCTATCGGCTCGACGCCTGGCTCGCTGATGAGCTGATGCAAAAAATAGCCGCTGAACACAACCTTGCCGAAACTGCGTTTGTGGTGCGTGAGGCGCAAGGCTGGCGTATCCGCTGGTTCACGCCGACCACCGAAGTACCGTTGTGCGGCCATGCGACGCTGGCCAGTGCTTATGTGTTGTTCGAGGTCTATAAAGAACCGGTCGAGCGCCTGGACTTCATCAGCAAGTCCGGCCCCTTGAGTGTGCGTCGGGAAGGCGAGCGGCTGTGGCTGGACTTTCCGGCGATTGAACTGCGCGAAGTCGGCGTGACCCTCGATGTGCAGCGGGCGCTGGGCGTGCAGGCAATTGATGTGCTGGGTTCCAACGAATTGTTCGTGGTGCTGGAGTCGGAGCAGGCGGTGCTCGATTGCCAGCCGGACATGGCCGCGCTGGCGAAGCTGCCTTGGCCCGGCGCGATCGTGACTGCGCCGGGTTCGCGGCATGATTTCGTCTCGCGGTACTTCGCACCGGCCATCGGTATCAACGAAGACCCGGTCACTGGCTCGACTCATTGCAGCCTGATTCCGTACTGGGCGCAGCGTTTGGATAAATCGAGCCTGACGGCGTATCAGTGTTCGGCGCGGGGCGGGGCGTTGTTTTGCCGCCTGGAAGGGGATCGGGTGAAGATCGGGGGTAACGCGACGCTGGTGGCCAGCGGGACGTTGATGATGGGTTAACTCATCAATCAGTGTGTGAGTGCGGGCCGGCTTTTGTGGGAGCTGGCTTGCCTGCGATGGCATCAACTCGTTTCGGCACTAAACCGAGTCGCCTGCATCGCGGGCAAGCCCGGCTCCCACAAAAGCCGGTTCCCACAAAAGCCGCTTCCACATTAGTCCGTATTGTTCAATGCGCAGCGCTGTACCGACGAACCCCGGACTCTACCGCCGGAATGTGCGCTGCCGTGCTGCCTGAGGCCTGGAACAGCACCAGGTGTTCGGCGGCCACGCGAATGCCGACATCGGCGCCGACCAGATGGTCGGCATGGCTCGGAAAGATCGATTCCAGTTGGCTGCCGGTCGGTAGCTGCAAGCGATACAACGTCGACGCACCCAGAAAGGTCTTGCCAACGATCCGTGCCTTCAGTGGGCTGGCGGGCGCGTAAACGATATCGTCGGGGCGCAGCAACACATCCACGGCGCCACCGGCAGGCCAGGTGTACGCGCGATTACCGCGCAGCACACCCAGTTCGGTCTGCACTGATTCCGGGGTCTGCAACTGACCGCGAATGAAATAACCCTGACCGATAAAGCTCGCCACAAACGGTGTTTGCGGTTCGTGGTAGAGGTTGTAAGGCGTGTCCCACTGCTCCAGTCGACCCTCCTTGAACACGCCAACCTGATCGCTGACGGCAAAGGCTTCTTCCTGGTCGTGAGTCACCAGAATCGCACTGGTGCCGCGAGCCTTGAGGATGTCCCGGACTTCATGGCTGAGCTTGCGGCGTAATTCGCCATCGAGGTTGGAGAACGGTTCGTCGAGCAACAGCAGTTGCGGCTCCGGTGCCAACGCCCGGGCCAGTGCCACGCGCTGTTGCTGGCCGCCGGAAAGCTCATGCGGGAAGCGCTTGCCGAGGTGCTTCAGGTTGACCAGTTCAAGCATCTCTTCGGTGACCCGATCCTTCTGTGGATGCTTGCGAATGCCAAAGGCGATGTTCTCGGCCACGCTCAGGTGCGGGAACAGCGCATAGTCCTGGAACACCATGCCGATTCGGCGTTTTTCCGGCGCGAGGGTGAAACCGGCGCTGGAGATGGTTTCACCGGCCAGCTGGATTTCCCCTTCGTGAATCGGTTCAAAGCCTGCAATCGCCCGCAGAGTGGTGGTCTTGCCGCAGCCGGACGAGCCGAGCAGGCAACCGATGTCACCGGCATTGAGGTGCAGGTTGAGGTTCTGGACGACCCGCTGGTCTTGATAGCCGCAGGCCAGATTACGCAGGTTCAGCAGTAATGAATGACTCATGCGTGGTGATATGAAGGCGGAACGAGAAACTCGAGCAGGGCTTTTTGCGCATGCAGACGGTTCTCGGCCTGATCCCAGGCAACCGAACGCGGGTCGTCGAGCAGATCGAGGCTGATTTCTTCACCTCGGTGCGCGGGCAGGCAGTGCATGAACAATACATCCGCGGCGGCCAGATCGAGCAGGGCACGATTAACCTGGAACGGTGCGAACAGCTTGAGGCGCTTGGCGGTTTCCTCTTCCTGGCCCATGGAGGTCCAGACGTCGGTGCTGACCAGATGAGCGCCGCGTACCGCTTCCCGAGGATCGCGGACGATAGTCACCCGATCACCGGCCTTGGCCACGAACTCAGGGTTTGGCTCATAGCCTTCAGGGCAGGCGATGCGCAACTGGAAGTCGAACTGGATGGCGGCTTCTATATAGCTGTTGCACATGTTGTTGCCGTCGCCGATCCAGGCCACGGTCTTGCCCTGGATCGAGCCGCGATGTTCGAGGAAGGTCTGCATGTCGGCCAGCAACTGGCACGGGTGCAGGTCATCGGACAGGCCATTGATGACGGGCACGCGCGAGTTGGCGGCGAATTCGGTCAGGGTGCTGTGGGCGAAGGTACGGATCATCACCGCGTCGAGCATGCGCGACATGACGATGGCGCAGTCGCCGATCGGTTCGCCGCGACCCAGTTGGGTGTCACGGGGTGACAGGAAAATCGCCTGGCCGCCCAGCTGGATCATGCCGGCTTCAAACGACAGCCGGGTGCGCGTCGAGGATTTCTCGAAGATCATCCCGAGTACGCGATTTTTCAACGGCTCGAACAGTACGCCGCGGTTACGCAGGTCTTTGAGCTCAATGCCTCGACGGATCACGCTGACCAGCTCTTCGGGCGTGCAATCCATCAGGGAGAGAAAGTGCCTTGCGCTCATCATTGACTACCTTTTTGCAACAGACCGCAGATACTCAAAGCCTTGTTTAACTGAAAAACGGGCGAGACCTGCGGCGTAAGCCGCACGAGGCGACGAAATAGGGGAAGGCGCGATCTTATAATTAAATGTCGCGTCTTACCAATAGGGCTACGGTTTTTAGGGGATTTAAGAGAGCCTGCGGGATAACCGCAGTAGCGCTTTTGAAGCCTGTTTCCTGACAGTAGCAACCCCTTTGTACACTGCCCTCGCGCGCCTTGGCAATCAAGCGGGGCGGGCAAAGTACGGTCTCGGTCGGTTTCTGACCTGTCGGACAGGGTAGTTGCAGGCAGGATCCAGCCTGCCTCCGCTTGAAACATTTGCTAATGCAAAGTGCTGGGTTATAACTAAGTCACGAGTGACAGAGGAAGCCTATGGAATGGAATCGAAAGAACAGCAATTGTTAGAGCTGCTGGGCCTCACGGCACGCACCCTGACTCACCTGACCGCTTCCATGACCTCAATGTCCTTTGAGTTGATGCGTAGCGAGGATGAGGTGACCAAGGCTGCAGGTCGACGGATGATCGACCGCATGGCCACCGTCAGCGCCGGGCTCGACGAGCACTGGCGCCTGATTGGCGAACTCACGGGCGTGCACATTGCCCAGGAACAGATCGAAACCATCCAGGAAATCCAGCTTCAAGCGCCCTCCAGGCTTCCCCAAGGCTAATATCGGCGGGCCTGATGGGCCTCGATTCACAAGACGAACGTCGCTGGCGCAGCGCTCGGTCACAGCCCATAGTTTTGTTCCCGCAACCGGATGCCGGTTGTCTCGAATAAAACAGAGAATGGCCATGACCAAGACTCTTCATCACCGTGCCTGCCACCTGTGTGAAGCCATTTGCGGCTTGACCATCGAAACCACTGCAACCGAAGACGCTGGCGTGCAAATCACCTCGATCAAGGGTGATCCGCAGGACAGCTTCAGTCGCGGTCATATCTGCCCCAAGGCCGTGGCGCTGCAAGATATCCAGAACGATCCCGACCGCCTGCGACAGCCGATGCTGCGGGTCGGCAGCGAGTGGCAAGCGATCGCCTGGGACGAGGCATTTGCACTGGTGGCCGAACGCCTGTCGGCGATTCAGGAGCGCCATGGCCAGAACGCCGTCGCGGTTTATCAGGGCAATCCCAGCGTGCACAACTATGGGTTGATGACCCACAGCAATTACTTCCTTGGCTTGCTGAAAACCCGCAACCGTTTCTCTGCAACCTCGGTCGATCAGTTACCTCAGCATCTCACCAGCCATTTGATGTACGGCCATGGTTTGCTGTTGCCGATTCCGGACATCGATCACACCGATTTCATGCTGATCCTGGGCGGCAATCCGCTGGCCTCCAACGGCAGCATCATGACCGTGCCGGATGTCGAAAAGCGCTTGAAGGCGATTCAGGCCCGGGGCGGCAAAGTGGTGGTGGTCGATCCGCGTCGCAGCGAAACGGCAGCGATTGCCGATCAACATATATTTGTCCGTCCAGGCGGTGATGCGGCGCTGTTATTCGGGTTGCTCAATACCGTGTTCGCCGAAGGCTTGAGCCGCGACAGTCATTTGCCGGTAGACGGGCTGGAGGAGGTTCGTCAGGCCGTCGCATCCTTTAGTGCCGAGGCCATGAGCCCGCTGTGCGCCGTGCCGGCCGAGCAGATTCGTCAGTTGGCGCGAGACTTCGCCAGCGCGAAAACTGCCGTGTGTTATGGCCGTATGGGCGTTTCGACCCAGGCGTTCGGCACCTTGTGTCATTGGCTGGTGCAACTGCTAAATCTGGTTACCGGCAACCTGGATCGGGTCGGCGGCGCGCTGTGCACCGAGCCTGCGGTTGACCTGGTGGCGTCGACCTCGGGCGGGCATTTCAATCGCTGGCAAAGCCGCGTGTCTGGCCGTCCGGAATACGCCGGTGAGTTGCCGGTGTCGGCTCTGGCCGAAGAGATGCTCACTGAAGGTGAAGGGCAGGTGCGGGCGTTGATTACCGTGGCCGGTAACCCGGTGTTGTCTACACCCAATGGTCGACAACTGGAGCAGGCGCTGGACGGGCTGGAATTCATGCTCAGCATCGACCTGTATATCAACGAGACCACGCGTTATGCCGACTTGATTCTGCCGTCGACCTCGGCGCTGGAAAACGATCACTACGACACCACGTTCAATATGTTCGCGGTGCGCAACGTCAGCCGTTTCAACCGGGCAATCCTGCCCAAGCCCGACGGTGCGCTGCACGATTGGGAGATTTTCGTCGGTCTGGCCCAGGCCTTTGCGGCGAAAACCGGCAAAGAGCTCAAGCCGACGATGCCCCCGGCGAAGATGATCGACCTCGGTTTGCGAGCCGGGCGCTTTGGTGATGCATCGCCGCACAAACTGTCGGTGGCGACCTTGTTCGATCATCCTCACGGGGTCGATCTGGGCGCTCTTCAGGCAAACCTGGCGCCACGTCTGAAAACCGCCAACCAGCGCGTGCAGGCGGCGCCACCGGCGATCCTGGCCGACCTTGCACGATTTTCCGCATTGCAGGCACCGGTTGCCGATGAGCTATTGATGATCGGCCGCCGCCATGTGCGCAGCAATAACTCGTGGATGCATAACTACCACCGTCTGGTGAAAGGCAAACCGCGTCATCAGTTGCTGATGCACCCGGACGATCTTTCCAGTCGCGGGCTCAGCGATGGGCAACGGGTGCGGGTCAGTTCACGGGTCGGGGTGATCGAAGTCGAAGTGCTGAGCAGTGTCGAGATGATGAAAGGCGTGGTCAGCCTGCCGCACGGTTGGGGCCATGCCCGGCCGGGCGTGCAGATGACCATTGCCATGGGCCAACCAGGCTCCAGCGCCAATGACCTGACCGATGAGCGCCAGCTCGATGAGTTGTCAGGAAACGCGGCGCTTAATGGTGTACCGGTGACCGTCGCGGCAGCGTAAGTGTCTGTCGGGGAGACCGAGCATGGCGCTCGGCTTTCCGTTACAATGCGTCACCGTGCCGACAACTGAGTCGGAAAGTTCAGCCGAGGTGCTTCATGGATATCATCGAAACTATTAAAGAGCAGATTGCTAACAACACCATTCTGCTTTACATGAAAGGCTCGCCGAATGCCCCACAGTGTGGCTTCTCCGCGAAAGCCGCTCAGGCCGTCATGGGCTGTGGTGAGAAGTTCGCTTACGTGGACATCCTGCAGAACCCGGAAATCCGTGCCAACCTGCCAAAGTACGCCAACTGGCCAACCTTCCCGCAATTGTGGGTTGCTGGTGAGCTGGTCGGTGGTAGCGACATCATGACTGAAATGGCCGCTGACGGTTCGTTGCAGGCCCTGATCAAAGACGCTGCGGCCAAAGCTGCTGCTGGCAAGACCGAAGCCTGATTTATAGGCAGAAGCGGCCGTCCGGCCGCTCCTGCTGGTAATAAAAAGCCCCGCCTCTCGTAAGAGGGCGGGGCTTTTTATTGAGTCGAGATTAGCGCTGTAGAAGTTATTCGTCGCCCATCTGCGATTGCAGATAGTTCTCAAGACCGACTTTATCGATCAGGCTCAGTTGAGTTTCCAGCCAGTCGATATGTTCTTCTTCGGATTCGAGAATATCTTCGAGCAGTTCACGGCTGCCGAAGTCCCCGACGGTTTCGCAATGAGCGATAGCCACTTTGAGGTCGGCATGGCCGGTACGCTCGATGCTCAGGTCGCACTCAAGCATTTCCTTGGTGTGCTCGCCGATGTGCAGCTTGCCCAGGTCCTGGACGTTTGGCAGGCCTTCGAGGAACAGGATGCGCTTGATCAGCTTGTCCGCGTGTTTCATCTCGTCGATGGATTCGTGGTACTCGTGCTTGCCGAGCTTGTTCAGGCCCCAATCTTCATACATGCGCGCATGCAGGAAATACTGATTGATTGCGACCAGCTCATTGCCAAGAATCTTGTTGAGGTGCTGGATAACCGTGATGTCGCCTTTCATGTGGGGTCCTGCCCTTTAATTACCCTATTAAGCGGCGAAGTTTGAGCCGGGCAGTTGTTAGTGTCAAACCTAAGTTATTGAATACTATATGAAAATTAATCGGAATAAGAATGTTTGTGTTCCGCATCCTAGCGCTAAGCGATTGAATTACAGGCATAAAAAAACCGGACGCTAAGTCCGGTTCTTTCAAATGTTCTATTTACGCTGCCGAAAATTCTACAGGGTAGGGGATCGCCGCCTGGCTTAATTGCAACTCGGCCAGGGTTTCGCGCACCACTTGTTTGGCAAGGCAGGCGCATTTTCCACATTGGCCGGCAACGCCGGTAGCTTGGCGTACCTCGCGGTAGCTGCAGCAACCTTCATAGATCGCATCGCGGATTTTTCCGTCGGTGACACCAGTGCAAAGGCAGACATACATAAATTGAGAACCGTCGTGGGTTATGGCTCGGTTGCGACGGATCTTAATGTTAACGAGAATGATTGTCAAAGTGGTTTCGGCACGCTTTGCGCCAGAACAGCGACAGCCTGACGAACGGCATAATGCGCCCGGGACAGTGTCATCAAGCCTGCGCCGAGGTTTTTGATGTCGTTGTAAAAAGCGCTAAGGACAGGCGAAAAACGCGGTGTATGATGTGCGGTCTTTGCGAAGGGCACTCGAGTCATGAACCTGTCGTTTATTGGCGACAGACTGGTTCGATGCCGTTCTTCACGCCACCACACCAGGAGATATCCAATGAGCGTACTCGTAGGCAAACAAGCCCCTGACTTCACCGTACCGGCCGTACTCGGCAATGGCGAAATCGTTGACAGCTTCACCCTGTCCTCGGCCATCAAAGGCAAATACGGCCTGGTGTTCTTCTACCCACTGGACTTCACCTTCGTCTGCCCGTCCGAGCTGATCGCTCTGGACCACCGCATGGCTGACTTCAAGGCACGCAACGTTGAAGTGATCGCTGTTTCGATCGACTCGCACTTCACTCACAACGCATGGCGCAACACCCCGATCAATGCCGGCGGCATCGGTCAGGTTCAGTACATCATGGCTGCTGACATGAAGCACGACATTGCCAAGGCCTACGACGTTGAGTCCGAAGGCGGCGTGGCTTTCCGTGGCGCATTCCTGATCGACGACAAGGGTGTTGTTCGCTCGCAGATCGTCAACGACCTGCCACTGGGCCGTAACATGGAAGAGCTGATTCGCCTGGTCGACGCCCTGCAATTCCACGAAGAGCACGGCGAAGTTTGCCCGGCCAACTGGAAAAAAGGCGACAAGGGCATGACTGCTTCGCCAGAAGGCGTTGCGGCTTACCTGACCGAGAACGCTGGCAAGCTGTAAGCCACGCGTCAGGCATAAAAAAACCGGCCGCTGAGGCCGGTTTTTTTATGGGCGGGATAAATCCTGCGACTGAATCAGTCGTTGAAATCTTCCCAGCCGCCCATTTGTTTCCAGCGATTGACGATGCCGCAGAACAGCTCGGCAGTCTTCTCGGTGTCGTAGCGAGCCGAGTGGGCCTCGCGACCGTCGAAGTCGATATCGGCAGCCTGGCACGCCTTGGCCAGGACCGTTTGACCATACGCCAGACCGGCCAGTGTCGCGGTGTCGAAGCTGGAGAACGGGTGAAACGGATTGCGCTTCATGTCCAGGCGCGCAACGGCGGCATTGAGGAAGCCCAGGTCAAAGCTGCTGTTATGGCCGACCAGGATCGCCCGTTTGCAGCCGTTGGCTTTCAGCGCCTTGCGTATGCCACGGAAGATGTCGGTCAGTGCCGCTTCTTCACTCACGGCCATGCGCAGTGGGTGATCGAGCTTGATCCCGGTGAACTCCAGCGCCGCGGCTTCGATGTTGGCGCCTTCGAACGGTTCTACACGGAAGAAATAGGTGTGATCGGGGTACACAAAACCTTTTTCGTCCATGCTGATGGTCGTGGCGGCAATTTCCAGCAAGGCGTCAGTGGCACAGTTGAAACCACCGGTTTCAACGTCGACGACAACGGGCAAGTATCCACGGAACCTGGCTGCCATCGGGTGACGTGAACCACCTCCGCCTGAACTTTCCTGTTCGTCGTCGAAATGGTCTTCACTCACGCGTGTTCCTCCAGCAGGCGCCAGCGCAGTTTTTCACCGGCGCGCAGCGGGATGACAGTCAGCTCGCCGAACGGCAGGCTGGTTGGGGCAGTCCATTCTTCGCGGACCAGGGTAATGCGGTCGGTGTTCGCCGGCAGGCCGTAGAAGCGCGGGCCGTTGAGGCTGGCGAAGGCTTCGAGCTTGTCCAGCGCATTACGCTGTTCAAAGGCTTCGGCGTACATCTCGATCGCGGCATAAGCGGTGTAGCAACCGGCACAGCCACACGCGGCTTCTTTGGCGTGTTGGGCGTGCGGAGCCGAGTCCGTGCCCAGGAAGAACTTCTCGCTGCCGCTGGTAGCGGCGTCAAGCAGGGCGACCTGATGCGTATTGCGCTTGAGAATCGGCAAGCAATAGAAGTGCGGACGAATCCCGCCCACCAGCATGTGGTTGCGGTTATACAGCAGGTGGTGAGCGGTGATGGTTGCGCCAACGTTGGCCGAAGCCTCGTTGACGAACTGCACGGCATCGCTGGTGGTGATGTGTTCGAACACCACTTTGAGCGTTGGGAAACGCTCCACGACCCGACGCATGTGCTCGTCGATGAAGATTTTTTCGCGGTCGAAGACATCGACGTCGCCGCGGGTGATTTCACCGTGAATCAACAAGGGCATCCCGACCTCGGCCATGGCCTCGATCGCGGGGAAGATCTTGTCGATGCTGGTAACACCGGAGTCCGAGTTGGTGGTCGCGCCAGCCGGATACAGCTTGGCGGCGTGAACGAAACCGCTGGCCTTGGCCTCGCGAATTTCATCGGGTGTAGTCCGGTCGGTCAGGTAGAGCACCATCAGCGGTTCGAAACGGCTGCCGGCCGGGCGCGCAGCGAGAATGCGCTGGCGATAGGCGTCGGCTTCAGCGGCGTTACGCACCGGTGGTACCAGGTTAGGCATGATGATCGCGCGACCAAAGGTGCGCGCGACATCCGCGACAGTATTGGGCAACACAGCACCATCGCGAAGATGAATATGCCAGTCGTCGGGACGCAGCAGGGTCAGGCGGTCGGACATTGGGGATTCCAGGCGGGTCAAACTCAAGGGAATGCTACCGGAAAAGACTCATCCAGGCACTCGCTATCAAGTTTTGCAGCAAGCTTCCGATATGACAAAGGTATGCCGTAATTATATGTATCGGTCTTTTTGTTGTAGAAGCCAGTGGAGCCTCCCGTGCGCCAGCGTTATTTAGCCTTGCTCAGCGTGTTTGCCAGCCTTCCTGCGATGGCGCTCACTTTCCAGACGCGTCTGGAGAGCATCGAGTGGACGGTCGAAGGCGACAAGTTCGAATGTCGCCTGAGCCAGCCGATTACCGATTTCGGTTCGGGCGAGTTCGTGCGGCGCGCAGGCGAGCAGGCCACCTTTCGTCTGAAGGCCTACAACCCGATGATCAGCGGCGGCTCGGCGACGTTGCTGGCCGCCGCTGCGCCTTGGCAGCCGGGGCGCGGCGATATCAATCTGGGGGCGGTCAAGGTTGGCAGCGGTGATGTGCTGTTCAACAGCTCGCAACTCCAGGCCGGACGCCTTATCGGCGGTTTGATGGACGGTCGCAGTCCGCTGATTCGCCATTATTCGCGCGATGGCGGTGTGTCGGAAGTCCGTTTGTTACCGGTCAGCTTCAGCAAGGCCTACGCCGATTATCAGGCGTGTGTCGCCAAGTTGCTGCCGATGAATTACGAGCAGGTTAAGCAGGCTGAGGTTGGTTTTCCGGGCGGTGGTATCGATCTGGACGCGCAGGCCAAGGCCAAGCTGCAGGTTATGCTGAACTTCATGAAGGCCGACCCGACGGTCAATCACATCGAACTCGACGGCCATTCCGATAACAGCGGCAATCGCCTGACCAACCGTGATCTGTCTCGGCGCAGGGCGTTGGCGGTGATGGACTTCTTCAAGGCCAATGGCATTCAGGAATCACAGATCACGATGCGTTTTCACGGCGAACGCTATCCGTTGGCCCCTAACACCAACACCGCCAATCGGGCCAGGAATCGCCGGGTCAACGTTCATCTTGAGCGCGTTGCACCCACCGATAAACCGGCTCCGCAAGTCAGCTCGGCAAGCAGTGCCGCGACGACCTCCTGAACCGGCTGAAATCGTCGCCCGCTCGACATAATCTGTCGCTTCGTCATCATAAGCTGTCGCGCCTCTGTAATTTATCCGCTCGCAGCGGTAGACTTCTCGGCTTTCCGTAGAACCCCGTGGAGTGATGGCATGGCGGACGTAAACAAGGTCGTTCTGGCGTATTCCGGCGGCCTGGACACTTCGGTGATCCTCAAGTGGCTGCAGGATACTTATAACTGTGAAGTGGTGACCTTTACCGCTGACCTGGGTCAGGGTGAAGAGGTCGAGCCGGCCCGCGCCAAGGCACAAGCCATGGGCGTAAAAGAAATCTACATCGACGATCTGCGCGAAGAATTCGTGCGTGATTTCGTTTTCCCGATGTTCCGTGCCAACACCGTTTACGAAGGCGAGTACCTGCTGGGTACTTCCATCGCTCGTCCGTTGATCGCCAAACGCCTGATCGAAATCGCCAACGAAACCGGCGCTGACGCCATTTCCCATGGCGCGACCGGCAAGGGCAACGACCAGGTTCGTTTTGAACTGGGTGCCTATGCACTCAAGCCTGGCGTGAAAGTGATCGCCCCTTGGCGCGAGTGGGACCTGCTGTCCCGCGAGAAGCTGATGGATTATGCGGCGAAGCACGCGATCCCGATCGAACGTCACGGCAAGAAAAAATCTCCGTACTCGATGGATGCCAACCTGCTGCACATTTCCTATGAAGGCGGCGTGCTGGAAGATACCTGGACCGAGCACGAAGAAGATATGTGGCGCTGGACCGTCTCCCCGGAGAACGCTCCTGACAAGCCGCAGTACCTGGAACTGACTTACCGCAACGGCGACATCGTTGCACTGGACGGCGTCGAAATGACTCCGGCTACCGTGCTGGCGACCCTGAACCGTATCGGTGGCGAGCACGGTATCGGCCGTCTGGACATCGTCGAGAACCGTTACGTCGGCATGAAGTCCCGTGGTTGCTACGAAACCCCAGGCGGCACCATCATGCTGCGTGCTCACCGGGCGATCGAGTCGATCACTCTGGACCGCGAAGTGGCTCACCTCAAAGACGAGCTGATGCCTAAATATGCCAGCCTGATCTACACCGGTTACTGGTGGAGCCCTGAGCGTCTGATGCTGCAACAGATGATCGATGCTTCCCAGGCGCATGTGAACGGTGTGGTTCGCCTGAAGCTGTACAAAGGCAACGTGATCGTTACCGGTCGCAAGTCTGACGAATCGTTGTTCGACGCCAACATTGCTACCTTCGAAGAAGATGGCGGCGCTTACAACCAGGCTGATGCAGCCGGCTTCATCAAGCTGAACGCTCTGCGTATGCGCATTGCCGCAAACAAAGGCCGCAAGCTGTTCTGATGTTGTTGGCATGATCAACGATTGTGGCCCCGTTTGTAACGGGGCCACAATGTGATCGAAGCATTCGTGTGTGGTTTGTCTCCTGAATCTGCGTCACCAGGTCCTGGTTGTTAACTTCCGGGATTGTCTGTACCCCCCCTTCTGTTCTGTCTGTGTCAGTGCTGGCTGACGACGGTCACTGCCAAAGTACTCAAGTTATAACTCATGTAAAAAGACTCTTTGGGCTCCAGGGATCTTGCACCTGATTTTTTGAGTGCTCTTTCGTTAATCAAATGTTCCGACTCACCGCTTGTCAGGAAGACGATCACTTCACGGTCATGATGTTTCCTTGAATAGAGCGCGTTCATCAAACTGCCGACATCTTTCTTTTTGCGAATCCATCGTGCATCAACGATCTGCATGCCACGTATCGACGCCGGTAAAGACACTGGCTGTTGGGTTGTAAGGTTCGTGATGAAGGTTATATAGGCGGGTGGAGCGGGCGTGCTCTGAAGCAGATAGTCGGGTTTATGTCCTTTGATTGAGTTGGGTTGATTCTCCTCTTCAGCGGGGTCGTTAAGAGCGGTGTTTCTGTTTTTTTCTGGTCGAGCAGCATCGTCGATGACTTTTACAAACTGTTTGCTCTTTTGAAAATCAGAAGGTGCATACAGTGATTTGTAGTTAAAGTTGAGTGTGATAAAAAATAAAAAGAGCAGGTAAAAGGGGAAGCTGATCAGAAACCAGATGTACGTCTGGCGCTCCTCGTTGTCGAGAAAGGGCAACGATACGGCTGCCGAAGTTTCGGAGAGCGTCGCAAATATCGCAATTATGGTCATCGGGTTGGATATTTTTTTTTGAATTTTTGTCATTTTTATTACTCGTTAAATAGTGATCTATAGTGATTCCTTGTGGGTGAAAATGTTAAGTGGTCGTGGTGGTTCGGTATTGATTTATTAGTTTTTGTAAAGGGTTTATGGATCGGTCTGCTTTGCAGTTTTATCACTATTTTTAACGGATCAATAGCCTTGTTTTAACGTGATTCATGTAAGCGGGTGAAAGCGGGTTGTTTTTTGATAATAGACGCATGTTTAATTAATGGCCGGGATAGAGTGTGTATTGTCAGCTGGTTTCTTAGATGTCCACAGAAAAAATACCGGTGACCAGAGAGGTGGGCGCCTCGAATAAACTTTAAGCGACATTGTTTTTTATGAAATCCTGTAGGGGGAATCCCTGTTGTTTGTAGGGATTGTCTCTCGGTGTAGGTGGTTGGGGTGGGCAGCATCCCAAGGTCGAAACGACTACGCTATTGTGCGGGCTCTAAAAATTCGAACAGCGAAATTGGACTTGCCCATGAATAAAGTGCTGATCGTGGATGATCACCCCGTCATTCGTCTTGCTGTACGTATGCTAATGGAACGTCATGGCTATGAAGTCATTGCCGAAACGGACAATGGTGTCGATGCCTTGCAACTTGCCCGTGAACAGATGCCGGATATCGTGATACTGGATATCGGTATTCCGAAACTGGATGGCCTGGAAGTTATTGCACGCTTGACCTCGACCACCATGCCTTTGAAAGTGCTGGTCTTGACGTCGCAGGCCCCCGGTCACTTTTCAATGCGTTGCATGCAGGCAGGGGCAGCCGGGTATGTCTGCAAACAGCAGGACCTCACCGAGTTGCTCAGTGCAATCAAGGCTGTATTGTCAGGATATAGCTACTTTCCGAATCAGGCGTTGCACTCGGTTCGCTCAAGTTTGGGGAACGCGAGTGAAGCCGACATGGTGGATCGTCTGTCAGGAAGGGAGATGATGGTTTTACAACAGTTGGCCCGAGGAAAGACCAACAAGGAAATTGCCGATGGAATGTTCCTCAGCAACAAAACCGTGAGTACTTACAAAACGCGTCTGCTATTGAAGCTCAATGCCCGCTCGCTGGTAGACCTTATCGAGCTTGCGCAGCGTAATGGTCTGGTTTGAATCTCTCCGGGCGAGTAGTGCTTTGTGCATGGAAAGCGTCTGAAGGTAAGCGGAGTCTGATCGGATTTTGAGTCGCCGGATGGCTTGCCCTGATGTCTCCGCCGCGCCGGACTCATTGATGAATCAGAGAGCATTGCCCAGCGGTTGAGGGAGTGCTGAAAAGCCTCCATTTCGGGAGGCTTTCAGGTGTTAAAGGTCAAAGTCGTAATCGGCCAGTTGCTTTTGCAAGCGGCGCTCCTCCAGGAGATTATCGATGGTGCGACGTTTGCTCAGGTTGGTCTTTGCTACCTCTACCACAGGCTCGGCATCATCGGCCTCAACAGAGATGAAGTCGTCTTCTGTGTCCAGTTGTTCTTTGCCAGTGCTCATAAGGTTAACTCCAGGCTAAGAATGCCATTGGCGCTTCTTATATCGACATTCTCCCGGCGGGTAAAAAAGATTTTTTCAATCGGTAAATCAATAAATCTAATAGAACCTCAATCGTCGGAGGTCTTTTGCTTGTATTCGCACAGGTCTTCGATACGGCAGCTGCCACAACGGGGCTTGCGAGCCAGGCAAACGTAGCGTCCGTGGAGGATCAGCCAGTGATGGGAGTCGAGCAGATACTCCTTGGGAACAAACTTCATCAGTTTTTTTTCCACCTCGACGACATTCTTGCCTGGCGCTAACCCTGTGCGGTTGCTGACCCGGAAAATGTGCGTGTCGACGGCCATGGTCAGCTGGCGAAAAGCCGTATTGAGCACCACGTTCGCGGTCTTTCTACCGACCCCGGGCAGCGCTTCCAGCTCCTCACGGGTTTGCGGTACTTCACCGCCATGAAGCTCTACCAGCATTCGGCAGGTTTCTATGACGTTTTTTGCCTTGCTGTTGTACAGGCCGATGGTCTTGATGTACTCGGACAATCCTTCTACACCCAGCGCATACATCGCTGCCGGAGTATTGGCCACCGGAAACAGCTTGGCGGTGGCCTTGTTGACGCCTACGTCCGTGGACTGCGCGGAAAGGATCACGGCGATCAGCAATTCGAAGGGCGACGAGTAGGCCAGTTCGGTTTTCGGTTCCGGATTGTCTTCGTGAAGCCGACGGAAAATTTCCAGGCGTTTTGCAGCATTCATGGGCAGAGCAGTTCCTTGAAGGCGGTCAGTGTGAGGTCGAGGCGCCGGGCCAGGCTTGTTTGGCGGCTATGAGCAGTCCCAGCAGGATAAATCCGCCGGGGGCGAGGATGGCCAGTCGTATGCCGCCATCAGCGGCAAACAGCCAGCCTTGCCCGCTGGAATCAATAATTCCGCTCAACCAGGACACATGGCTGGCGAATGACCCATTGCCAAGGGCTTCTCGCAACACGCCCAGTACAACCATCAGCCCAAAAAACAGGCTGGACAGGCGAGTCCGGTCGATCATGCTTGCCTGGGTAAAAAAGCCGCTGTACTCCAGCACAATGCACTGCAGGGCAATCAGTCCGGCATACATTCCCAGTTGCTGATGCAGTTCAAAGGCCCAGGCCTGTAATGCCAATGTTGCCAGGCTGGTCAATGTGGCGGCGAGTGCAATGCAGGTGATCAACTGCATGGACGGGACAATCCGCGGTCGCAATACACTCATCTTCAGGCCGTAAACACCAATGACCAGCAGCGATAACAGCGACAGACCCAAGGCTTTTACCAAGGAGTCACTGGCGCCGATCAACGGGGTCAATATCAGCGAGTTCTGCAGCATCGAGGACTGGTTCATTGTCCGCTCCCGATCAGTTGTGGCTGATGCTCGTCGAAATAGCGTAACGCATCATGGATCGCGCTGATCACCGCCCTGGAAGTGACGGTTGCGCCGATCAACTGATCGAATTGCCCCTGATCTTTTTTCAGCGCCCAGCCACTGTCACCAGGGTCGTTGCGCGACTTGCCGAAAAAGCCCTGAAGCCAGGGATTGGGCTGGTCGGCGATTCTCCCGCCCAGCCCTGGTGTTTCCGATTGCTTGAGGGTTTTGACTCCCAGCAACTTGCCGTTGATGTCGATCACGATCAGCAGTTCGATCGCATTTTCGTAACCCGTCACCTGGCTGCGTAATATCACTGCACTGGGTTTTCCGCCTGCTGTGGCCAGGTAACCGCCCAGCAAGGTGCTGTTGCTCAGCGCGATATCCTTGAACGCGAGTGGCTGGTCCAAAGGCTGATTGTCGTAGCTGCCGACTGGCAGCATGTCGAACAGCTTGCGGCTTTCGATCAAGCGCTGTTCAGCCGATATCTGCGGCGCGGTGGCGTGTTGCAGGAAAAATGTAGCGCCTGCGCCCAATCCGGCCACGACCACCAGCATCAGCACACTGAAATTCCGCTTCATGGTGTACGAGGCTCTGGTTGTGCAGCAGCGAGGCGTTCCAGGGCCGGTACGCAGAGATTCATCAGCAGCACCGCAAAGGCCACCCCGTCGGGATAGCCGCCCCAGGTTCGAATCAGGTAGGTCAGAAGGCCGACGCCCGTGCCGAACATCAGGCGGGCTTTTGGACTTTTCGCTCCCGACACCGGTTCGGTCACGATAAAGAATGCCCCGAGCATGCTCGCACCCGTCAGCAAGTGAAAGAGCGGGGAGCCGTGGGAGTCCGAACCTGAGCCGTTCCAGCACAACAGGCTGATGACGAACAGACTGCCGAGCATGCCGACCGGCGCATGCCAGCTGAACACCCGCTGCTGTAACAGGAACGCGCCGCCGGCGAGGAAAGCCAGATTCACCCATTCGATACCTTTACCACCCATGTGGCCAAACGCCGGGTTGCCGGCGAAGAGTTCGTCCATGGTCAGGCTTTTGTTGATTCGCAGGCTATCCAGCGCCGTGGCCGTCACCCAGGCGTCGGGCTGCTCGGCGCCGCTGAAATTGAAACCGAAAATCTGTTGCAGGCCGGCGAGCAGATTCATCCCGTGGGACGTCGGCCAGTGGGTCATCTGTCGCGGGAAACATACCAGTACCAGCGCGAAACCGAGCATGGCCGGATTGAACGGGTTTTTGCCAACGCCACCATAAAGGTGCTTGCCGAAAAACATCGCGAATGCCGCAGCGCTGACCGTCAACCACCATGGACAGTAAGGTGGTAACGCCAGTGCCAGCAAGGTGGCGCTGACCAACGCGCTGCCGTCGCTTAGCGCAGGCTTGAGCGGGTACTTGCGCAACCGCAACACCAGCGCTTCAACGGCTAACGCGCTGCCGCAGGCCAGCAGCAGATTGATCAGAACACCCCAGCCAGATAACCAGAACAACACCAGCATGCCCGGCACGGTGGCCAGTAACACCCGCTTCATCGCCTGTTGCAGGCGATCATCGACCGGTTCAAGGGGCGACATAGGCGTTTACCTGGCGCTCGGCTTCGCAGAGCCGTTCGCGGGCCTTGGCCAGGAGCTCCGCCGGTGTATCAGGACCCCGCTCGAGCTTGCTGACATCGGCGCGGGCATAAGCCAGCTCGGTTTTCAGTTGCCGCAGTTGAGCGTCGATGGGACGTTTTTCGACGCGTACCAGGTCGGGTGCCGGTTTTTCGCTGGCTCCCTCGGCAGCGTGCAGCGCCTGCTCCGCTTGAGCGAGGGCCGCGCTGAGCGCTTCCAGTTGCTCGGCCGGTGCTTCGCTGGCCTGGGCTTTTTTCAGCTCGGCGCGACGCATCGCCAGCTGGATTTTCGCGCGTTTGAGTTCGGCATCGTTGGCCGGCGCCGTCGGTTGCACAGGTGCTGACGGGACTGTGCTTTCGAGCTGCGTCAGAGCTTGCTCGGCGGCTTCGAATTGCTGCTGCAAAATGATCAGCTGCGACTGCTGTTCGAAGGTCGGAGGATGCCCAAAAGCTTTCAGCGATTTGTTCAGTTGCGCGCGGCTCATCGCCACATCGATCTTGGCTTTTTTCAGCGCGGCATCGGCGGCTGCGGCTTTTTGGGCCTGAACCCGGGCAATGGCGTCCTGCAGCGGGGTATTGCTGGCATCGCTGTGTTGAGCGGCTTTTTGCGCGCGGGCCAGTCGTTCAGCGTGCTTTTGCTCTTCCTCACGACGCAGGCGTGCATTGCGCTGTTCGAAGCGCTGCCTTGCGTGATCGCGTTTGGCGTTGCGTGCTTGCAGTTCTTCGGGCGTGAACGCCAGACCACCGATAATCGGCAGCACCTGGGTCGAGGGTAAAGGATGCATTTCGATGCAATCCACCGGGCAGGGTGCTACGCACAGATCGCAACCAGTGCATTCGTCGATCAGCACCGTGTGCATCAGTTTTGCTGCGCCGACAATTGCGTCTATCGGGCAGGCCTGAATGCACTTGGTGCAGCCGATGCATTCGGCTTCACGGATAAATGCAATTTGCGCCGGTGCCGAGCCACGGCTGGTGTCCAGTTCCAACACCGGGATTTTCAGCAGTTCGGCCAACGCTGAAATGGTCTCGTTGCCGCCCGGCGGGCACTTGTTGATTGCCTCGCCATTGGCGATGCCTTCAGCGTAGGGCTTGCATCCGGGGTGGCCGCATTTGCCGCATTGGGTCTGCGGCAGGAGTGCGTCGATACGTTGAATCAGACTCATGTTTTGATCAGTCCGCTGAAGCCGAGAAATGCCACTGCGATCAGTCCGGCGCTGATCAGGTCGATCGGCAGGCCACGAAAGGGCAGGGGCACATCGTTATTGAGAATGCGCTGGCGCAGGTCGCTGAACAGACTCAGCACCAGCCAGAAACCCAGCCCGGCGCCAAGACATAGCGCTACGTGATAGCCAAAGCCTTTGTCACTCTGCATGCCGAACAGGCTCAGCCCCAGCACGCCAGCGTTGCCCAGCAATAACGGCCACAAGCCGTTGAACGGTAACTGCGGCAGGGCACGCGTCAGCAGATTCAGCAGCGGGGTAATCAGCAGTACGCTCAAGGGCAAAAACACAAACAGGTACAAGGACGTCAGCCCGAGCAGTATCAGCAACCAGTAATAGGCCGCGTAACCCAGAACGCCGCTGAGCAACATCAGGCAGGTGGTTGCAATGCCCAGGGCATGAACCTGACGACGTTCGATGGCAGGCTCACGCGTCGATTGCATCAACGGATCGACACCCAGCGGCCAGTGCACGATGAAGTTATTGATCAGGGCGGTGCTGATGAGCGTGAGCAGAATGTCGGTCATGGGCGTGCCGGGTTGAGCGAACGGGCCTGTGCATAAAGATTAGGCATTATCCGGCAAGCAGATATGAAAATCCCACCGCCGCGAGTCAACGCGACGGTGGGATCGGTTCAGTCAGGCAACTTACTTGATGCGCTGACCCGGCTTGGCGCCGCTGTCCGGGCTCAACAGGTAGATTTCTTCGCCGCCAGGGCCTGCCGCCATGACCATGCCTTCGGAGATCCCGAAACGCATTTTGCGTGGCTTGAGGTTGGCGATCATCATCGTCAGACGACCTTCAAGCTTGGCCGGGTCTGGATATGCGCTCTTGATGCCGGAGAACACGTTGCGTTGCTCGTCACCGATATCCAGGGTCAGGCGCAGCAGCTTGTCCGCGCCTTCCACGGCTTCGGCCTTGAGAATCAGCGCCACCCGCAGGTCAACTGCGGCAAAGGTATCGAACTCGATCTCTGGCGACAGCGGATCCTTGGCCAGTTCGCCATTCCCTTGTGAGGCGGCATCACCGGTGTCGGTCTGGCTGGCGGCCAGGTCTTCTTTCGAAGCGTCGGTCATGGCTTGCACCTTGACTGGGTCGATACGGGTCATCAGCGGTTTGAACTCGTTCAGCTGATGGTTGCTGAGCAGTGTTGCGTGATCGTTCCAGGTCAGCGGTGCGACGTTGAGGAACGCCTCGGCGTCGGCGGCCAGCAACGGCAGCACAGGCTTGAGGAAGATCACCAGTTGGCGGAACAGGTTGACGCCCAGGGCGCAGATCGCCTGGACTTCGTCTTGCTTGCCTTCTTGCTTGTTCAGCGACCATGGCGCCTTGTCGGCGATCCAGGCGTTGGCGCGGTCGGCCAGGCCCATGATTTCACGCATGGCACGGGCGAAGTCGCGAGCCTCGTAAGCCTCGGCGATGCTTGGCGCAGCGGCCAGGAACGCTTCGGTCAGTTCTGGCGCGGCATTACCGGCCACCAGCACACCGGCGTTGCCTTTGTGGATGAAGCCGGCGCAGCGGCTGGCGATGTTGACGACTTTGCCGACCAGGTCGGAGTTGACCTTCTGCACGAAGTCTTCGAGGTTCAGGTCCAGGTCGTCGACGCCACGGCCGAGTTTGGAGGCGTAGTAGTAGCGCAGGTATTCCGGCGACAGGTGGTCCAGGTAGGTCCGGGCCTTGATGAAGGTGCCGCGGGACTTGGACATTTTCTGGCCATTGACGGTCAGGTAGCCGTGTACGTTGATACCGGTCGGCTTGCGGTAGCCCGCGCCTTCGAGCATGGCTGGCCAGAACAGCGCGTGGAAATTGACGATGTCCTTGCCGATGAAGTGGTACAGCTCGGCGGTGGAGTCCTTGGCCCAGTACGCGTCGAAGTCCAGTTCAGGACGACGTGCGCAGAGGTTCTTGAAGCTCGCCATGTAGCCGATTGGCGCGTCGAGCCAGACATAGAAGTACTTGCCTGGCTCGTCGGGGATTTCGAAACCGAAGTACGGCGCATCGCGGGAGATGTCCCACTGTTGCAGGCCGACATCCAGCCATTCGGCGATCTTGTTCGCGACTGCGTCTTGCAGGGTGCCGCTGCGGGTCCATTCCTGCAGCATCTGCTGGAAGTCCGGCAGCTTGAAGAAGAAGTGTTGGGAATCCTTGAGCACCGGCGTGGCGCCCGAGATCGCCGACTTCGGATCTTTCAGGTCGGTCGGCGCGTAAGTGGCACCGCACTTTTCGCAGTTGTCGCCGTACTGGTCTTCAGTGCCGCACTTCGGGCAGGTGCCCTTGATGAAGCGGTCGGCCAGGAACATTTTCTTTTCCGGGTCGAAATACTGGGTGATCGAGCGCGTGGCGATGTGCCCGGCGTCACGCAGCTTCAGGTAGATCTGGCTCGACAGCTCACGGTTTTCTTCAGCGTGAGTGGAGTGGAAGTTGTCGAAGTCCACCAGGAACTCGGCAAAGTCGGCGCTGTGTTCAGCCTGGACGTTGGCGATCAGTTGTTCCGGGGTGATGCCTTCTTTTTCTGCGCGCAGCATGATGGCCGAACCGTGGGCGTCGTCCGCGCAGACATACGTGCATTGATTGCCGCGATGCTTCTGGAAGCGCACCCACATATCGGTCTGGATGTACTCAAGCATATGGCCAAGGTGGATTGAACCATTGGCATAGGGCAGGGCGCTGGTGACGAGGATCTTGCGTGGCTCGGACATGGGGCTCGGCTACTTGATGAAACGGAGGTCGGCCACTATAAAGCGCCGGCGCATATTTTTCACCCTTCAGGCCTGTTTCCCGATGCGTCGCTGCGAATATCTGTGGCTAGGGAGCTTGCTCCCGCTGGGTGGCGAAGCCGCCCCATATAAGGCGACGCCGAGCGGACAGCATCGCCGCGTCAATAAAATTACGGCTGCTGCGCACCCGAGCGGGAGCAAGCTCCCTCGCCACAAATGAGTGTCCGGCGTAGGATACCCGTCTGATTTTCCAGCCTTGTTATCGGAGTTGCCCATGAGCGCCGTCAATCGCGCAGCGGTGGAAGCCGTCCTTCGTCAGTACACCGACCCTTACTTGAACCAGGATCCGGTCAGCGCCGGTTGCCTGCGCAGCATCGACATTCAGGGCGACCGCGTCAGCGTTCAGCTGGAACTGGGCTACGCCGCCGGCCTGTTCAAGAGTGGCTGGGCGCAAATGCTGCAAATGGCGATCGAAGGACTGGAGGGCGTGACCTCGGCCAAAGTCGACATCAGCACCGTGATTGCCGCGCACAAGGCGCAGGCGCAGATCCCGGGTTTGGCCAACGTCAAGAACGTGGTCGCCGTGGCGTCCGGCAAGGGCGGCGTGGGCAAATCCACCACCGCCGCCAACCTTGCGCTGGCGCTGGCCCGCGAAGGCGCCAAGGTCGGGATCCTCGATGCCGATATCTACGGCCCGAGCCAGGGCATCATGTTCGGCATCCCGGAAGGCACCCGACCGAAGATCAAGGACCAGAAGTGGTTCGTGCCGATCGAGTCGCATGGCGTTGAAGTCATGTCCATGGCGTTTTTGACCGACGACAACACGCCGATGGTCTGGCGTGGCCCGATGGTCTCCGGCGCCTTGCTGCAACTGGTGACACAGACCGCCTGGAGCGATCTGGATTATCTGGTGATCGACATGCCGCCGGGTACCGGTGACATTCAGTTGACCCTGGCGCAAAAAGTCCCGGTGGCGGGGGCGGTGATCGTCACCACGCCGCAGGATCTGGCATTGCTGGACGCCCGCAAAGGCGTGGAGATGTTCCGCAAGGTCAACATTCCAGTGCTCGGCGTGGTGGAAAACATGGCTGTGCACATCTGCTCCAACTGCGGTCATGCCGAGCACCTGTTCGGTGAAGGCGGCGGCGAGAAGCTGGCCAGCCAATATGGCGTCGAACTGCTGGCATCGCTGCCGCTGTCGATGTTGATCCGTGAGCAGGCTGACGGCGGCAAGCCAACAGTGATTGCCGAGCCGGACAGCCAGATCGCCATGGTCTACCAGGAACTGGCCCGTCACGTCGGTGCGCGGATTGTCTTGCAGGAAGCCGCCACGCCAGCGATGCCGAACATCACCGTCAGTGACGATTGATTGGGTAAATGGAGGACCTGCTTTTGTGGCGAGGGGGCTTGCCCCCGTTGGGTGGCGAAGCCACCCCAATACTGGTCGGCGTTCTCTCCCTGTAAAAACGCGTCAACCGGTTTACGACTGCTTCGCAGCCGAACGGGGCGGTGCGGCGTTCCGACAAGCCCCCTCGCCACAGGGTTTTGTGCTGAACTTTAAATCCGCAAACCGCCATCCATTTCCAGGATCCGGCCGGTGTAGTAGTCGTTCTCGAAGATGTACGCCGCCGAATGGGCGATCTCTTCGGGCTTGCCCATGCGTTTGAGCGGAATCCCGGAGGTCATTTTCTCCAGCGCTTCAGGCTTCATGCTCAGGGTCATTTCGGTTTCGATGAAGCCCGGCGCAATACCGGCCACGCGAATGCCATAGCGCGCGAGTTCCTTGGCCCAGGTCACGGTGGCCGCAGCAACCCCGGCCTTGGCGGCGGAGTAGTTGGTCTGGCCGACGTTGCCGGCGCGGGAAATCGAGGAGATGTTGACGATCGCGCCGCCGGTCTTCAGCTCGATCATTTTCGCCGCCACTTCACGGGTGCAGAGGAACACGCCGGTCAGGTTGACGTCGATCACGGCCTGCCACTGGGCCAGGCTCATTTTGGTCATTTCGCCATCCTTGACCTTGATCAGCAGGCCATCGCGCAGAATCCCGGCGTTGTTGATCAGGCCATGGATCGCGCCGAAGTCTTCGGCAACCTGGGCGACCATGTGCGTCACCTGTTCTTCATTGGCAACGTTGCACAGATAAGCGCGAGCTTCGACACCGGCGGCTTTGCAGGCGGCGACGGCCTGGTCTAGCTTTTCCTGGTTGAGATCGACCAGTGCCAGTTTTGCGCCCTTGGCGGCGAAATACTCGGCCATCGAACGGCCTAAACCCTGGCAACCGCCGGTGATAATGATTACTTTGTCAGTGAGTTTCATTCGCATGCCCCAAATGGCAGGTCAGAGTGGTTTCCTTTTAGAGAGCCTCTCGATCTGCACCTGATGTGGCCTGGCTGCACATGAGAACTGCCCCGATGGCGTTGCTGGAACTTTGTCCCAGGAGCCTGTCCGTTTTTTTGACGGATTCTATATAAGGAGTCATAAATTGAGCGTTGAAGCTGCCAAGCATGCCCGAGAATTGTTGCTCAAGGAATACCGCGGAGTGCTCTCGACGCACTCCAAGGCAATGCCCGGTTTCCCGTTCGGCTCAGTGGTTCCTTATTGCCTGGACGAGCAGGGCCGGCCGCTGATCCTGATCAGCCGGATCGCCCAGCACACCCACAATCTGCAAAAAGACCCCAAATGTTCATTGCTGGTGGGTGAGCGGGAGGCTGAAGACGTACAGGCCGTTGGTCGCCTGACCTACCTGGCCGAAGCGGAAAAAATTCAGGATCAGGCCGCCATCGATGCCGCCGCCGAGCGTTATTACCGCTATTTCCCGGATTCGCAGAATTATCACAAGGCGCATGATTTCGACTTCTGGGTACTCAAACCGATACGGCATCGCTACATCGGCGGTTTCGGTGCGATTCACTGGGTCGACCAATTGACCCTGGCCAACCCATTCGCCGGCAAGGCCGAAGCGAGCATGATCGAACACATGAACGCCGACCACGCCAAGGCCATCGCCCATTACGTCGAGCTGGCCGGCCTGCCGAAAACCGCACCCGCTCAGTTGGCGGGCATCGACGCCGAAGGCATGCACCTGCGCATTGGCCAGGGGCTGTACTGGTTACCGTTCCCGGAAGAGTGTAATACGCCGACACAAGTACGCGAAGCCTTGGTTTTATTGGCTCACGCCGAGCAATGGCCGAAAAATGCGACAGCCGACGCTTGAAATCACGAAACGGCGACGTCATCTACGTTCTACTTGCAAGGCATTCTTGCGTTGAGGAACCATTTGATGCGCCCTTTTTTGTTGCTCTTTCTGCTGTTCCCGGTGTTGGAGCTGTTCGTATTCGTCAAGGTCAGCGCGGCCATCGGGTTTTTCCCGGCGCTGCTGCTGATCATTCTCGGTTCGATGTTCGGTGTGTTCGTGCTGCGCATCGCCGGCCTGGCTACCGCATTGCGTGCTCGTGAAAGCCTGAACCGCGGCGAGTTGCCAGCGCAGACCATGCTTGAAGGCCTGATGCTCGCCTTGGGCGGCGGTCTGTTGATCCTGCCAGGTTTCGTCAGCAGCGTGATCGGTCTGATCATGATCTTGCCGATCACCCGTCGGTTGCTGGCCAACGCGATGCGCAAGCGCGCCGAGGAGCAGGCAATTCGTCAGCGTGCCTTTGCCGATGATCTGCAACCGCGTGGCGGCCCGGCTCCGCGTCAACCGTTGGGCCGTGAACCGAACGTGATCGAGGGCGAGTTCGAGCACCGCGACTCCAAATAACTGTTTCATTGACACGGCACCTTCGGGTGCCGTGTTCGTTTCTGTGGTCGGTGCCGTAAAAAAATTCACTGCCCAGCCCTTGTAATAAGCTTATGCGCCCTTATGTAACGGTCACCGCAAGGTTTCTGGTGAAGATCACCAGACAGACTTCCGCGGTTCGCTTGACGAGCCGCAACCGGCAACGCCGGAATTTAACCCGCCGGGATTACACCGGCCGCTGAAAACCACAATTAGGAGAGATCGACAATGAAGCTTCGTCCTCTGCATGACCGCGTCGTCATCCGTCGCAGCGAAGAAGAAAAGAAAACCGCTGGCGGTATCGTTCTGCCAGGTTCGGCTGCCGAAAAAGCCAACAGCGGTGAAGTCCTCGCTGTAGGTACCGGCCGCGTGCTGGACAACGGTGAAGTGCGTGCGCTGGCCGTGAAAGTGGGTGACAAGGTTGTGTTCGGCCCGTACTCCGGCAGCAACACTGTGAAAGTCGACGGTGAAGACCTGCTGGTAATGGCTGAGAACGAGATTCTCGCTGTTATCGAAGGCTGATTTGCGCTCAATTTCCCGCTACTACAAAAGTATTTAAGGAATATCGATCATGGCTGCTAAAGAAGTTAAATTCGGCGATTCCGCCCGTAAGAAAATGCTCGCCGGTGTCAACGTCCTGGCTGACGCAGTAAAAGCGACCCTGGGCCCTAAAGGCCGTAACGTGATCATCGAGAAGAGCTTCGGCGCTCCGACCATCACCAAGGACGGCGTTTCCGTAGCCAAAGAAATCGAACTCAAAGACCGTTTCGAAAACATGGGCGCGCAGCTGGTCAAAGACGTTGCCTCCCGTGCCAACGATGACGCAGGCGACGGCACCACCACCGCGACCGTTCTGGCTCAGTCGATCGTCAACGAAGGCCTGAAAGCCGTCGCTGCCGGCATGAACCCGATGGACCTGAAACGCGGTATCGACAAAGCGACCATCGCTATCGTCAAAGAGCTCAAAGCCCTGTCCAAGCCATGCGCTGACACCAAGGCAATCGCTCAGGTCGGCACCATCTCGGCCAACTCCGACAGCTCCATCGGCGACATCATTGCCGAAGCCATGGAAAAAGTCGGTAAAGAAGGCGTGATCACCGTTGAAGAAGGCTCGGGCCTGGAAAACGAACTGTCGGTTGTAGAAGGCATGCAGTTCGACCGTGGCTACCTGTCCCCGTACTTCGTCAACAAGCCAGAGACCATGACTGCCGAACTGGACGGTCCGCTGATCCTGCTGGTCGACAAAAAGATCTCGAACATCCGCGAAATGCTGCCAGTACTGGAAGCCGTTGCCAAAGCCGGCCGTCCTCTGCTGATCGTTGCCGAAGACGTTGAAGGCGAAGCCCTGGCGACTCTGGTTGTGAACAACATGCGCGGCATCGTTAAAGTGGCTGCCGTCAAAGCCCCAGGCTTCGGCGACCGTCGCAAGGCCATGCTGCAGGACATCGCTGTTCTGACTGGCGGTACCGTTATCTCCGAAGAGATCGGCCTGAGCCTGGAAAGCACTACCCTGGAACACCTGGGTAATGCCAAGCGCGTGATCCTGTCCAAAGAAAACACCACCATCATCGACGGTGCTGGCGTTGAGGCTGACATCCAGGCTCGCGTTGTGCAGATCCGTCAACAAGTGGCTGACACTTCGTCAGACTACGACCGTGAAAAACTGCAAGAGCGTCTGGCCAAGCTGTCCGGCGGCGTTGCAGTGATCAAGGTTGGCGCTGGTTCCGAAGTTGAAATGAAAGAGAAGAAAGCCCGCGTTGAAGACGCCCTGCACGCTACCCGTGCAGCCGTTGAAGAAGGCGTGGTACCTGGCGGTGGCGTGGCACTGGTTCGCGCTCTGCAAGCGATCTCCGAGCTGAAAGGCGACAACGATGACCAGAACGTCGGCATCCAGTTGCTGCGTCGCGCTGTTGAAGCGCCACTGCGCCAGATCGTTGCCAACTCCGGCGACGAGCCAAGCGTTGTAGTCGACAAGGTCAAGCAGGGCAAGGGTAACTACGGTTACAACGCTGCTACCGGCGAATACGGCGACATGATCGAAATGGGTATCCTGGACCCGGCTAAAGTGACTCGTTCGGCTCTGCAAGCGGCTTCGTCGATTGCCAGCCTGATGATCACCACCGAAGCCATGATCGCCGAGATCAAGGAAGACGCACCAGCTGGCGGCGGCATGCCAGACATGGGCGGTATGGGCGGCATGGGCGGCATGATGTAAGCCAGCCTTACCCTGTACGAAAAAACCCCGCTGGCGTAAAGCCTGCGGGGTTTTTTTATGGCTGTAACATATCGGCAGGGGTCTGCAGTACCTTCCCTGACAGGGTTTGGATCAACAGATCTATCCCTGAGCCACTCTTGGCCTTAAGCTGCGCGGTCCAAGACGGCCGTAACTGTGTACGGAGCAAGTGCCCATGCGAATTCTATTGGTTGAAGACAACCGCGACATCCTCGCCAATCTGGCCGATTACCTGGGGCTTAAAGGCTATACCGTGGATTGCGCGCAGGACGGCTTGTCAGGCCTGCACCTGGCGGCCACCGAGCATTACGACCTGATCGTGCTCGACATCATGCTGCCCGGTATCGATGGTTACACCCTGTGCAAACGCCTGCGTGAAGATGCCCGGCGCGATACCCCGGTGATCATGCTGACCGCCCGTGACCAACTGGATGACCGGTTGCAGGGCTTCAAGTCCGGTGCCGATGATTACCTGGTCAAACCGTTTGCCCTGTCTGAACTGGCGGCGCGCATCGAGGCGGTCATGCGCCGTACCCAGGGTGGCGGTCGCCGAGCCCTGCAGGTTGGCGATCTGAGCTACGACCTCGACACGCTGGAAGTGACCCGCGAAGGTCGCCTGCTGAAACTCAACCCGGTAGGCCTCAAGCTGCTGGCGGTGTTGATGCAGAAAAGCCCGCACGTCTTGCGTCGCGAAATACTCGAAGAAGCCCTTTGGGGTGACGACTGTCCGGACAGCGACAGCCTGCGCAGTCACGTCCATCAGTTGCGTCAAGTGATCGACAAACCGTTCGCCAAACCTTTGCTGCAAACCGTGCACGGCGTCGGCTATCGCCTGGCCGAGGGGCGTGATGGAGTTTAAGCAGAGCCTTGCTCAGCGGATCATTATTGCCTTTGCCTTGATGAGTGCGTTGGTGGCGGGGGCATTCGCCATTGGCATCGTGGCGACCGTGCATCTGGTCGAAGAAAAGCTGATTTCAGCAGGCCTGGGTGGCGATTTACAGCGGTTGCTGTTGATGGACAGTATGGCCGACTGGAGTCATCGTCCCGAGCCCGATCAGTTGTTCTACTTCAGTGGCGGCCCTGGCGACTTTGACTTGCCCAGGGACCTGCGGCATCTGAATGCGGGCTTTCATGAAGTATTTCGCGAGCAACTGTCATACCACGCGCTCGTCGAGATCGTTGACGGCCGACGTTACGTCCTGCTGCAGGATCAAAGCGATTTCGAAGAGCGCGAGCGAGTGCTGTTTGCCGTGGTACTGGTGGGGTTTGTATTAAGTCTGGCATTGGCGGTGTTCCTCGGCTGGGTGCTCGCGCGCAAGGTCATGGCGCCGGTGGTCCGGCTGGCGCGCCAGGTGCGTCACCGCGATCAACTGCTCGGCCTGGCACCGCCCCTGGCGCCGGACTATGCCGCTGATGAAGTCGGTGAACTGGCCGTCGCCTTCGACGCCACGCTGGGCCGATTGCGCCAGGCGCTGAGTCGCGAACGGCTGTTCACCAGCGACGTCAGTCACGAACTGCGCACCCCGTTGATGGTATTGGCCAGCTCCTGTGAGCTGTTGCTGGAGAACCCGGACCTCGATCAGCGCAGTCGCAACCAGGTCGAGCGGATCGCTCGTGCCTGTGAAGAGATGCGCGAACTGGTCCAGACCTTCCTGATGCTCGCCCGCGCCCAGCGCGAAGATGCCAGCATGTCGCCGCAACAGACCCTGGGGCAGGTGGCCGAGGACTTGCTCGGCCTGTGGCGCGAGCCGATCGAAGACAAGGGTCTCACGCTGTTTTATGAACCCGGCAACCCGACGGATACGCGCTATAACGCGACATTCCTGCACGCGGTCATGGGCAACCTGTTGCGTAATGCCTTGCACTACACCGACAGCGGGTTTATTCGCTTGACCATTCTGCCCTGCGGTTTTCTGGTCGAAGACAGCGGTGTCGGTATTCCCGAAGAGAAGCGTGAAGCGATGTTCGAGCCGTTTGTACGCGGTGGCGAGAAGCGTGGGGACGGGCTTGGGCTGGGCCTGTCGCTGGTGCAGAGAATTTGTGAAAACCAGGGCTGGAGCGTCAGTCTCAGCACCATGGAGCCCAACGGCTGCCGCTTTTATGTCGAGCTGGGCAAGCCGGACGCTTGATGCCACGGTCGCGACCACCGTAGAAGCGGAGTTCAAGCAGGCGGATTTTCGGGTTCAGGAACATTTGGACTGTATCCCGCTCTATGGCATGCGGCGCGTTTATATATTACGAAAGAGGTAGAAGGATGGCAGTTGAACAGGCATCGGAAATGGAAGTCGCTCCTGCAGACCGCTTCAATTATTTCTGGAATCAGCGCGGTGAATGGGTGGAAGAGCCCAACGTGCGGAGAGGCGGGGAAAGTGGCGTACAGCGGATTCGTGCCCCCCATGACCGGCTGCTCTATGCCAAGCGCCAGACAGGGCATATTTACCGTAGCTGGTTGCACCCGTTTGGTCGTCCGACGGTGTTACGTGAGCTTGATGCGCTGAACGGCCTCCGTTCGCTGAATGTTCGAGTGCCTGAGCTGGTGTTCTGTGGCGCCCAGCGTGATCCGGTGCATCAGTGGCGAGCGTTGTTGGTGACTGCCGCACTGGACGGCTTTGTCGAGATTGAAGACTGGTATGCCAGCGGTGGGCGCGAGCGCCATGGTGAGGCGTTGCATGAGCGGGTGCTGCAAGATCTGGCCGAGAACCTGGCGCGGATGCACAAGGGGCGCTGGCAGCATAGCTGCTTGTATATCAAGCATGTTTTTGTGCGCGTGACCGGTGAAGGTGACGCCGCCAGGGCCGAAGTGGCGTTACTCGATCTGGAGAAGTGCCGTCAGCGCCTGACTCGCCAGCAAGCGGCTTCGCATGACATGAAACAGCTGCGCCGCCACTCGTCGTGGGGCTCGGCGGATTGGGCGAAGCTCATCTATTTTTATAAGAAGGCGTTTGGCAGCTCTATCAAAGGTTTGTAGCGATGAAACTAGAAATTGCTAGGGGGCTATTTTTGGCAGGAGCCTTGGCAGTTGTTTCATTGGCGGTGGTCGGCCTGGAGCAGCCACGTACGCAAGTTCTCAGTGCAAAGAATGGCGGCGTGCATTGTCCGCTACCACGGACTACGAAGTCATCCACAGTGACCCACTCCGAAAATGATGAGCTGTTCTTGTTCATGCTTGGCATGACTCAGGGAATGAAACACCAGAGTTGAAACCCCTCGGCCCACATCAAAGGCCTCGCATGCGCGAGGCTTTTTGCTTTTGAGATGGCTCAACCGCCGTAACGCATAATCTCCTGCACGGAGTCCGTATTTACGCTTTGTCGGGCTTGGCCAGCAGCGTGTAGATGCAGGGCAGCACGAACAGCGTGAACAGTGTCCCGATCGACATGCCCGTGGCGATCACCATCCCGATATCGTAGCGGCTGACGGCTCCCGCGCCAGTGGCGATGATCAACGGCACCATGCCGAAGACCATGGCGGCCGTGGTCATCAATACCGGACGCAGGCGAATGGCTGCCGCTTGCTCCACGGCTTCGCGGGGCGTCAGGCCCTTGTCCCTGCGCAACTGGTTGGCGAACTGGACGATCAGGATCCCGTGTTTGCTGATCAGTCCGATCAAGGTCACCAGCCCGACCTGGGTGTAGATGTTCATGCTCGACCAGCCCAGGAACAACGGGATCAGTGCACCGCAAATCGACAGTGGCACGGTCACCAGAATCACCAATGGATCGCGGAAACTTTCGAACTGCGCCGCCAGCACCAGGAAAATGATCGCCAGTGCCAAGGCAAAGGTCACCCACAGGGCGCTGCCTTCCTGAACGAACTGCCGCGAGGCGCCGCCGTAATCGAAAGCATAACCCGGTGGTGCTTCCTCTTTGGCGATCTGGCGCACGGTATCGATTGCCTCACCCATGCTGACCGTCGAAACGCCGGAAAGAATCGCTGAGTTGAGTTGCTGGAACTGATTCAGCTGTCGCGGTCGTGCGCGGTCACTGATGTTGATCAAGGTCGACAGGGGCAATAGTTCACCCTTGGTGTTTTTAACGTAGTAGCTGCTCAACCACTCGGGATTGTCCCGGTAAGGCCGTTCGACCTGGGCGATGACCTTGTAACTGCGCCCCTCGATGGTGAAGCGGTTGATCTCGGCTTCTGCCAGCAACGTCGACAGTGTCACGCCCAGATCCTCCATCGAGACGCCCATTTGAGCGGCCTTGGCGCGGTCGATATCCACCACCACTTCGGGCTTGTCGAAGGCCAGGTCGATGTCGAGGAACGCGAACTTGCCGGACTCCAGGGCACGCTTCTTCACCCGATTGACCAGCTCCAGCAATGGCTCGTAGTCATTGGCGGTGTTGATCACAAACTGGAACGGCAAGCCTTCACCCGTGCCCGGAAGAGAGGGCAGGTTGAAGCCGAAGATTTGCAGGCCGGCGATGCTCGAAAGCTTTTGCTGCACCTCAGGCAGAATCTGCATCTGGGTTCGTTTGCGCTCATTCCAGGGTTTGAGCAGGAAACCGCCAATACCTGACTGCACGCCGTTGAATCCGTTGATCTGGAAGGACGAGTAGTACTCGGGAAACGTCTTGAATATCGCGAGGAATTCGTCGGTGTAGGTATTCAGGTAATCCAGGTTGGCCGTTTGCGGGGCGTTGGCCATCATGAAAATGACGCCCTGGTCTTCATCCGGTGCCAGTTCCGATTTGGTGAACTTGAGCAGCACCGGAATCAGGCACAGCACGATCACGGCGAACACCAGCACCACCGGCCGGGTATTGAGCGTGCCGTGCAGCACACTTTGATAACGACGCTTGAGCCCTTCGAATATCAGATCGAGGCGATGGGCCAGGCCCGACGGGTTTTCATCGTGACGCAAGAGCAGCGCACACATCATCGGCGACAGCGTCAACGCAACAATCCCGGAGATCACCACGGCGCCGGCCAGGGTCAGCGCGAACTCCTTGAACAGAGCACCGGTCAGGCCCGTCAGAAAGCCGATGGGCGCATAGACCGCCGCCAGGGTGATGGTCATCGAGACCACCGGCATGGCGATTTCCCGGGCGCCTTCGAGGGCAGCGCTCAGCGGCGTTTTACCTTCTTCTATGTGTCGGTGGATGTTTTCGACCACGACGATGGCGTCGTCCACCACCAGGCCGATGGCCAGCACCATCGCCAGCAACGTCAGCAGGTTGATCGAGTAGCCCATCAGTTGCATGAAGAACATCACACCGATCATCGACAGCGGAATGGTCACCACCGGGATCAATACCGAACGCAGCGCGCCAAGGAACAGGAACACCACGACAATCACGATCAGCACGGCTTCGAAGAGGGTTTTCACCACTTCGTTGATCGAGGCCTGAATGAACAACGTGGCGTCGTAGGCGATTTCAGCCTTGAGAGTGGGGGGCAGCTGGGATTCCAGCTCCGGCATGAGCTTGCGCACTTCCTTGATCACGTCCAGCGGGTTGGCAGCTGGTGTGGCCTTGATCCCGATGTACACCGACGGCGTACCGCCAAAGGAGCTGACGGAGTTGTAGTTCTCGGCGCCCATTTCCACGCGCGCCACGTCGCTGAGCAGTACCCGGCTGTCGCCGTCGATTTTCAGCGGAATGGCGGCGAAGGCTTCGGCGCTCTTCAATTCAGTGTTGGCATTGATGCTGGTGACGACGTACTCACCTTTGACTTCACCGGCAGCGGACAGAAAGTTGTACTGGCGCACTGCGTTACCGACATCACTGGCGCTCAAGCCGAAACCGGCGAGTTTTACCGGGTCGAGCCAAAGACGCATGGCAAACACCTGGTTGCCGAGAATGGCCGCTTCAGCCATGCCGGGGAGGGTGGCGAGCTTGGGCTGGATCACCCGCGACAGGTAGTCAGTGATCTGCGGGTTGCTCAATTCCTTGCTGTAAAAACTCATGTACATCAGCGCCGAGGCACCTGCGGCCTCCTTGCTCAGTACCGGGTCTTCAGCATCTTTGGGCAGCTTGTTCTTGACCTCGTTGGCTTTGGCCAGCAGCTCGGTGAACAACCGGTCGCTGTTGGAGCCGATGCGCGCATAAATCGAAATCACCGAGAAGTTCTGGCGGCTGACCGAGGTCATGTAGTCGATGCCTTCGGCACTGGCCAGGCTTTGCTGCAAGGGTTGGGTGATGTAGCCCTGAATGGTTTCGGCGTTGGCGCCGGGGTAGGCCGTGGTCACCGTGATCAGCGCGTTCTCCATTTGCGGATATTGGCGCAGCGGCAGTTTGCTCCAGGCCTGGAAACCCAGCAGCACAATCAGCAGGCTGACCACGGTGGCGAGCACCGGGCGACGAATGAACGGATCCGTAAAGGCCATGGGAATTCCTTGATCAGTTCGTGCGCGGTTGGCTGGTTGGCACGGCTGGCAGGTTCTTGTCGGGGCTGACGACAATGTGCGTGCCGTTGTCGAGTTTGATCTGGCCGGCACTGACCACTTGCTCGCCGTTCTGCAAGCCTTTGTTGATCGTCACCAGGCCTTCGCGACGCTCGCCGGTTTCGATGAAGCGCCGTTCGGCGATCAGGATCGGCTGGCCCTGGTCGTCTTTCTCGACGTTGCCGTTCGCGTCCTTCTTCTGGGCGACCACGTAGAGAGAGTTGCCATAGAGGGTGTAGGTGATCGCGCCTTCCGGTACGACGATTCTGGGTTGCGGGTCCGGCAACATGACCTGCAGGCTGGCGAACATGCCCGGCAGCAATGTGCCGTCCGGGTTGGCGAGAGTGGCACGTACCTGCACGTTGCGGGTGCTGCTTTCGACCTTGGGGTTGATCGCGCTGATGGCACCGGGGAAGTTCTGTGTCGGGTAGGCCGGGACCGTGACTTGAACCGCCTGGCCGAGGGCGATTTTCGGCACCATTTGTTCCGGCACGAAGAAGTCGACGTAAAGGCTACTCAAGTTCTGCAGGGTGGCGATGACCGTGCCGCTGGGCAGGAAGTCGCCGACGTCCACCTGACGAATGCCGATGGTGCCGCTGAAGGGCGCAACGATGTGTTTCTTTGCCAGCGCAGCCTTGAGCTGATTGACGGTGGCCTTGTTCTTGGCGAGCACCGCGGTGAGCCGGTCGAACTCGCCCTTGGAGATCGCCTGACTACCGACCAGTTGGCTGCCGCGGCCGTAATCGAGTTGCGCCAGGCCCAGGTCGGCCTGGGCGGTTTCCAGCAGGGCGCTTTCAACGGCGCTGTCGAGTTGCACGAGCGGTTGGCCGGCCTTGACCTTCTGCCCGGATTCGAACTGCACGTCCTTGACCGTACCGGCAATCTCCAGGCTCAGGTTGACCCCTTGCAGCGCCTTGAGTGTGCCGACCGTGGGCAAGCGCGATTGCCAGGGCCGTTCGGTGGCCGTGGCCACGGCAACGCTCACCGGTGGTCTTGGCACAGCGAAGGTCTGGATCATCTTGTAGATGGAGAAGGCCTTGTAGCCTCCCAGCATCAGGATGATCAACAGCACGACACCCAACATGATCAGCATGCGGCGACGCAGCATATTCCACTTCCTTGGAAAAAATCAGGCGAGACAGACCAGACATTACTCCGTGTATGCGGGTGATTCCAGACAGCATTCTCTCGGCGGTCACACCTGACCCGTAGCAGCTGCCGAAGGCTGCGTTCGGCTCGGTCCGCGCTCGGGCGCAGCAGTCGTAAAATCATGCGCCGCGGTGTGTCAGGCTCAACCGTGGCTGCAGGATTTACGACCGCTTCGCGCTCGAACGCAGGCTGCGCCAGCTGCTACAGGGGTATCAGGCCAGATTGAGCGTGGGAACGATCAATTTGGCAGCGCAGGCTTCAAACCAGATGCAGGTGGTTATCCCAAAGCCCTGCGGGGAGTTCGAGGGGCTTGGCCAGCAGCGGTGTCTGGCGACAATCATAGAAACGGCAACGCCCTTGCCCCGAGGTCACGACAAAGCCATCGGCCACTGCCCCGACACCGGCGCAGTCGGGCAGCGGTGCATCGAGGCGCACTTCGCCGCTGTCCAGGTCCCAGATGAAAAAACGGTTGCCGCGCGGCGCGGTGAGCGCCACCAGCCGCAAGTCACTGTGCACCGCGACGCTTGCGGTGTAGTGTCCCATGGCCTGCAACTGGTGCTCGGCGACCGGGAACGCGACGAAGGGCTGGCCGGGACGCTTGATCGCCAACAGCTCGGATGATTCATGGGCGGCGCCCATGAACTGCTGGCCGGTGACAATGGTGCCATCGCTGGCGATCCCCATGTGGCGCACGCTGTTCATCTGCTGGGCCAGGGTTTCCTTGCTCAGCAGCGTGCCATCGCGCTGCATCAGCACCAGGCTGGGTTGCATGGCGTCGAGGTTCATCTCGACCCGGCTCTCGGCTTCGGAACGAATCCCGCCGTTGGCCACCACCAGGGTTTCACCGTCGGGCATCCATGACACTTGATGCGGGCCGATGCCGTGGGTGGAAATCTCACCGCTGTGAATCAATCGCTGACCCTCGAAACGGTACACCCCGAGCAGGCCGCGACCCGGGTCGCTGGTGTCGTTTTCGGTGGCGTAGAGCCAGTCGCCGCTTTTATGAATAACCGCGTGACCGTAGAAGTGCCGGTTCGGTTGCGACACCACGGTTTGCAGCAGCGCACCGTCACGCAGATCGACCAGATAACTCTCGGTGCCCGGCCGCCGCGCGACGAACAGGGCCATTGGCAGAGCTGGGTGGTTGATGATGTCGTGGCAGCGTTGGCCGACTTCGGTGGCGAACACTCGAGTGCCATCCAGCCGATAGCCGACGGCGTAATGTTTGCCGTCGCTGTCGTCGCGCGCCGAAAGCAGCAAAGGACCGTGGTCCTTTTGCTTGAACAGCTTCCAGCCGCCCAGCGTCACGGCACCCAGCAACAAACTGCCTAATGTCAGAGCCTGACGTCGCAGCATGGCGCTACCCCTCATCAGTCACCGTCGTTGGCGTTGAAGCCGAGTTGGATGCCCAGCGCCTTGGCCAGTTCACCTTCGTGCAGGCGATGGACGACGTTGAGGCTGTCGTAAAGGTCGTTGAGTTGCTGGCGACCGGCATCGTCGGTGAGCATTTCGGTCAGCGAGCGCTGGCTGCTTTCAAACAGTTTCAACGACGCGGCGTAGGCGGCATCGATCTTGTCCGCCAGCGGCTTTTGCTCGGCCGGCAACAGGCCACGCAGGCCCTTGTTGTCGACACCGACCCAGACCGTCCGGGCGGCAGCCAGGCTCGATTGCATGCTTTGCAGCGACGAATGACTGCGCCATGCATCGGCCTGGAACGGCTGTGGAATGCCCTTGGTCTGGCGCCCCATCGGCGTGCCGAGTTTTTTCTTCAGGGTATCCAGTGCCGTCACTTGAGCGCGCAGCAGATCGGCGATGGCTTCGTGAGAGTCGGCGTAACGCTGGTTCGGGAATTTGCTCATCTGGGCCAGCATGCCGTCGGTGCTGTTCCAGCTCGCGAGGATCTCTTCGGCCAGCTGTTTCTGACGCTCGCCGATGGCCGTCAGCAGTGGGCAGTAACGGGCTTTTTGCGCGGCGTCGGCCACGTTGGTTTTTTCGTCGAACAGAATGTACTCATAGGCCGAGAGGCCCTGCACGACGACGCTGGATTTGGCCAGCGCAGCGGCATCGATCTGCGGTTGTGCGGTGACCAATTGTTCGACCTGACGGCCGACCAGGTTTTTCTTGTCCGGCCAGAACTGCACCTGCCAGGAGCGATTGCCTTCGGCCAGTGGGCCAACCAGCAGCGGTTGCAATTGTGCCCAGGCCTTTTGTGCATGGAGGAAATCGGCGCGAGCTGTTGCAAGGTCTGCCTTGCCTTCGCAGTAGGCCAGCGCACTGGCGGCCAATTGGCGGTCGGCTTCAACCCAGCGACTGTAGGTCGGCAGGATCACTTGCTTGGCGATGGCTGCCGAGGTGACGGCTTGAGGGTCCTGGGGCGAGCAGGCACCCAGGACGAGTGCGGCAAGGCTGGTGAACAACAGCTTGGGGCGGAACATGTCGGGCTCCCTTTTTATGGGCAAAAGCGTATGGGAAATGCGTCAAAGAGAATTCAAAAAGGCCAGCAACGCAGCGCGCTGCTCGGCATTGAACGCTAAAACCTGCTGCTGCGCTGCGCGTGCTTCACCGCCGTGCCAGAGCACGGCTTCGAGCAGGTTGCGGGCGCGGCCGTCATGCAGAAACTGCGTGTGGCCACTGACCGCTTGCGTCAGGCCAATGCCCCACAACGGCGGGGTGCGCCAGTCGCGGCCTGAAGCCTGGAATTCGCTACGGTTATCGGCCAGGCCTTCGCCCATGTCATGCAACAGCAGGTCGCTGTAGGGGCGAATCACTTGATTGGCCAGTTCAGGTTCTGCGGCATTCGCGGCGGTGGTGAATTTCGGCGTGTGGCACGATTGGCAACCGGCCTGATAGAACAGGTTTTTGCCGGCCAGAACCTGCGCTCCGTTGACGTCACGGCGGGCCGGGACGGCGAGGTTACGGCTATAGAACAGCACCAGGCGCAAGATGTTGTCGCTGACTTCCGGCTCGCCATCCGGGCCATTGCCGTTAGGCGCCTGCAGGCAGTCGGTCTGGGCCGGGGTGCAATCATCGAACGGTCTCAGACTGGTCGTAAGGCCCATATCACCGGAAAACGCGTGAACGTTTTGCTGATTGAGATTCGGTTGCCCGGCTTTCCAGCCAAAGCGCCCCAAAACGGTCTTTTGTTGCGCGTCATCCCACACCCGATTCGGACGTCCGGCGATGCCGTTTTTGGCTTTAGCCTGGGCGTCGGCGTTGGCCAGGATATCTGCGTCGGAGATGGCTTCGAGCAGTCCGAGGCCAATCATCGGCGGGGCGACCCGAGCGGAAAAAAGCGTGTCGGGATGCATCGGGCCGTAGCCCAGTTGGGTGATCAGCAGCCTGGGTTTACGCAGTTCGATTTCAGTGCCGTCGGTAAAGCGCACCGGGAGCGGATCATAGTCGACTCGAACCTTGCCTTCGGGGGCGACGCCGGGCACGGCCATGTCCTGGAGTTGCCCGCCGTAGACCGGCTCAGGCACCACGCCCATGTGCTCGATGACCTTGGCATAGGCCGGCTCGTTGGGGATCGACAGACGCACCAGCATCGACACGGCATTATTGGAATCGGCCGTCGGCGGATGACCGCGACCGTCCTTGATATGGCAGTTCTGGCAGGCGTTGGTGTTGAACAGCGGGCCGAGGCCATCGCGGGCGGTGGTGGTCGAGGGGGCGATCACCCAAGGGCTGCGGAAAAAACTGTTGCCGACGCTGAAGTCCAGCCGACGGGTCGGCGAGAGGTTGGCTGAAGGCAGGGAGAACGCATTCTGGTCGGTCTTTCTGACGGTCGCTGCGCCACCGGAGCGGGCTTCACCGGGTTCGGCCTTGGTAAAACGCGGGGCGTCATCGCAGGCACTCAGGCCCAGGGCCAGAAGCAGTGCAGACAAGCGAAGAGGCAGCGAGGGCATCGGCAATCCTGAAAGACGAGCCAAACAAGGGCGCAAAGTCTAACAGGGCCGCGGAGTTTGAATAAGAGGAATTATCGTTCGCTTCCATTTGTAGGAGCAAAGCTTGCTCGCGATGCAGGCGCCTCGGTGCATCGGATTGACCGCGTTATCGTTCATCGCGGGCAAGCCTTGCTCCTACAGGGCAAGCAGCAGGTATAAAAAAGGCGACCCGAAGGTCGCCTTATTGGTCGGTCAGCGTTAATCAGAAATCGTGATCGGCGTTGTCCGGGTTCAGGTCGCTGATGCCCAGTTTGCCGGCAGCCAGTTCGATTGCACTGGTCTGCTTGACCAGTGCCGCAATGGCGTCACGCACGATCTGGTTGCCCGCGGTATTACCGGCAGCGATCAACTGGTCGTAGTGCTCACCCTTGTTGGCGTGATCAACCATGACCTGGATTTTGGCCTCGGTGGTGGCCAGGTCAGCCTTGAGCGCAGCATCGGCAGCCGGGTCGGCTTTGGCCACCAGCGACGACAGGCTGGCGCCGGTCATTTTGGTGCCGTCGGTGCGGGTGTATTCGCCCAGGTAGACGTTACGAATGCCTTTGGCATCGTAGAAGTGCGAGTTGTGGGTGTTGTCGCTGAAGCAGTCCTGTTCGTCTTCCGGGGAGTTGGCTTCCAGGGAAACTTTCATGCGCTCGCCCGCCAGTTCGCCCAGCGAGAGGCTACCCATGCCGAAGAGCATTTTGCGCAAGCCGCTTTCAGCCGGTTCTGCTTCCAGCTCGGCGCGGTAGTTGTCGGGCACGTTCGGCTTCCAGTTGCCGACCATTTCTTCCAGGTCGCTGACCAGCAGCTGGGTCACGGCTTTCAGGTAAGCGCGACGACGATCGTTGTGGCCACCGGTAGCCCCGGCGCCTTCCAGGTAGTCCGACGCCGGACGATTGCCGGCACCAGGGCCGGTGCCGTTCAGATCCTGGCCCCAGAGCAGGAATTCGATGGCGTGGTAACCCGTCGCGACGTTCGCTTCGGAACCGCCCAGTTCGTTCAGGCTGGCGAGTTTTTCCGGCGTGATGTCGGTCACGTCGATCTTGTCTTCACCCACCTGGATGATCGGATTAGCGATGATGTTGGCGTTGGCCCCCGGGTTACCCAATGCGTGCTCGTAGCTCTTGTCGACGTAGTCGATCAGGCCTTCGTCGAGCGGCCAGGCGTTAACCTGACCTTCCCAATCGTCAATGATGGTGTTGCCGAAGCGGAATACTTCACTCTGCAGGTAAGGCACGCGTGCAGCGACCCAGGCTGCGCGAGCGGCTTTCAGGGTCTCGGCATTCGGTTTGGCGAGGAAGGCGTCGATGGCGGTTTGCAGGGTTTTCGCAGTGGATTCGGCATCGCTGAAGACCGCAAAAACCATGTCGGCGTAGTGCGCGACAACGGCTTTGCCAGCGGCTTCATCGACTTTTCCGGTGGCGGCAGGCGCAGCAGGTGCCGAAGTGCTGGTGGCCGGAGTAGGCGCTTGAGGAGCAGCAGCCTTGTCTTTACCTTCGCCGCAACCGGCGAGGGAAATAGCGATGGCCAGCAAACTGGCCGTAGCCAGAGGCATACGAATCATGGCGAACATCCTGCTTCGGTAAATAATGGACAGGCGCGGGGGTGCGCAAAACTGCGACATAATGCAAATCTTTCGCATTATGTGTAAAGGGCCGCGGATGGAAATATGTCTTGTTTAGGAGGGCAGTGGCGCCTGCACATGACTTGTAGCAGCTGGCGCAGCCGGCGTTCGGCTGCGAAGCAGTCGTAAATCCTGACGCCGTGATTAGCCTGACACAACGCAGTGCCTGATTTCACGACTGCTGCGCCCGAGCGCGGACCGAGCCGAACGCAGCCTTCGGCAGCTGCTACAGGATAGAGTCAGCTCACAAGATCAACGCATTACTGCGTTGGGCCTGTTTCAGATAAGCGGCCAGCTCTCGCGCAGGCAGCGGTTTGCTGTAGAAATAGCCCTGACCTTCGTGGCAGCCTTCAGAGATGATGTAAGCCTCTTGTTCGACCGTTTCCACCCCCTCGGCGATCACCTGCATGCCAAGGCTTTTGCCGAGCTGGATGATCGCGCGAACGATAGTTGCATCGTCATCGTCGTCGAGCAGGTCCTGAACGAAGCTCTTGTCGATCTTGATCTTGTCCAGCGGCAGGCTTTTCAGATAACTCAGCGATGAGTAGCCGGTCCCGAAGTCGTCGATAGCGATCAAGGCCCCCGAACGGCGCAGGCTGAGCAGGTGTTGTGCGGCGGTGCTGATGTCTTCCATCAAGCCGGTCTCGGTGACTTCCAGCTCGAGGCTGCGCGGCGGCAGGCGATACATTTGCATCAGGTTGTTGATGACCCGCGGCAACTCGGCGTGGTGCAGTTGCACAGTGGACAGGTTGACCGCCATGCGCAGGTCGCTGAACCCCTGGTCGTGCCATTCACGCAGTTGTCGGCAGGCCTGGTCCAGCACCCATTCGCCGATGGCGATGATCGTGCCGTTCTGCTCGGCCAGCGGAATGAACAGATCCGGCGGCACCAGCCCATGTTCCGGGTGCTGCCAGCGAATCAGCGCCTCGACACCGACCACCCGCTGATCGCGGTAACTGATCTGCGGTTGATAAACCAGATAGAACTGATTGCGGGTGAGGGCATCGCGCAGGTCTTTTTCCAGTTCGCGGCGACGGCGCATTTCGCTGTCGACGCTGGCGATATAGAACTGATAGCGATTGCGCGAACGGGTCTTGGCCAGGGTCATGGTCTGTTCGGCTTTCTGCAACAGCTTCTCGGTGCTGTCGCCATCTTCCGGGAACAGGGTGATGCCGATGGTTGCGCGCAGGCGGATTTCCTGATGATCGAGGGCAAACGCCGCTTCCAGATCATCGAGGATGCTTTGTGCCAGCTCGGCGGCTTCGTAGGGTTGCTCGATATCGGCTTGAACCAGCGCGAACTGATCGCCCCCCAGGCGGGCGAGCGCGCCGAGACGACCACTGTGGGCACGCAGACGGTCGGCCAGGGCCAGCAGCAATTGGTCGCCGGTCTGGTAGCTGAACTGCTCGTTGATACCTTTGAAATCATCCAGGCCCACACACAGCACGGCGACCCGGCGTTGCAGGCGACCGGCGTCTACCAGAATCTTGTCCAGTTGCTGCTGCAATTGCTGGCGATTCGGCAGGCCGGTGAGGAAATCGTATTGCGCCATGCGCAACAGGCTGTTTTCGGCTTCGTGGCGCAGGTGGGTATTACGTTCGATGGACTCAAGCAACTGGTTGGCAGTATTGATCCAGATCCCCAGTTCGTTCTTTTCGTGGCCCTTGAGTTGTGGAATCTTGTGTTCGCTGGGACGGTCGGGATTGACGTTGGTCAGGTGTTCGATGATCCGTGACAGCGGTTTGGTCAGCAGCCAGTGATAGACCAGGTACAGCACCAGGCTCATGGCCATGGCCCGCAATACGCCGGAGATGAAGATGATCACCGAGCTGACAATAAAACCCTGACCGTAGGTGGCGGTGTCGAGGGTGATGCTGAGGTCGCCGTAATACTCGCTATAGGGGCCGCGCCCCACCAGTTGCGTGGTGAACGTGCGTTCCTGGCCCAGAATAAGGTCGGTCAGCCAACGGCTGTGAGAATGCTGCAAGTCACGGGTTTTTTCCGCAAGCATGGCTTCATTGGGATGGCCGATGGAGGCCATGCGCACGGCGTCGTCCTGGAACAGGCCTTCGATAACCTGCATACCCATTTCCCGATCGAGGCTGTACACCGCCTGGGTCGAGGGGTCGCGGAACATGTCGAGGATGCGCTGGGCATCATTGGCCACGGCCTGGCGCGTTTTATAAGCATCGAAAACAATCTGCGCGCAGCTCAACACCACACCGACGATCAATGCCGACAGGAGCACGACCCGGAGCAACTTCACCGACAAGCTGTTTTTGAGTTCCAGCTTCAAAGGGTTTTTCCTTGTTCCGTGCGGGTAACGTCAAGTTGCCATGAGTATTGGCAATCCGATGATGGCAGTCAAAGGGACAATCAAGCCGTGTAGATTTTGTCTGCTGGCTTGGCCGCATTGCCCGGGGTATTGGCAATTAGAGCCCATTAGTAGTGTTTCGGTAGGCACCTCCTGCAACTTGAGGGGGAGGGGCGAATATTTGTGTCTGGTTGATGGTAGACGGCTGTGGCGTTGGGGCAAGGGAACGTTTGTTTTCGAGATAACGCTTCAGGTCCTGCAAGTCGCCAGGGCTCAGGGTGCTGGCCGCCTGCTTCAATTTGTTAACGCAACATCTTGAAGGGCAGAACAGTCTGGCTGTATTCGAGGAACGCTCCTACATCAATCCAATTTCCCCATTGTTAACGTGCCCGCCAATTTTCGCGTGCACAAACCATGGACGGTTTGGACATCGCGCTTCATTTCCTCTTTGCTTAGGGATAAGCGTATGTTCGATTCGGCCAATACGGTGCACTTCGCGCTGCAGATTCCCGCTGTTCGCAACGATTTCAAGGTGCTGGCCTTCGACGGCACTGAGGCCATCAGCGCCTTGTACGCGATCCAGGTTGAACTGGTCAGCGAAAACCCTGATTTCGATCTGGAGAGCCTGCTCGCCCAACCCGCATTCCTTCAATTCGGTCATAACGGCGAAGGCCTTCATGGCCATATCGAAGAGGTGTTCGTCGGTGAAACCGGTAGGCGCCTGACCCGTTATCGCCTGACCCTCGTACCGACGCTGCATTACTTGCAGTTCAGTCACGATCAGCGGATTTTCCAGAACCTGACGGTGCCGCAGATCATTGCGAAGGTGTTCAAAGGCCACGGCGTTCAGGCCGATGCCTTCATCTTTCATGTCAGCACCAGTCCCGTCCGCAAATACTGCACCCAATATGGGGAAAGTGATTTTGAGTTCATTCAGCGCCTGTGTGCCGAAGATGGTATCGCGTGGCATCACCAGCATTCGCCTGACGGCCATGTGCTGGTATTCACGGACGATCAGGTCTTTTTCCCAAAGCTGGGCGAAACCCCTTATCAACAAGACGCCGGCATGGTGGCGGAGCATCCGGTCGTTAACCAGTTCTCTCTGCGTTTCAGTACTCGCACCAGCACAGTCACACGCCGTGACTATGACCTGATACGCCCGAGCTTGCTGCTGGAAAGCCGCTTCACGGCCGAGTTCAGCCCAGAGCTTGAGGACTATCGCTACCCGGTGCGGATGGACACTGAAGAACGCGGCAAACAGCTCGCCCGCCAGGCGCTGGAACGGCACCGTACCGATTATCAACTGGCCGAGGGCAATAGCGATCAGCCGACCTTGCGCAGCGGTCACTTCTTCGACCTGACCGAGCATCCGCGCAAAACGTGCAACGATTTATGGCTGCTGGTCAGCGTTCAGCACGTTGGGCGACAACCTCAATCACTGGAGGAAGCGATCACCAGCGACGCCACACCCGAAAGCGGTTTTACCCAAGGCTACCGCAACCGCTTCAGCGCAATTGCGTCGTACGTGCTCTACCGTCCACCGCTGCCTCCCCGCAAACCCGTGCTGGTCTGCCAGACCGCTCGTGTCACAGGACCGCCCGGAGAGGAGATTTTTTGCGATGAGTACGGTCGCGTCAAAGTTGAGTTTCCTTGGTGCAGGGCCGAACTCAACAGCGAAAAGAGCAGTTGCTGGTTACGGGTTGCATCCAGTTGGGCCGGCGAGGGTTTTGGGGCAGTGACCATCCCGCGCGTCGGCATGGAAGTGGTCGTGACCTTTCAGGAAGGCGATCCGGATCAACCGTTGATCACCGGTTGCGTGGTCAACAAGGTCACGTCCGTCGCTCATCAATTGCCCAAGAACAAGACCAGAACGGTTCTGCGCAGCCAAAGCTCGCCGCGCAGCAGTGGCGGCTACAGCGAATTGTCGATTGAAGACCGTGCGGGGCAGGAAAAAATCTACCTGCGCGCCCAACGCGACTTCGAGCAACTGATCCTCAACGACAGCCACTGTCTGATCAGCAACAACCGCTTCGAACAGGTGCACAAAAACAGCACCAGTCTGATCAAGGGCGACGAACTGCACACCACCCAAGGCGTGCGTAACACGGTGATCGGTGGTGATGAACTCATCACTATCACCGGCAACAGCAGCACGACGGCAGAAGGCACGCTGGTGATTAAGGCGGGTCAACAGGCTCGCGTTACCGCCACCAACGTGGTGATCGATGCCGGCATGAGCCTGACGCTCAAGGCGGGTGGTCACCACATCGTGATCAATGCCAGCGGGATTTTCAGCAGCGTGGCCATTGTTGAAGGTGGCGCGCCGATGGCCGGGATAGCTCCGGAGCCTGCTCGTTCATTGCTCCCCGTGGCGCCACAGGCTTTGATTACGCCATCACTGGCCGTGCAAAAACAGGCATTGACTGAGGCGGCGCAGCAGGCCGCACCGATCTGTGCCGTGTGTCAAAAACTGGCGGAGACATCGGCATGAGTCAGGCTTACCTGCTGCTGGATCGCGCCCAGATTGAACGCCTGCCTGAGCGTTTGTTCGAACTCGAGAGCACAACGTTCCAATCGCTTTACCAGACCACCGCTTTTGACCCATTGGAGGAAGTCGGGCCGGTGTTGGTGCCTGTTTCCCCCAATAGTCCGCTGGCTGACATCTTTTTTCGGGAGTGGAGCGCAATGTGTGGCATCTGGCTGGAGTCAGAGGCGCAAGAAGCGGTCGTGCTTGAGCATTTACGCAGTCTGATTCACGCTCGTGTCGAAGGGGATGTCACGGTTTTATTTCGTTATTACGACCCTCGCATCACAGCCTTGTGGCTGACGGGTTTGCCTCCCCATGAGCGTGATCGGCTGATGGGACCGGTGCGCTTGATCCGGCTTCCGGAATTGGATATCCATCAGGAAAATCCGGATCAGCCCGCTGCACAGTATGCGCAAGAGCCTTGGTTATACCTGCCTGCGGAGCAACTGGAGCACTTGGGCACCGCCCAACGGCAGCAGCTCGCTCAACGGTTGATCGAACATAGCCAACAGTACTTTGCCGAATACCTGCAAGGGCTGGACGCCTTTGCCCTGCAACAGTGGGCGTCGCAGTGCCAGCACACTGCCGGACGTCACGGTTACAGCGCCATCGATGAAGTCCTGCTTTGGGCTCGCTTCCACGCAGTGCTGGGCACTGACTTTCCCGATGCGCCGGCTCACGCGGCTTACCGACAGATATTGGTCGAGCCCGGCGTATCGCCCAGGCAACGGCTGGAAAACCTGAATGCCGAACTGACGCGTCAACAGCTCACCGACAAGGAAGGCTGCGTATGAGCGCCCAAAAACTGGCGATGGTCGACCGCGCCGCTCAGGCCGAACGGGCCGCCAAGGCTCAGCCTCACGTCGATATCAACACTACGATGGCACCTTGTCCGGCCAGCCAGTCCGAGCTATTCGTGGTGCCCGTGCGCTATGCCCTGGCTGAGGAAAAAGCCGAGCACCCCTGCTGCGTTCCCGGTGTGAGCACGCAAAGTCGTCCCATGGCGGCGCGTCGTCTGCGCGCCGGGTTTGTTTATCTGTGGCAGGACACAGGCCCCCTCAAGCGTTTTGCCGTCTCGCCGAATGGTTTGCTCAAGGAACAGACGCTGGAGGCCGATGCCACTCAGGTGCTCGACGCCACCCTGACGGGGCTGGCCCTGAAAAAAGTCCACGATGCCTGGATGCTCTACAGCGAGTTCCCACTGGGCCCGGAACATTGCCAATCGCTGAGCGACAGCAGCGCCCAACGCAGCGCGCACATGCGCCCGTTGGCCTTGCGCACCGTGGCCAACGAACTGCAAGCCGAGCATTGTCCGCCACTGGAAAAAGCCGTTCAGGTCATGGCCGAACTCATTCCGAGTACCTATGCGCGGTCGATGAAGGCTGACCAGCAACAGGGCGCTGAGGACACCGACGCGCTGGGCGCAACCCTGATGAAAGACCCGACCCAGGCCAACATCAAGGCCTACACCGACGCCATGCATCGGGCACGTGAGCGCGAGAAGGTCATCGCCCGACATCCTGAGGCCAGTGATCAGGTGCCGGGCGAGTGGAGCGCCGAACGCTGGGATGCTCAGGGCACCCAGGATTGGCTGGACACCGCCAAGGCGAAGGCCGGGGCGTTGTTTCCCGTGTTCGCCTGCCTGGACGACGACCTGGGCGTGCTGCGTGACATCAATCACGAGCAGGAGTGGCTAGAGGCGGATCACGAGCAATGGCTCGCAGATAACCACCTGCGCCTGAGCATCGGCGGCTTTGTGCGCAGCCTGATCAGTGAAGACGGCGCCGAATTGGCCGGGTCCATCAGCTACCGCTACAAGGGGCGCGACATCAAACTCACGCCCGAGCAGGGCCAGGTCATGCTCGATACTCAGCGTCAGCTCGATGAAGCACTCCGGGCTGAAACCCAGGCCCGGCAGCACGGCGGCCAGCCCAGCCAGGCCGAAGTCGCCGCCCGTGATGCGCGCATCACTCACATCGTGGCCCCGGTGCGGGCGTTTATTCCGGCGGACTTGTACTCCGAAGTGGAATACCTGGTGCGCGAATACCGCGCTGAAAAACAGGCCAATATCGATAACCAGATCTTCAGTGCCAAGGTCGGTGAGTACATCGATCTGCACGCCATGAACCGCTGGTTCGCCGAAACTGCCGCGACGCACTATCAGCACATCGAACAGTGTCACACCACGTTGTTTGCCGACCGAGGCGTGTACCTGACACGCTCCCGCAGCGGCACCTGGTTTGTCGATTACCACGACCTGGAGACGCGCCACTGGCTGACCGAACTGGCCAACGGTTGCCTGACGGCCCAATGCATCCGTGCCCAGGGTGCCGAACAATTCGCCGATTACGTGCGGGCCGCCGATGGCGGCGCCCTGAAACAACTGTTCAACGCCTGGACGCCCTCGATCGAGGCGGCGGTTAACGACATCTCTCGTCTGGGCGAGCTGATGGCGGCACTGGCCTCCGACAACATCAGCGCCACCCATCAGGCACTGGCGCCTTTGAGCGCAGCGGTTCTGAACGACATCGCGGCCATGGCCCGAGACGCCGGCAGCCAATGGAGCGTGCTGGTCAACCGGCTGGCGGCGGCACTGTTGTTGCTCAAGGGTGACGGCACCTTCAGCGGCTCATGGATGGGCATCCTCATCGCCGCCCGACTGGGCAGCGACACGCGTTTGCAGTTCGTGACCGAGGGTGGCCGACAGGTGTGGAAATTGTTGGGGCAACAGGCCGAAGGGCTTCGTCAATGGGTGAATGCCACAGCGAAGGCCATAGGCATGGGGCGTGTGGAACGGATTGTCAGATCGCCTTTTGTGACCGACAGCGGTGGAGTGGTGCCGTTGGCGGCGTTGTTGTTGAACGTGCTGAATGCGCATAACTATTTGAGTCAGGCCGGGGTGCTGGAGGGGATGGACAGTCGGCGGGTGAATGACACGGTGTCGGCGACGTTGTATGCGGCGGCGGCTTTGGTGGGGGTGGTTGATAACCAGGTGCGGAAGGGGTTTGGGGTCAAGGAAATGTCCGTACGGCTGCCTGATGGCAGAGTCGGAAGCGCACCAACACTTACTTTGTTTGGTGGGGTGATTGGTGGATTGTCATTTGTTGCAGCTGGTGCGGAATACATTTCTCTGCAAAAGCAACTGGAAGGCGCCCAAAATAGAGTCGATTCTTGGTTGGAGATGCGCCAAATCGTGGTCGCTGGCCAAGTGGGGGCTTTTGGCGCCCAGGCGCTGTTAGGGATGGTCCAAACCGGCAGAGCCTTGGCAGGCTCAATAACAGCCGAAGCCGCCATCTTGCGGTACACGCTGTACATGGGACCGTTGAACTGGATCATTATGGTGCTGGGTGCGTTGCACCTAATTACCACGTTCTTGCAGCAGACCCCGCTGCAGAACTTCCTGAGCTACTGCTGCTGGTCAAAAGCCCGGGCGCTGGATCTGGCACCTATCCCGCCGAAAACCCAAGTGGAGGAACTCGACCGGCTGTACCGCATCTTGTATTCGCCTCGGGTCAGTATGCAAAGCAACTCACGGTCGGCCCCGAGTAATGGCCCTTCCGGCCTCGCTTTCGTCAGCTCCATCAATGCCCTGACCATCGATTTACCGGGCGCCGAGCCGGGCAGTGTCTATCTGGAGCTGAGCATGGTCGGTGACCCAGTTGATACCCAGGTTTCCCGCGACCTGATCAAAAACAGCCCGATCTACCACTACAAAACACCGCGTCCCTGGCGAGACATGACACCTCATTGGTTGGTCAGCAGCACCTGTCAGTGGATACCGCACAAGGAAGGTCAGGGCTTACGTCTGAGTGGCCCCTTTAAAGAGCTGCGCAACGTATTGGGCACGACACCCAGCACGGTTTCCCTACGGTTGCGTTATCGCACACCATTGATCGCAATGCTCGGCGCTCGCACTTTTATCGGCGGCGAACTGGGACTCGCTTTTACCCTGAATGACACCACTGGTGTGATAGAGCTGCGGGCCGACCCGACGCCGCAACTCGATCGAGTGCCGAGTTACCCACTCGGCGAGGACCACCCAGGCGCGATTTACCTGCAACCCAAGGACAAACAATGAGCACGCCACCGGCAGGCACCACGAAAAAACGGATGTTTTCGCGCAATGACTACTTGGCGCCGCTGCCCATTCCTACGGGTATAAAACCCTCGGACGTACTCAATATCATCTGGCGTAAAAACGAGGTATTTCTTGATATCGGTAGCTATAGCATTGGTTCGGCAGTGATGGTGATGTGGCCGATGGTGATGCTGTTTTTATCTCTGGCTTATGGATTTAGAAATATTTCACCTGAACTTAGTACTTTTACTCTTATTGGGGGGGGGGTAATCACTGGTATCCCAGCACTGTTTTTGATCCAAGGCCTCTTTCGCGAAGTACCGTTACCTGTCCGTTTCAACCGGCAACGTCGCGAAGTCTGCGTCCCCCGCAACGACGGCGAGTACTGGATCGTGCCTTGGGAAAGCGTGACAGCCGCCGCCACTCAGCAGTCGTCGGTCAGTCAGGCCGGTAAAGCCACGATGGGTTTATTGATCATCGGTTTTGAAAACCCGGACCCGCTGTCCAAGGAAGACAACAAACATTTTTCACTGGGCTTCAACTGTGGCGGCGGCACCACGGCGATAGCGTTGTGGGAGTGCATGCGCAGTTATATGGAGATTGGGCCGGAGGTTCTGCCAATCACAAATGACTTTGAGGGTGGTCGAGAAAAGCGGCGGGGTAGAAACGTCTTTTGGGGCATTTGTTGCGCATATTTAGATGGCATCAGACAGCACTTGATCGCGCAGGAAGTTGGCAAGGCGTTATGGCTGGTAATTGGGGCTGTGCTCCTGGGTGCTCCACTCGCAATGATGTTGCAAGAGTGGAAATTATCGCCACCACCTGACTTGCCCTATCCCGACATCATCGAATGGTCAAAACCATTACCCCCGGAACAGTGGGCCAAACGCTCCCCGGAACTGGAAGCCGCCATCGCCAAACGCGAGGCTGATCTGGCAGCGCAGGCGGAGCGGGCGTTGGCTTGACGGCGAATATTCAAGGTTACTTGCCCAGCAGCACCTGTCAGTGGATACCGCACAAGGAAGATCAGGGTTTACGCTTGAGCGGCCCTTTTAAGGAGCTGCGCAACGTATTGGGCACGACACCCAGCACGGTTTCACTAAGGTTGCGGTATCGCACGCCATTGATCGCCATGCTCGGCGCCCGCACTTTTATCGGCGGCGAACTAGGACTCGCTTTTACCCTGAATGACACCACTGGTGTGATAGAGCTGCGGGCCGACCCGACGCCGCAATTGGATCGTGTGCCGAAATACCCGCTCGGCGAGGACCATCCTGGCGCGATTTACCTGCAACCCAAGGACAAACAATGAGCACGCCACCGGCAGGCACCACGAAAAAACGGATGTTTTCGCGCAATGACTACTTGGCGCCGTTGCCGATTCCTACGGGTAGAAAACCCTGTGATGCACTCAACATCATTTGGCGCAAGAACGACGTGTTTTTGGATATTGGGAACTACAGCATAGGTTCGGCGGTAATGGTGATGTGGCCGGGAGTAATGGTGGTCCTAGCCATGTCTTTCTTCACTCGTAATCTCAACTCTGATTTTAGCCAAGGTGTGTTAATTCTTGGTGCAGTGATTATGAGCATCCCAATACTGTTTTTAATCCAAGGGCTACTCCGCGATGTGCCCCTACCCGTGCGCTTCAATCGACAACGCCGAGAAGTCTGCGTACCGCGCGACAATGGCGAGTATTGGATCGTGCCGTGGGAAAGCGTGACGGCCGCCGCCACCCAGCAGTCGTCGGTCAGTCAGTCCGGTAAAGCCACGATGGGTTTATTGATCATCGGTTTCGAAAACCCAGACCCGCATGCCAAGGAAGATAACAAGCACTTTTCACTGGGTTTCAACTGTGGCGGCGGCACCACGGCGATGGCGTTGTGGGAGTGTATGCGCAGTTACATGGAGATTGGTCCGCAGGCTGTTGAGGATCAAACCGCACGTTTCGACAGATCAAAAGGAATATGGGCTACTTACCTGGACGATCTGATCAAAGCCGCGAAATTGAGAGGCTGGTTCGTAACCGCCCTGTGGGAAGGGTTTTGCGGGCTTTTCATTTTCAACACACTACTGATAGATGTCCTTGAACGCTGGAAACTGAATCCTCCCCCTGATTTGCCCTATCCCGACATCATCGAATGGTCAAAACCATTACCCCCGGAACAGTGGGCCAAACGCTCTCCGGAACTGGAAGCCGCCATTGCCAAACGCGAGGCTGAGCTGGCCACGCAGGCAGAGCGAGCGTTGGCTTGAGGGCGAATACTCAAGGCTGCTTGCCCAGCAGCACCTGTCAGTGGATACCGCACAAGGAAGGTCAGGGCCTACGCTTGAGTGGCCCCTTTAAAGAGCTGCGCAACGTATTGGGCACGACACCCAGCACGGTTTCACTAAGGTTGCGGTATCGCACGCCATTGATCGCAATGCTCGGCGCCCGCACTTTTATCGGCGGCGAACTGGGACTCGCTTTTACCCTGAATGACACCACTGGTGTGATAGAGCTGCGGGCCGACCCGACGCCGCAATTGGATCGTGTGCCGAAATACCCGCTCGGCGAGGATCACCCCGGCGCGATTTACCTGCAACCCAAGGACAAACAATGAGCACGCCACCAGCAGGCACCACGAAAAAACGGATGCTTTCGCGCAATGACTACCTGGCGCCGTTGCCCATTCCTACGGGTAGAAAACCCTGTGATGCACTCAACACGATCTGGCGCAAGAACGAGGTATATCTCGACATAGGTAGCTACAGCATCGGTTCGGCGGTGATGGTTATGTGGCCGATGGTGATGTTGTTTTTGGGGTTGGCATACTTTCTCAAGGATCCTGACGCATTGATTCTGGGAGCTTGCATTATGGTCATCCCCATTTTTTTGTTGATCCAAGGGCTATTTCGCGAGGTGCCGCTTCCTATTCGCTTCAATCGTCAGCGCCGAGAGGTCTGCGTCCCCCGCGACGACGGCGAGTACTGGATAGTGCCGTGGGAAACAGTGACAGCCGCCGCCACCCAGCAGTCGTCGGTCAGTCAGGCCGGTAAAGCCACAATGGGTTTGTTGATCATTGGTTTCGAAAACCCAGACCCGCAGGCCAAGGAAGCTAACAAGCACTTTTCACTGGGCTTCAACTGTGGCGGCGGCACCACGGCGATAGCGTTGTGGGAGTGCATGCGCAGTTATATGGAGATTGGGCCGCACGTTCTGCCAATCACAAATGACTTTGAGGGCGGACGAGAAAAGTTGCGGGGTAGAAACGTCTTTTGGGGCATTTGTTGCGCATATTTAGATGGCATCAGACAGCACGTGGTCGCGCAGGAAGTTGGCAAGGCGTTATGGCTGGTAATTGGGGCCGTGTTCCTGGGTGCTCCGCTGGCAATGATGTTGCAAGAGTGGAAATTATCGCCACCACCTGATTTGCCCTATCCCGACATCATCGAGTGGTCAAAACCATTACCCCCGGAACAGTGGGCCAAACGCTCCCCGGAGCTCGAAGCAGCCATCGCCAAACGCGAGACTGAACTGGCCACGCGGGCCAGGGATGCGGCGTGAGCACGCCACCGGCAGGTATCTGCAAGGGACGCGCAAGGACAGGTTTGTTTTCAAAAATAGGCGCTGCGAAAGCTGCGATTTTTTGATTTTTGCATGTCCCTAATACTTGTAGGACTGCTCCCGGTGTGGCGAGAGAGCTTGTTCTCATCGGGTGGGGAAGCAGCCAAAAAAACTGCGCGTTCATTCCTCCAGTCACATCGAGTAGCCGGTTTACGCCGGCTTCGCCGCCGAACGGGAGCAAGCTCCCTCGCCACAATGACCGCGCAACCGTCCTACACCGCAGTTGCAGTCACTAAAGTCGACGCCTAAAGTTCTCCCGTGGCCAATGTCAATCGGCTACGGGGTTTCGCAGCCCTTACGATACGTGTAGTAACCTAGCACCCTAAAAAGTAACGACGGTCGTCTCAACGCCCGAAGTCCGTTTTATGGTGGCTGTGTGTGGGAGATCTTCGGGTCTGCCGGGTTCCTCGTATCCCTGGTCTGCGAACCCGCACATAGCTACCACCCCATTCGTTTCGCAGCGAACGGCGGTAGCTCTTCTTTTAGATTCGAGGAAGATTTACTTATGACGATGAACAACCCGTCACGCCGCTTCACCCCCATGGCCCAATTCGCCACCGATTACCCCGTCCTGCTCATCGACAGTGATGCGCCGCTACGCGATCTCCACAACTGCGTCAGCGAACGCCTTAATGCCGTCCTCAAGTACCTCAACCTCATGGCTTGCACCAGCCTGCCGGACTACGCCGAGAACGACATCAACACCGTCACCAACATCGCCCGGATCATGATCCAGGATGTTGCCGATGTGTTTGGGGTGATTGAGCAGCGTGGTTTTGAGGCCTCCCAGCACCAATAGCCGATGTTCAACCATAAAAAAACCCGGCAATGCCGGGTTTTTTTGACTGCAAGCAGACTTAAGCGGTGAAGGTTTTGCCTTCGAACTGCTCAGCCACGAACTTCCAGTTGACCAGGTTCCAGAACGCTTCAACGTACTTCGGACGCAGGTTGCGGTAGTCGATGTAGTAAGCGTGTTCCCAGACGTCGCAGGTCAGCAGCGGGGTGTCACCGCTGGTCAGCGGGTTGCCGGCGCCGATGGTGCTGGCCAGGGCCAGGGAACCGTCAGCTTTTTTCACCAGCCAGCCCCAACCGGAACCGAAGGTGCCGATCGAAGTCTTGGTGAATTCTTCTTTGAACTTGTCGAACGAACCGAAAGCCGCGTTGATTGCGTCAGCCAGTGCGCCGGTTGGTTGACCGCCAGCGTTTGGCGCCATGCAGTTCCAGTAGAAAGTGTGGTTCCAGACCTGAGCGGCGTTGTTGAAGATGCCACCCGAAGAAGTCTTGACGATTTGTTCCAGGGTCTTGCCTTCGAACTCGGTGCCTGGCACCAGGTTGTTCAGGTTCACGACGTAGGTGTTGTGGTGCTTGTCGTGGTGATATTCCAGCGTTTCCTTGGAAATGTGCGGCTGCAGTGCATCGTGTGCGTAAGGCAGTGGCGGCAATTCGAAAGCCATGGTGATTCTCCTAATCAGGTCAGTTGCGGTGAGCGCAAGGCCGATCACGGGCGGCCAGACAAGCGCCGGGAGTTTGTACTCTTTGCGGCGCAGGTGTCGGATCATAGCACCGGGGGTGCGGCTTAACCACGCAGCAACTGTGTGGAATAGAGGTTCCAGAGCCGTTTGTAATATTCAGGCGGCGCTGATCAGTTGAAAGGCCACGGCAAACATCATCACCGCCACCAGCAGGTCGAGAATCCGCCAGGTGCTCGGGCGTGCCAGCCATGGCGCCAGCCACGCGGCGCCCAGCGCCAGGGTGAAAAACCACAGCAGTGATGCACTGGCCGCGCCCACTACATAAGCGCTCGGCACGGTTTGTTGGGCCCCGAGCGAACCGATCAGCAACACCGTGTCCAGATACACATGAGGGTTGAGCAGGGTCACCGCCAATGCACTGAGCAATACCGCGCGCAATGAACGCACGGTCTGGTTTTCACCCTGTTGCAGGCTTTGCCTGGAACAGGCGCGACGCAGGGCCAGGCTGCCGTACCACAGCAGGAAGGCCGCGCCGCCCCAACGGGCGATCGCCAGCAACAATGGATTTTGCGCGAGGATCGTCGCCAGCCCGAACACCCCGGCGGCCACCAGCAACGCATCGCAGGTCACGCAGAGCGCCGCCACCGGCAGGTGATGTTCGCGGCGCAGGCTTTGCGCCAGCACGAACGCATTTTGCGTACCGATCGCCATGATCAGTCCCGCAGCGACCAACAGGCCGTTCACATAGCTTTGCCACATAAGGTTTACTCCGCGTTGGCCGCGAGTTGCCGCAGTACCGACATCGCGCGTTTGGCGTCGGCCTGGCCGACAAACAAATGGTCGTGGTAATAGCCGGCAATCACGTTGCAGCTGATCCCGGCCTGGCCGAGGGCGGTGGCGAAGGCGGCGGTCAGGCCAACGGCTTCGAGGGCCGAATGCACGTTGAGGGTGATCCACGCCGCCAGATAGTCGAAACTCAACCCGGCCTTTTCGGCTTGCGAGCGCTCAAGGATCACCGTCAGGCCTTCCTGTTCGCGGAAACTGCCGATGATTTCGCAGCCCTTCGGCAGGTGACCGTCGCGAATCGTGCAGAACACGTATTCGCCGTCGTTGAGCTGCGGGCTCATGCTGCGCAGCAGGGTGTTCAGTGAGGTTTCGCCAGCCATGTTGCTGATCCTTTGTGAGGAGTTCTTGCTGGTCATTCTCCTGTCCCAGGCTGTATAAGAAAAACCAATATTGCTGATCGCTCATTAGGAAAACTGATGTTCGACTATAAATTGCTGTCCGCCCTTGCTGCGGTGGTTGAGCAGGCCGGGTTCGAGCGTGCTGCCCAGGTGTTGGGGTTGTCGCAATCGGCGATCTCCCAGCGCATCAAGTTGCTCGAAGCGCGGATCGGCCAGCCGGTGCTGGTGCGGGCTACACCGCCGGCGCCGACCGAGATTGGCCGGCGTTTGCTCAACCATGTGCAGCAGGTGCGTTTGCTGGAGCGCGATCTGCAAAGCCTGGTGCCGGCGCTGGACGAAGAAGGCTTGCCGGAACGCCTGCGCATCGCCCTCAACGCCGATAGCCTGGCCACGTGGTGGGCCGAGGCGGTGAGTGACTTTTGTGCCGAGCAACATCTATTGCTCGACCTGGTGGTGGAAGACCAGACCGTTGGCCTCAAACGCATGCGCGCCGGTGAAGTGGCGGCGTGCGTGTGTGCCAGTGAGCGCCCGGTGGCGGGCGCCCGCAGTGTGTTGCTGGGCGCCATGCGTTACCGCGCGCTGGCCAGCCCGGCGTTTATTGCCCGGCATTTTCCCCAAGGGGTCAGGGCCGATCAGTTGGCGCGCACGCCGGCGCTGGTGTTTGGCCCGGATGACTTTCTGCAGCACCGTTACCTGGCGTCATTGGGTGTGGAGGGTGGTTTCGAACATCATTTGTGCCCGTCATCCGAAGGTTTTATCCGTCTGACCGAAGCCGGTCTGGGCTGGGGGCTGGTGCCGGAGTTGCAGGTGCGCGAACAACTTGAACGCGGTGTGCTGGTGGAGTTGTTGCCAGATAAACCGATTGATGTGCCGTTGTACTGGCATCATTGGCGCAATGGTGGCCAGTTGCTGGGGTTACTTACCGAGCATCTGGTACGTTTATCCAGGCAGTGGCTGGTGCCGTTGGACTGACGGGCAGCGTCAAGAGCACACGAAATCTGTAATGCGACACGCATGAAAAACGAAACACATCGGAGCAAGTCATGAAAATTCTGGTCACCGGCGCAAGCGGCTTCATTGGCGGGCGCTTTGCGCGTTTCGCCCTGGAGCAGGGCCTGGACGTGCGGGTCAACGGCCGCCGGGCCGAAGGCGTCGAACATCTGGTACGGCGGGGCGCGGAGTTCGTTCAGGGCGATTTGAGTGACCCGGAACTGGTTCGCGAGCTGTGCGCTGACGTCGAAGCCGTGGTGCATTGCGCGGGTGCGGTGGGGCTTTGGGGGCGCTATCAGGACTTCCATCAGGGCAACGTGCTGGTCACCGAAAACGTGGTCGAAGCCTGCCTGAAACAGAACGTCCGGCGGCTGGTGCACTTGTCGTCGCCGTCGATCTACTTCGATGGCCGTGACCACTTGGGGCTGACCGAAGAACAGGTACCCAAGCGCTTCAAGCATCCTTATGCAGCGACCAAATACCTGGCCGAGCAAAAAGTCTTCGGTGCTCAGGAGTTTGGTCTTGAAGTACTGGCCCTGCGCCCGCGCTTTGTCACTGGAGCCGGTGACATGAGCATTTTCCCGCGTCTGTTGAACATGCAGCGCAAAGGGCGTTTGGCAATCATCGGCAACGGCCTGAACAAGGTCGATTTCACCAGCATGCAGAACCTCAACGAAGCCATGCTCAGCTGTTTGCTGGCGACGGGATCGGCGCTTGGCAAGGCCTACAACATCAGCAACGGCGCGCCGGTGCCGCTGTGGGATGTGGTCAATTATGTAATGCGCCAGATGGACGTCCCGCAGGTGACTCGTCATCGCTCCTACGGTTTGGCCTACAGCATTGCGGCGCTGAACGAGGGCTTTTGCGCACTCTGGCCGGGGCGTCCGGAACCGACCCTGTCACGTTTGGGCATGCAAGTGATGAACAAAAACTTCACCCTCGATATCAGCCGCGCCAGGCATTATCTGGACTACGATCCCAAGGTCAGTCTGTGGACGGCGCTCGATGAGTTTTGCGGCTGGTGGAAGGCCCAGGACCCGGGCGCAAAATAAACTCTGAACCGAGCCAACTGATCACGGTCGATCAATGCGGCGAGTTCAGGGTTTATACTCGTCGCATTTAGCCATCACTGTGGTTCAGAAAGGTTGCCTCATGTCCATGCGTAACGATGCCAACGACGACTTCGACGATGTACCGAGCCTGCGTGCCGACCCTCACGATGCCGACGATTTTCCAACCGCCGCCGCTGCCCGTGAACACACCAGCGTACATGCGCGAAGCGCGAGCAGGGGCAAAGTAAAAGTCCCGAGCACCGGCCCGTTGTGGGCCTTGGTCGGGGCGTTGCTGTTCGCTTTTGCCGGCCTTGCCTGGTGGAGTTTTCAGCAGATCTCGCTGATGGAGCAGCAACTGGTCGCGACCCAGGAAAGTTTTGCCCGCATCAGCGAGGAGGCCGCCGGGCGCTTGCAGGATATTTCCGGCAAAGTGGTCGCCAGTCAGTCGAACGTCACCAGCGACAGCGAAGCGCTGAAACTGAAAATCAAGCAACTGGAAACCAAGCTGGTGGAGCAAAACCAACAGCAGCAAGGCGTAGTCGGCCAGGCGTCGGACCTGGACAAGCGGCTGGCACAGATCGCTGCGCAAAGCGTTGAGCAACATGCCGTCAACGCTCAATTGCAAACCGACCTGAAAGCCCTGAGCGCTGATGTGGCGACCCTGAAAAATACCCCGAGCGACACCAGCAAGTTCGATGCCCAGCTGAAAAGCCTGAGTGCCGAAATCGCCGCCTTGAAGAAACAAGGCAACCCGAGTGCGGCGATCGAGCGCCTGGAGCAAGAATTGGTAGTGATCAAAAGCCAGCAGGACAGCCGCCCGGCCGCGGCTCAAGGCAGCAATGCGAATGTCGCCGAGTTCGACGCCTTCCGTGGCCAGGTCACGCGTAACATCACCACCTTGCAGAGCCAGATCCAGAACCTGCAGCAGCAGCTCAACGCTCGACCTTGATGCGGGGAGAAATCCTTGTGGGAGCGTGGCTTGCCCGCGATGACTGACTGTCAGACGATTAGATGTCACCTGACCCAGCGTCATCGCGGGCAAGCCACGCTCCCACAGGTTTTGCGCTGGTCAGCGAACCTTGTCTTCCCGACCGCGCAGCAACATGTTCGGCATCGCAATCGCCGCCGCCAGCCCCAGCAACGACACCGCTGCGCTGACCATCAGCAAATGCTGGAAGGTCAGCAGCAGCTCGGCGCGCAAGGCGTTTTGAGTCTCGCCCGGTGCGGCGTTCAGGCCATCGAGCAAAACGTTTCCGGAACTGCCTTCGGCGATCAGCGACGAGCCGGTCAAATGGGCGAAACTCGAATCCTGCAACAGCGCCAGCAACAAGGCCGACATCAATGCCACGCCGACCGCGCCACCAAGTGAGCGAAACAGGTTGGTGGTGCTGGTGGCGACGCCGATGTCGCGTTGCTCCACCGAGTTTTGCGTGCCGACCAATGAGGTCGGGAACTGCATGCCGGCGGCAATGCCACTGAGCAACATGAAGGCGCTGCTGATGAGCATCGCTTGCGGCGGGCTGAACGCCATGCCGAGAATTGCGATCGGGGTGAGCAGGGCGCCTGTCAGGATCATCGGTTTGTAGCGACCGGTCACCGAGGTCCGGCGACCGGCGAAGTAGGCGCCCATCGGCAACCCCATCGCCAACGGCAATAAGTGCAGCGCCGCGCTGTCGGCTCCGGCCCCGGTGACACTCTGGAAACGTAGCGGCATCAGCACAATCAGCGAAATCGCCTGGAAACTGGTGAAGAAAATCGTGCACCAGCAGAGGAGCGCATTGCGGTTGGCGAACAGGTGCATCGGCAGCAACGGCTCGCGCGCCCGCCGCTCATGCCAGGCGAACAGCGTCAGGGTCAGCAACGCACACGCCAGCAACCCGAGCACTTCGCTGCTGCGCCACGAATGTCCTTGGCCAACCTGAGTGATGCCCAGCAGCAACGCGGTCAGGCCGATGATCATCAGCAGCGTGCCCAAATAGTCGATGACCGGCTTGCGCTGTGGCACCGGCAAACCCACCAGCGTGCGGTTGGCCACCAGCCAGGCGCCGAGGCCCAGCGGCAGGTTGATCAGAAACACCCAGCGCCACGACAGGTACTCGGTCATGTAACCGCCGAGCACCGGCCCGGCCACGCTGGCCACTGCGTACATGCTGCTGAAATAGCCCTGATAACGCCCGCGTTCGCGGGGCGGCACGATGTCGCCGATGATCGCCTGGCTGACCGAAATCATTCCGCCGGCACCGATGCCCTGAAAAATCCTGGCGAGGACAAGCTGCTCCATGCTCTGGGCCATGCCGCAAAACACCGAGGCCAGCGTGAATAATCCCATGCCGAACAGCATCAGCCGCCGACGGCCGTAAAGGTCGCCGAGCTTGCCGTAGATCGGCACTGCCACGGTCATCGCCACCATGTAGCCTGCGATGACCCAGGCCAACAGGCTGAAATCCTTGAACTGGGCTGAAATGGCCGGCATCGAGACGGCGACGATGGTTTGATCCAGCGCCCCGAGAAAGATCGCCAGCATCAGGGAGACCAACACGCTGCGGATGGCCGGTTTGGTGGAGTCAGGCTGGTTCAGATTGGTCACGGGTCAAACCTGCGGGCGGTGATTAACCCGCAAGAGGCAAGGCGAGCGGGGATGCTCGCCAGTGTAAGTCGATAGCAGGCTATTCGATAGCCTCGTACGGAAGCCCGACGTAATTTTCTGCAATGGTTTTGCGACCGGCTTCGGAGTCGACGAAGTACTCGAGCTCCGACTCGCTGATGCGCTGGCTGAAGGCATCGCTGCCTTCGAAGGTGTGCAGCATCGAGGTCATCCACCAGGAAAACCGTTCGGCCTTCCAGACTCTCCGCAGGCAGATTTCCGAGTACTTCTCCAGCAGCTCGGTGCGGCCGTCGCGGTAGACCTTGAGCAGAATGTTGAACAAGGTGCTGACGTCGCTGGCGGCCAGGTTCAGGCCTTTGGCGCCGGTGGGCGGGACGATATGGGCCGCGTCGCCGACCAGGAACATCCGCCCGTACTGCATGGGCTCGACCACAAAACTGCGTAGCGGCGCGATGCTTTTTTCAATCGACGGACCGGTGACCAGCGTGTCGGCAAGCGCCTGCGGCAGGCGCGATTTCAGCTCTTCCCAAAAGCGCTGATCGGACCAGTCCTCGACCTTTTCGTCAGCGGGCACCTGAACGTAATAGCGGGTACGTGTGGTCGACCGCATGCTGCACAACGCGAAGCCGCGAGCATGTCGGGCGTACACCAGTTCATCGTGGACCGGCGGGGTGTCGGCGAGTATACCGAGCCAGCCGAACGGGTAGACCCGTTCGAATATGTTCAGCGTGTCGGCGGGAATCGATTGCCGTGCGACACCATGAAAGCCGTCGCAACCGGCAATGTAGTCGCAGTCCAGGCGCCAGGTTTCACCGTCCTTTTCAAAGGTCAGGAACGGTTCGTCGGATTTCATCCCGTGAGGTATTACGTTGCTGGCTTCGTAGAGGGTCGATGCCCCCGCCGACTGACGGGCGGCCATGAGGTCGCGGGTGACTTCGGTCTGACCGTAGATCATCACGGTTTTGCCGCCGGTCAACGCGTGTAGATCGATGTGCACCTGGCGTCCATCGAGGGCCAGCTGGAAGCCGCCATGCACCAGACCTTCAGCGTCCATGCGCTGGCTGACGCCGGCCTGGCGCAACAACTCGACCATGCCTTGCTCCAGGACCCCGGCGCGGATTCGCCCCAGTACATAGTCGGGTGTCTGGCGTTCGACAATGACCGTGGCAATGCCGGCGTTGTGCAGCAACTGGCCGAGCAGCAGGCCAGAGGGGCCTGCACCGATAATCGCGACTTGGGTTTTGAGGGTTTTCATTATTGTTAGGGCTCGCAAGCTTCACGCGGACAAAGTCGGTGAATGGTTTTTATGAATCGAGTGCTTGCATTTTTCGCTTGTGAGTCGGTCAATTGAAGGTGAAAACTGCGCTGAAACCTGTACATTTCGCCAATCGGGGCGATTACCGCCCGTTACGCTGAGGCCTGGACTGAAGTGATGAACAAGCCTGCCCTTCCTTCGATTCCCGTATTCAAACTCTATGGCGAGAGCCTGGACTGGCCGACCCCTGACTTGTTGCATTGCGAAACCATTTCCAAACGCAGCCGTGAACATCAATGGGAAATCAAACCCCATCGGCATGCCGATTTATGTCAGTTACTGTTTGTGTACAAAGGTCAGGCAGAGCTGGAGATCGAGGGGCAGCGCACGCAACTGAGCGAAGCCGCGATCCAGATCCTGCCACCGCTGTCGGTGCACGGCTTTCGTTTTTCCGAAGATGTAGAGGGATTTGTGGTGACACTGGCCGCGCCGCTGGTGGCTCATCTTCAAGCGCAGCTGGGCAGTTCGGTGAATGCCCTGGCAGTGGCGGAGAGTTACGCGGCAGGAAGCGATGCGGACTACCTCAACAGCCTGTTTACAGCCTTGCAGAATGAATACGTCGGGCACCAGCCAGCACGCGAAATGCTCATGCATTCGCTGGTCAGCGTGATCATGGTGTGGGTCAGCCGCCAGGTGATCCAGCGCCGCGCCGCCAGTCAGCGACCACAGCGTGCACGCGAATACCTCAACGGGTTTATTCAACTGGTGGAAGAGAATTATCGCCAGCACGTGAAGGTCGAGGATCTGGCACACCGGTTGGGGATTTCCGTGTCCCACCTCAACGGCACCTGCCGTGAGCTGGCGGGACAACCGGCATTGCAGATCATGCACGAGCGCCAGTTGCTGGAGGCCAAGCGACTGCTGACCTACACCAGCATGACCATCTACGAGATGTCGGATGTGTTGGGGTTCTCTGACCCGACCAATTTCACCCGGCTGTTTCGACGCCGCGTGGGGATCTCGCCGAAGGCGTTTCGGGATCGCTTGAAGGCTGATCAGGATAGCGAGGGCTAAGCGCCCTCGTTACTTGAGGTTCAGGGTCGCGGTGTGTGGAATGCACCGTTCAAAGTTGCAGCTGGCGTACTCACGTGGCAGCTGCCGGGCCTGTTCAACGCGATAGGCGGCGGTGCCATACAACGCCAGCGCGGCGGTGCAGGTGATAAAGATCGCGAGATACCTTCTGGTTTTAACGCTCATGGCGCTGACCTCTGAACCGATACCTCTTATTTTTTAAGGGGTACTGATATCAGCATAGGTCAGCGGTGGTGAGTTGCCATAAACCCCGCCCACACCACTTACTCAGTATCAGCAGCGAAACCATTGTGGCGAGGGGGCTTGCCCCCGTTGGCTTGCGAAGCAAGCCCAAATCCTGCAATCGAGATCTATCAGATAGAACTCGCTTGCAAGTTTTACGACTGCTTCGCAGCCGAACGGGGGCAAGCCCCCTCGCCACAAAGTATGTGTTCTGCCTTTAAAGCCCCACATCCCACGCAGGTGTTTCGGGAAATCTCGACACCAGAAAATCCAGCATGCTGCGCAGCGCCGCGGGCATGTGTTTGCGTGAGGCGTACACCGCGTACATGTTCATCTGCCGTGGTTCGGCGTGTGGCAGCAGGCGCACCAGTTCGCCGCTGTGGATATGCACGCCGGCCTGGTAGCTGGGCAGCATCGCCACGCCGGCACCGGCCATGGCTGCGCGCAACAGCGTGCTGGCTTCGTTGGCGCTGATGTTGCCCTGCACCGGCACCGAAACCTGCTCGCCGTCCTGTTCGAAATGCCAGAGGCTTTTGCCGAAGTAGGAGTGGGTCAGGCAATTGTGCTGGCTCAAATCCTCGACCCGTTGCGGCGTCGGGTGCTCGCGCAGGTAGGCGGGGGAGGCGCAGATTACCGAACGGCAGACGGTCAGCTTTCGGGCAATCAGGTTCGGGTCCAGGTCGTTGCTGGTGCGGATCGCGAGGTCTATGCGCTCGTCCACCAGGTTCACCGTGCGGTCGAGCATTTGCAGGTCGATGCTGACCCCGGGAAAGCGTTTGACGTATGCCGCCATGGCGTCCGCCAGTTGTGCCTGACCGAACGAGGTGCTGACGCTGATCCGCAGCAAGCCGCGTGGCGCATCGTCCGGCTCGCTGACGGCGGCCTGCATGTCGCTCGACAGATCGAGCATCTGCCGGCAACGCGGCAGGATCTCGGTGCCGGCGGCGGTCAGGCTGAGTTTGCGCGTGGTGCGGTGCATCAAGCGCGCCCCGACCCAGTCCTCCAGTTCGGCCAGATAGCGCGACACCACCGGGCGCGACAGGTCCAGGTGATCGGCCGCGGCTGACTGGCTGCCGAGGTCGACGACGGTGACGAACACCCGCATTGCTTGGAGACGATCCATGATTTGCCCGCTTTCAGAAACAAACTATGTTCAAGCATCGCATTTTTTGTAGCGAGTCAGGCAACTAAGCTCTGTCCCATCGCCAAACACGGCTTATGCACAACGGAGCAGCACCATGATCGGCTTCACTTCTTTCAAGCGTCTTTTACTCGCCACCGCCACCCTGGGTTTTGCCGCTCATGCGGCAGCCGCCACGCCGGCACTGACCCTGGACGTCTACAACCCGGGCGCCGCTGCGATTTTTCCGGTGACCTCGGTACTGGTCAGCGGCGAGAAAGAAGCGATTCTGGTGGACGCGCAATTCGGCAAATCCCAGGCCGAGCAGGTGGTGGAAAAAATCCGCGCCAGTGGCAAGCAACTGACCGCCATCTACATCAGCCACGGTGACCCGGATTACTACTTCGGCCTGGACACGATCACCGCTGCGTTCCCAAAAGCCAAAGTGCTCGCCTCACAGCCGACGGTTGATCACATCAAGGCCACCGTTGAAGGCAAAGTAGCGTTCTGGGGACCGAAACTGGGTGCCGATGCACCGGCAAAAACCATCGTGCCGGGTGTGCTCAAGGGCCATAGCCTGACCCTGGAAGGCAAGCAGCTCGACATCATTGGCCTGGACGGCAAGCAACCGGACCGGACCTTTGTCTGGATCCCGTCGATCAAAGCCGCGGTCGGTGGTGTGGTCGTCGCGGAAAACATCCACGTGTGGATGGCCGATACTCAAAGCGCGCAGTCCCATGCCGATTGGTTGACTACGCTGAAGACCATCGACAGCCTGAAACCGAACACCATCGTTCCAGGTCATTACCTGGGTGACAGCGCACGTTCGCTGGCCGCTGTGCACTTCACCGCCGACTACATCAAGGCGTTCGACGCTGAAACTGCCAAGGCCAAAGATTCGGCCGAGCTGATCGCCGCGATGAAAAAGCGTTACCCGAACCTCGGCGAAGAAAGCTCGCTTGAGCTGAGCGCCAAAGTCGCCAAAGGCGAGATGAAGTGGTAAATCGCTTCACCCCTTGTGGCGAGGGAGCTTGCTCCCGCTCGAGGGCGCAGCACTCGTAAAATCTGCAATGAGTACGAAGCTTTAGGGCTGCTACGCAGCCCAGCGCGAGCAAGCTCGCTCGCCACAGGTCAACCTAATCAACTGGAGCACTGTTCATGAGTAAGATCGCAATCATTGGCGCCACCGGTCGTGCCGGTAGCCAACTGCTGGAAGAAGCCCTGCGTCGCGGTCACAGCGTCATCGCCATCGCCCGCGACACCTCGAAAATCAGCCCGCGTGCCGGTGTTGTCAGCAAAAATGTCGACGTTGCCGATAGCGCAGCGCTGCAAGCGGCGGTCGCAGGTGCTGATGTGGTGATCAGCGCGGCACACTTTTCGACGATCCCGGCCAGCGCGATTATCGAGCCGGTCAAAAAGGCCGGCGTGAAGCGTCTGCTGGTGGTCGGTGGTGCCGGTTCCCTGTTGGTGCCGGATGGCAGCAAAGTCATCGAATCCCCGAACTTCCCTGAAGAGTACAAGGCCGAGGCCACTGCTGGTGGCGTCTACCTCGACACCTTGCGTCAGGAAAAGAATCTGGACTGGACCTTCCTTTCACCGTCGGCGCTGTTCGTCGAAGGCGAGCGTACCGGCACCTTCCGCGTGGGCAAGGACCATCTGCTGGTGAGCGCCGAAGGCAAGAGCTGGATCACCTTCGCCGACTACGCGATTGCGATGCTCGATGAAGTCGAGAAGCCAGCGCATAGCCGCCAGCGGTTTACTGTGGGCTACTGATCCAAAGGACACCACGCGCTCCCTGTAGCAGCCTGCGTTCGAGTGCGCAGCGCTCGCAATCCGGCACATGCGGTTTACCTGAAGAATCGCGTGTGCAGGTTTTACGACCGCTACGCGCTCGAACGCAGGCTGCGCCAGCTGCTACAGGGGGAAGCGTTTGAGGGCAGATTCAGCGCGCCTGCGCCTGCACCACCAGCCATTCCATCAGTTCACGCAACTGCGGCGACGGTCCGGGTTTCTGCGGGAACACCAGGTAATACCCCAGCCCCGTTTTCACCTTCAAATCAAAAGGCATGACCAGCCGTCCGGCACTCAGGTCATCGCCGATCAACGACCAATCCCCAATCGCCACCCCCGTTCCTTGAGACGCCACGGACATCGCCAGGTCCAGGGTTTCGAAATGCTGACCCTTGCCGAGTGTGTTGAGGTTGACGTCCGCGGCTTTCAGCCAGGCCTTCCAGTCCCGCTGATCGCGCGTTGGGTGCAGCAGCAAATGTTGACTCAGGTCTGACGGGCTGTGCAGCGGCACCGGGCCGTCGAGCAGAGGCTGCGAACAGACCGGCGTCAGTTGCTCGTCAAACAGATGCAGTGAGGCCAGCGAACTGTCGGGCGGCGCGCCGTACATGACGGCGGCGTCGAACTGCTCGCGATGAAAATCCACGCCATGTTGCACCGTGGTGGTCAACTCCACCGGCACGTCCGGGCGTTCTTTTTGCCATTGCAGCAAACGCGGCAGCAACCAACGCATGACACAGGTCGGGGCCTTGAGCTGCAAGGTTTCGCGGTGTGCGCCCACCTGTTCTACCGCCTCATCGATCAAACCGAACACCTGCTGGATCCGTGGCAGCCACTCGAGCCCCTCGGCCGTCAGGCTCAAACCGCGTGCCTGGCGATGAAACAGCGTGTAGCCCAAATGCTCTTCCAGCCCGGCGATCTGCCGGCTCACCGCGCCCTGGGTGATGTGCAGTTGCTCGGCTGCCCGGGTGAAATTGCAGCACTGGGCCGTGATCAGGAACGTGTGCAACGCGGGAAGGGGGGGAAGTCGTTTCATAGAACGCCAAGGCATGAGGTGAGGACATGGCGAGTATGACTTTTTATCGATTGTTGCGGCTACCCGCTGACCGTTCCAATAACGCCATGACTGAGCACCGCGGCGCGCCATCCAATGCCGCGCGGGGCCAGCGTCTCAACGAACAAGAAGGGTAAAGATATGGCGACGTGCGGCGAAGTATTGGTCAAGTTACTCGAAGGTTACGGGGTCGAGCAGGTGTTCGGCATTCCCGGCGTGCATACCGTTGAGCTGTATCGCGGGCTGGCCCGTTCGAGCATCAACCACGTTACTCCGCGTCACGAGCAGGGTGCCGGCTTCATGGCTGACGGTTATGCCCGCACCAGCGGCAAACCGGGTGTGTGCTTCATCATCACCGGCCCCGGCATGACCAACATCACCACGGCGATGGGCCAGGCCTACGCCGATTCGATCCCGATGCTGGTGATCTCCAGCGTGCAATCGCGCAGTCAGTTGGGCGGCGGACGCGGCAAGCTGCACGAACTGCCGAACCAGGGCGCACTGGTGGCCGGCGTTGCTGCGTTCTCCCACACGCTGATGTCCGCTGCCGAACTGCCGGGCGTGCTGGCCCGTGCCTTTGCCTTGTTCCAGGCGGGTCGGCCGCGTCCGGTGCACATCGAAATCCCGCTCGATGTGCTGGTCGAAGACGCCGATGCCTTGCTCGCCAGCCAACCGGTGAGCATCACTCGCGCCGGTGCAGCGCCGTCGGCCGTGGCGCAGATGAGCGAACTGCTGGCCAACGCCAAACGCCCGTTGATCCTCGCCGGTGGCGGTTCGATCGATGCAGCGGCCGAGCTGACCCGGCTTGCCGAATTACTTGATGCACCGGTGGCGCTGACCATCAATGCCAAAGGCATGCTGCCGTCGGCTCACCCGTTGCTCATTGGTTCGACGCAAACGCTGGTGGCCACTCGTGCCCTGGTGGCTGACGCCGACGTGGTCCTGGCCATCGGTACTGAACTGGCCGAGACCGACTACGACGTGACCTTTGCCGGTGGCTTTGAAATTCCGGGCACTTTGCTGCGGGTCGACATCGACCCGGACCAGACCGTGCGCAACTACCCGCCCAAGGTGGCGCTGGTCTCCGACGCACAAAGCGCAGCCCAGGCCTTGCTCGACGGCGTGGCCAAACATTCGCTGGCCGAGCGTTGCAGCGATTGGGGCCAGGCTCGCGCCGCCAGCTTGCGTGCCGAACTTGAAACCATCTGGGACGCGCCAACCCGTGCCCAGACGCAGTTCCTGCACACCGTGCTGGATGAGTTGCCGGAAGCGGTATTCGTCGGCGACTCGACCCAACCGGTGTACACCGGCAACCTGACGTTCAACCCGGAACGCCCGCGTCGCTGGTTCAACTCGTCGACCGGTTACGGCACCCTCGGCTATGCCTTGCCGGCGGCCATTGGCGCGTGGCTCGGCGGTGGTCAGGAACGCAACAGTCGTCCACCGGTGGTGTGCCTGATCGGCGACGGCGGCCTGCAATTCACCTTGCCGGAACTGGCCAGCGCGGTGGAAGCACGCACCCCGGTCATCGTCCTGCTGTGGAATAACCAGGGCTACGAAGAGATCAAGAAATACATGGTCAACCGCGACATCGAACCGGTTGGCGTCGACATCTACACCCCGGATTTCATCGCCGTGGCCAAAGGCCTGGGCTGTGCGGCACACGCCATCAGCGGTGTTGAAGAACTGCGCGCGGCATTGCGTGCAGCCACTGATCGCCAGGGCCCGACGCTGATCGAAATCGACCAGACCCAGTGGATGAAGGCGGTGTCGGCATGAGCTTTCCTATCATCCAGGACGGTTTGTACATCGACGGCCAATGGTCGGCTGGTGACGAGCATTTGCGGGTCATCAATCCGGCGACCGAAGCGCTGTTGACCACCGTCAAGGGGGGCGATCAGCGCGCGGTTGATCAAGCGGTCACAGCGGCCAGCGCGGCGTTTGTGCAGTGGTCGAAAACCACCGGTGCCGAACGCGGCGCGGTGCTGCGCAAGATCGCCAATGGAGTGCAGGCCCGCCGTGAACGCTTGATGCACTTGCAGTCGAGCAACAACGGCAAGCCACAGTTCGAAGCGGGCATCGACGTCGATGACGTGATCGCCACGTTCGAGTATTACGCAGGTCTCGCTGAAGCGCTGGACGCCGGCCAGGACCGCGTTGTGGAACTGCCGAGCGAAGACTTCGCCGCCCGCGTGCGCCGTGAAGCGTGCGGTGTGGTCGGGTTGATCGTGCCGTGGAACTTCCCGATGGTCACCACCGCCTGGAAGCTCGCACCAGCCTTGGCAGCGGGCTGCTGCGTGGTGCTCAAGCCTTCGGAAGTCACGCCGCTGCCGGAGCTGGAACTGGCGGCGATCATCGCCGAGAGCGGCTTGCCCGACGGTGTGTTCAACCTGGTCTGCGGTACCGGGCTGGCGGTCGGTGCGCCGCTGTCGGCCGATCCGCGGGTGGCAAAAATTTCCTTCACCGGCAGCAACGCGGTCGGCGTTCAGGTCATGCAGCGTGCGGCGGAAACCGTCAAGGGCGTGAGCCTGGAACTGGGTGGCAAATCCTCGCTGCTGGTGCTGGCGGATGCCGATCTCGACCTGGCTGTGGAGTTGGCCAGTGGCGGTGGTTTCTTCAATGCCGGGCAGATGTGTTCGGCCACCAGTCGGGTGTTGGTTGCCGATGAGCTGGCGGATGAATTCCTGCTGCGCCTGACGGCGCGGGCCAATGCGATTCGCGTGGCTGACCCGTTTGACCCCGAGGTTGAAATGGGCGCGTTGGTCAATCAGGCGCAGTACCAGCGCGTGCTGGGCCACATTGATCGCGGCTTGAGCGCGGGTGCGCGGTTGGTCTGCGGTGGTGACCGGCCTGCCGATCTGCCGCATGGCTATTTTTTGCGGCCGACCATTTTCACCGAAGTGCCCCTCGACAGTGCGTTGTGGTGTGAAGAGATTTTTGGCCCGGTGCTCTGTGTGCGCAGTTTTGCCACGGAGCAAGAGGCAATCGAGCTGGCCAACGACAGCCAGTTCGGTCTGGTGGCCAGCGTGGTCAGCGCTGATCCGCTGACCGCCGAACGGGTCGCCAACGCCTTGCAGGCGGGGCTGGTGTGGATCAACGCGCCGCAGGTGATCTTCCCGCAGACGGCCTGGGGCGGCTACAAGCAGAGCAGCATCGGCCGTGAGTTGGGGCCGTGGGGCTTGCAGGCGTTTCAAGAAATAAAGCACGTGATTCGCGCCGTCTGACAGCACGAAAACGGCCCACGCATGCCTCGTAACGAGGCATGCGCCAGGGACATGGCACCAATGATTTTTTTTCGATTGTTGCGCGTTTTGCGTGACCTCAGGATGAACCCGCAGACCTCGCTACAGCCCTTGTAACACGGGGCTGGCAGCGGATCGAAGAGCGCGGGCGCAAGGGATGCTCCTAACTCATACCTACAACAATAAAGGGAGTCCTTCATGGGCGATCATGATCTGAACAGAAGACAATTCATCAAGACCGTAGGCGTTGCATCGGTTGCGGCGGCCGCCATGAGCATGCCGTTCATCCGCGCCAACGCCAGTGACACACGTTTTCAGGGCAAGACCCTGCGGCTGTTGACCTGGTCCGATGACACCGGGCTTGCGGCGCTGCGCAACATCGCCGCGACCTTTGAAGCCAAGACCGGCGCCAAGGTCATCGCGGACCGTACCGGCAGTACTTCGGAAATGGTCGCCAAACTGAAGGCCGGTGGTGATCGCCCGCAATACGACGTCATCACCCTGGCTGGCGTCGGCGCTGAAGGTCTGGCCGCTGCCGGGTTGCTGGAAAAGCCAGACCTGAACCGCATTCCCAACCTGATCGACGTACCGGAGAAATACCGCACCGGGGCCAACGGTCACGGCATCGGTTACCTGCTCTGGTGCAACAGCCTCGTCTACAGCAGCCGCACTCAGAAAGAAGCCCCGGACAGCTATGCGGCCCTGTGGGACGCGGATCTGGCGCCGAACATCTTCCTGCCGCCGCCGAACTGGACCGAGGCCATGGACCTGATCATCATCGCCGCCAAACTGGCCGGTGGTGACGAGCACAACATCGAACCCGGCTTCAAGAAACTCGCCGAGCTCAAGAGCCGCGTGGTGACTTTGGGTGAAAACCCGAACCAGATCGCCGAACTGTTCCGCACCGGCTCCCTGGACATGGGTGGGTTGTACGCTCCTGCATTCTTCCCGAAACAGATCCGCGATCCGAACTACGGTCTGAGTGCAACCTTTGGCATGAAGGAAGGTTTCTACACCGACCTGATGCAGTCGGTCATGCCGAAGAACCGTCCGGGCGATACCGACCTGGCCTATGCCTTCATCAACCACTCACTCGATCCGCTGGTGCAGGGCAAGATGGCCGAAGACATCTATAACGGCCCGGTCAACGCCAAGGCAATCATCTCTGCCGAAGCGCGCAAGAGCCCGTACATCCTGACGCCGGAGCAGATTGCCGAGAAGGCGATCATGCACGACAACGCCTTCCTGGCGACGGTGCATGACCAATGGATTCGTCGCTACACGGAAATCTTCTCTTCCTGACGTCTGCCGCCTGGAGATCCATTGTGGCGAGGGAGCTTGCTCCCGCCGGCCGTTCCGCGCTCGGGCGCAGCAGTCGTGAACCGGTAGATGCGGTGTGTCGGAAAAACACCGGTTGGCAGGTTCTGGGGTCGCTTCGCGGCCCAGCGGGAGCAAGCTCCCTCGCCACGGTTTCTTGTACGGCTCCAGGTTTTTTGCCTTCCATTGACGAGACCATTGCTATGGAACACCAACCTCTGACCCAAACGGTCAGCCCCGTTGCCGTACGCCCGAGCTTCGGCGTTTCGCCGACGACGCGCGCCTGGTTATTTCTTTCGCCATCGATGCTGTTTCTCGGTGTGCTGATTGCCGCCAGCCTGCTGGTGTTGCGCATGAGCGTGGGCACCAAAGGCGCGGAATGGAGCGGTTTCAGCCTGACCAGTTATGCCCAGCTGCTGGAACCCTATTACCTCAAATCCCTGCTGCTGACCTTGCGCCTGGCATTGATCAGCGCGGTGATTGCCGTGCTGCTGGCAATCCCGGTGGCGTACACCATGTCGCGCCTGACCTCGCCGTTGCTGCGTCGAGTGTTTCTGGCCGCCGTGCTGTTGCCGTTGCTGGTCAACCTGTTGCTACAAAGCTACGGCTGGCTGGTGATTCTGGGACCTGGCGGGATGCTCAATCAGGCGCTGATGGGCCTCGGTTTGATCAAGCGTCCGATCATGCTGCTGTACAACCAGAACGGCGTCTTGATGGGCCTGGTCCAAACCGCTTTCCCGTTGGCCGTGCTGCCGATTGCCAGCGCCATGCGCGGCGTTGCCCGCACTTACGAGGAAGCCGCGGCGACCTTGGGCGCGAGCCGCTTGAAGGTGTTTTTCCAGGTGGTGCTGCCGATGAGCATGCCGGGAATCATCACCGGCGCGACCCTGGTATTCGCCTACAACGCCAGCAGCTTTGTGGTGCCCTTGCTGCTCGGTGGTCGGCGTGTGCCGATGCTCGCGGTGATGGTGCATGACCAGATCGCGCCGCTGATGAACTGGCCAGCCGCCTCTGCGGCGGGTGTGGTGCTGATCGTCACCACGCTGGCCATCATGACCTTGTCCGAATACATCACTGGCCGTCGTCGGCGCATGCTGGAGGCTTCGCAATGAGCACGTTGAGCAAGAAGCGCCTGTCGCTGTTGCCAGGCGATACCGGTAAATTTGCCGGGATCCTTTCAGGCGTCATCCTGTTTCTGGCGGTGTTGCCGATCCTGACCATGATTGTCATGTCGTTCAGTGGTTCTTCGAACCTCGACTTCCCACCCAGCAGTTACAGCCTGCAATGGTACAAGGCCGCCTGGCACACCTTCGCGTCCCCGGACGCCAGCGATGTGCTGAGCCTGGGCAAAGCCATGACCACCAGCCTGATGGTCTCGTTCATGGCCATGATCTTCGCGACCCTCGTTGCGGTGCCGGCAGCTTATGCACTGACCCGCCTGGAGTTTCGTGGCAAAGCCGTGGCACTGCAGTTGATGTCACTGCCATTGGTGTTTCCGATGGTGGTACTGGGCCTGGCGTTGTTGCTGGTGTTCGACAGCCTGCCGTTCCAGATGACGGTGTCGCGACTGGTGATTGCCCACGTGATCCTGGCCTTGCCGTTCGTGGTGAAAAACTGCACCGCGGCGATGCTGTCCATCGGCAGCGAAGTCGAAGAAGCCGCACAAATGCTCGGCGCTTCGCCGATGCGGGCGATTGTCGATGTGGTGGTGCCGTTGATGAAGTCGGGGATCCTCGCCGGGATGCTGCTGGCGTTCATTGTCTCGTTCAACGAGTTCACCGTGACTTACTTCCTCTACACCATCGATGTCATGACCGTGCCTATCTGGATGTTCAGCCGCACCGTATCGTCGCTGGACCCAACCGTATTCTCGTTTGCCGTGCTGATCGTGCTGATCGACTTCGTCCTCATTTGGGCGTTGGAGAAGCTGGTCGGTGAAGGTGGCGTCTCGTTCTGATTCTTGAGGTGAAGCATGACTGGTTTAATTCTGGAAAACGTCGAGAAACGCTACGGCACGGCGTGCGCGGTGAAGGACGTCAATCTGCACCTGCCTGAGGGCAAGCTGGTGTGTTTTCTCGGCCCTTCGGGCTGTGGCAAAACCACCTTGCTGCGAATGATCGCTGGCCTGGAAACCCTGAGCGACGGTGAAATTCGTCTGGACGGTGAAGACATCGGCAACACACCGGCGCACCTGCGCAACTTCGGCATGGTGTTTCAGTCGCTGGCGCTGTTCCCGCACATGACGGTCGGCGAGAATATCGCCTATCCGCTGAAACTGCGTGGCGTGAGCAAGGCCGATCAGCAGGCGCGGGTGGTGGAGTTGCTAGAGCTGATTCAGCTGCAAGAAATGATTGATCGCCCGGTTGCGAAGCTCTCCGGTGGGCAACGTCAGCGCGTAGCGATTGCCCGGGCGATTGCCTCGCACCCGAAAATCCTCCTGCTCGACGAACCGCTGTCGGCCCTCGATGCCAAGCTGCGCGAATCGATGCAAGTGGAGATCCGCCAGCTTCAGCAACGCCTGAACATCACCACCATCATGGTCACCCACGACCAGCGCGAAGCCATGACCATGGCGGACATCGTGGTGGTGCTGGGGCAGAATCGGGTGCAGCAGGTCGGCACGCCGATCGAGATCTACCGGCATCCGGCCAACGAGTTCGTCGCCGACTTCATCGGCTCGGGGAACATTTTTCCGGCCACGGCATTGGGTGACGGTAAAGTCGGTTTGCCCGGTGGCGATGCGCTTCAGGTGCCGATTTGCAGCAGCATCGTGGTCGGTGAAAAAGTCAAGATGCTGGTGCGTCCGGAAGACCTCCAGCTGTCGCACCCACAGGCAACCGCAGGCAATCGTTTACTGGGCAGGGTGACGTTCGTGCGCGATATCGGCGCGACCATCGAAACCACGGTCGAGTGTTCCGGCGTGACGCTGACAGCGTTGAGCACGCCGTGCCAGGGTATCGGCCTGAGCATCGGCAACCCGGTGTCGGTGACCATTCCATCCGAAGCCTGCCGCGTACTCGCCGCCTAAGTCACGACGCCGATCACTGTGGCGAGGGAGCTTGCTCCCGCTGGCCTGCGTAGCGGGCCCAACATCAGCAATCGGGTTGTGTCAGGCAAAACTCGTTTGCTGGGTTACGACTGCTGCGCAGCCGAGCGGGAGCAAGCTCCCTCGCCACAATAAGCATTCTGCAACCGCTTCAAACCGTCATCCGCAACCGCGCCAGATCCCGCAACGGCGGCGCGCCAAACAGCCGGCTGTACTCGCGGCTGAACTGCGAGGGGCTTTCATAGCCCACGCGGTAACCTGCCGCCGAGGCGTCGATGCCCTCGGCGAGCATCAAGCGCCGCGCCTCTTGCAGGCGCAGTTGCTTCTGATACTGCAGTGGACTCATCGCCGTCATCGCCTTGAAGCGATGGTGCAGGGTCGACACACTCAGGTTCACTTCCTTGGCCAACTCATCAATGCGCAACGGCTGCTCGTAGTTACCGTTGAGCCATTTGATTGCCTGGCCGATGCGATGGCTCTGGCTGTTGGCGACGGCAATCTCATACAGCCGATGGCCCTGGGGGCTGCGCAACAAGCGATAGAGAATTTCCCGGCGAATCAGCGGCGCGAGCATCGCGATGTCTTTCGGGGTGTCGAGCAAGCGTGCCAGGCGCAGCACGGCATCGAGCATCGGTTGATCCAGTTGTTCGACATACAGGCCGCGCCCGGCAGGGCGGGTGGGCACGCCGATGGGCCCGGCGTCGGCAATCAATGCGGTGATTTCCGCCGGGTCGATATCCAGGCGCAAGGCCAGGATCGGCTTATCTGGCGAGACATCGACCACCCGTCCGCTGAGCGGCATCGAGACCGAGACCACCAGATAGTTGAGCGGGTCGTAGTTGAAGACGTCGTCGGCCAGCCGAACTTCCTTGCGCCCCTGGGCCATGATGCACAGGGCCGGTTGCGCGAGCACCGGGGCAAAGTCGTGGGACTGGCTGTGACGCGACAAAAACAACGAGCCGATGGCGGTCGCGTAGCTGCCATCCTCGCAGGTATTACGACGAATGATTGCCGAGAGCTCCACACGCTGTTTTTCCATGTTGGCATCCAGCGGGGCGTGAGTGGAATCCAGAGATGGCATGCAAAACATCCTCGGCAAGGAGATGGGATGAGCACAGCTTAAATTTGTGCAAGTCCGGGTGGTAGGCAAATCCTGCGCAAAACTTGCCTGATCCTGCTGTGTGGTCGGATTCAGCATAGAGAACGTAAACAGAACGCGGGAAAACTTGCTTGAAACCCCTTTGTCACATTTGCGCAGCTGACCTGGCGCTGGTTAGGCGGCAGTCAGCTGCGGGTGCAGGATTGTGCAATAAGCCGGCAGGAATCGACTAACGGGCCTAGCGCCTGTCGCTTAATCTCTGTCCCTGTCGCAGCTTCTCTCAGGCTGCCGATCGTCTACATCAGGGAGAGTCGAACATGTCCACGCAGATCCCCGTCAGCCATATGGCTTTTGTCCGTGCCCGCGCAGGCCGCTCGATGGAGTTGGGCGCGCGTTTGAGCAGCCTGATCGAACCGTCGCGTCAGGCCAGCGGTTGCCTGCACTTTGCCTTGCAGCATTCGTTGTGCGATCCCGAACTGTGGCTGGTGTCCGGTTTTTGGGTCGACCAGCAGGCCATGACTGCCTACTTCGGCACCCCGGCCATGCAGATCTTTGCCGAGCTGGTGCAAGAGTTGGTGGTCAACAGCCTGGATTTTCACACCTTCAGCGAAGTCTCGGCGGCTCAGGCACACGGCGAATATCCGCAGTTGAACAGTGCCTCACTACAGCAGTTGGCCAGCTGACGGTTTAGAATGGCCGACTTTCCATTGGCCAGGATCCGCGACATGGCACGTAAAGAGTTTGCACAGTTCGAAGCTGTTTCCGCCGTAGTACCGGGTGAAGGAGGCTACAGCGCCGCCATCGCCGTCAAAGCCCTGGGTGGCTCAGGCGCCCCGCGCTTTCACAAAATCCTCGATGAACAGAAATTCAAGACCGCCTTCGAAGCCGATCAGGCTGCCGAGCAGAAGCTTGAGCAGTTGACCGACGTCGCTGAAGACGGCGAACTGGTCTGGTAACGATTTGACCTATGCCTTGGTCGCCCCCGGGCGGAACATCTTGAACAAGGCCTCAGGCCCCAGCTGGAAATAATCCGCCGGCCCACCACCGCGCAGAATCGGTTCTGCCGCGGCGGTGTCGTACACCCCATCCTTGAGCAGCCACTTGGCGATATGCACGGCGACCACTTCGCCAAGAATCAGCCAGCTCGGCACCACTTCTTTATCCGCACGTTGCAACTGAATGATCTGCGTGACCTTGCACTCGAAGGACACCGGGCTTTCAGCGACGCGTGGCACCTGAATGATTTTCGAGGCTGCCGGCGTCAGCCCGGCCAGTTCGAATTCGTTGACGTCGGCCGGGACCGTCGCGCAGCTCTGGTTCATCTGCTCGGCCAGCGGACGGGTGGCCAGGTTCCAGGCGAATTCGCCGGTCTGCTCGATGTTGTTCAGGCTGTCTTTACGGCCGACGCTTGAGAACCCGATGATCGGCGGAATGTAGTTGAACGCGTTGAAAAAACTGTACGGCGCCAGGTTCAGCCGACCTTCGGCATCCTGCGAGGAAATCCAGCCGATAGGCCGCGGGCCGACGATGGCGTTGAACGGGTCGTGGGGCAGGCCATGGCCCAGGGCAGGTTCGTAGTAGTGAATATCATCAGACATGGCGGGCTCTTGTGCAGACGTAAAGGTGAAGGTTGCCATAGTGCAAGTCATTGAGGGTGAGTGCCACTCTCGCAGCGCCGGGTTTTCACTGTCCCAGAAACAACTAAGCCCGGCCGAAGCCGGGCTGTGAAGTCTGCCCAAGGTTTAGCTGATAGCGGCGGCAGTACCGGTGCGATCAAAACCGTCGGCGGCGATAGCGTCAGCGGTACCGGTGTGATCAAAACCATCAGACGCGACTTTGGCCGAGCCAGTGCGATCGAAGCCGTCAGCGGCGAAAGACGCCGAGCCTGTGTGATCGTAACCATCAGCCGCGACAGCGGCCGAATGTTCAGCGGTGAAAGCGCCAGAACCGGTGCGGTCATAACCGTCGGCGGCGAAGGTGTTGGCGGCCAGTACGGAGAGGGTCAGAGCGAGGATCAGTTGGGTTTTCATGATGTGTACTCCAAGTGTGTTTGCGTGTTGTGCGTTGGGTATGGAGCTCATACTACGCAAAAAAATTTGATTAAAAAGCGCAAATAAATGCTAAAAACAATCGATTAAGTGGATATTAAGATCGTCGCAGTCTGTTCCAGACCACGGCTTCGAGGCCTGCATTGTGTATACGTACGAGATGTCGATATGGATTCAAGCGGCGACAGAACGAGAGTGTCAGCAGGGCATTAACGGATCGTTATCGGTTCGTCGCGGGTTTGGCGGGGGGATTGGTGGTGTGCAGAACAAGTACGCGAGTCGTAGGGCTGCCGAGTTGTCTTAAGCGTCCTGTGATGATCGTTCCCACGCAGGAGCGTGAGAACGATCACTCAACAGGCCGCCTGCCAGATCGCTATCGCGGGCAAGCCTGGCTCCCACAAAGGCCTTGCACCTTTGTGGGATTTTTGCCGGTCAGTCAGTCTCGATCCGCGAGTGTTTGCGGGTGTCCTTCATGGTCACGTACACCAGCAACGACACCGCGATGCAGGCGGTGACATACCAGTAGTAACCGGTTTCCATGCCGATGCTCTTGAACCACAGGGCGATGTATTCAGCGGTACCGCCGAAGATCGACACGGTCAGCGCATACGGCAGGCCGACGCCCAGCGCGCGGATTTCGGTGGGGAACAGTTCGGCTTTGACCACTGCGTTGATCGAGGTGTAGCCGCTGACGATGATCAGCGCCGCCATGATCAGGAAGAACGCGCCCCACCAGGTCTGGATGGTGTGCAGGGTGGTGAGGATCGGCACGGTGAACAGGGTGCCGAGAATGCCGAAGGCAATCAGGATCGGCCGCCGCCCGACTTTATCCGACAAGCCGCCGATGACCGGTTGCAGGCACATGAACAGGAACAGCGTGGCCGCCGAAATGGTGGTGGAGTCGGAGATGCTCATGCCGACCGTGTTCACCAGGTATTTCTGCATATAGGTGGTGTAGGTGTAGAAGGCCAGGGTGCCGCCCATGGTCAGGCCGACCACGGTCATCAGTTCCTTGGGATGACGCAGCAGGGTGCGCATCGCGCTTTCTTTGGACTTTTCTTTCTTGGCGAACGACTCGGTTTCTTCCATCCCGCGACGCAGGTACAACGCGACGATGGCACACAGTGCACCGATGGCAAACGGAATACGCCAGCCCCAATCGTACAGTTGTTCGGTGGTCAGGGTTTGCTGCAGCACGATCAGCACGCCCAGGGCGATGAGCTGGCCGGAGATCAGCGTGACGTACTGGAAGCTCGAGAAGAAGCCGCGACGTTCCTTGGTCGCCATCTCGCTCAAATAGGTGGCCGAGGTGCCGTACTCGCCACCGACCGACAGGCCCTGCAGCAAGCGGGCGAACACCAATAGGATCGGTGCGCCGACGCCGATGGTTTCATAACCCGGGCTCAAGGCGATGATCAGCGAGCCGAAGCACATCAGGTAGACCGATGCCATCAACGCCGCTTTACGTCCGGCGCGGTCGGCATACAGGCCCATCAGCCAGCCGCCGATCGGACGCATCAGAAAGCCCACGGCGAAAATCGCAGCGGTGTTCAGCAGTTGGGCGGTGGTGTCGCCTTTGGGGAAAAAGGCTTTGGCGAAGTACAGCGAGAAGGCGGCGTAGACATACCAGTCGTACCACTCGACCATGTTGCCGACAGAGCCGCTGAAGATCGATTTGATGCGGCTGGCCGTGGTCTTTTCTTTGGCAGGCACAGCGGCCGACCCAAGAGGCAGGGTTTGTGAGTTATCCATGACGGATCCTTCATTTAATTGTTTTTGTGGAGCGCGCGTAAACGCAGCCTGCGAGGGCTATAGCAGGAGCTGTGCCAAGGGGGAGAGGGCCGGTTTAGAGGGGGTTACGGGAATGAGTGAGCGGAAATCCGCTTATGGTGAATAGGGTGATGAGCAAAAAACCGCCTACGCATGATCATTCCCACGCTCTGCGTGGGAATGATTGATTACAGGAACATCTCTCGGCTCAGCCCATGCCGCTGCATCTTTTCATTGAAGGTCCGACGCGGCAGTTGCAGTTCTTCCAGCACGGCTTTGATATCGCCCTTGTGCCGGGTCAGTGCGGCGCGCAGGCAGTGGGCTTCGAAGGCTTCCTGCTGGGCGGCGAGGGACTGGCCGGGTTCGATGCCGACCGGTTCCGGTTCGCCCAGGCCCAGCACCTGACGCTCGGCGACGTTCGCCAGTTCGCGCACATTGCCCGGCCAGTCGTGGCTCAGCAACCGACTCAACTGCGGGCCGCTCAGAGGCGGAAAGCTGCGTCCCAGCCGCTGCGCCGCAGCGTGAGCGAAGTGTTCGAACAACAACGGAATGTCTTCACGTCGTTCGCGCAACGGCGGCAGGCGCAACTCCGCGACGTTCAGCCGATACGCCAGGTCTTCGCGAAAACGCCCGGCGCGGGCTTCATCCAGCAGGTCGGGTTTGGTTGCGGCAATGATCCGCAGGTCCACGTGAATGCTTTGGTTGGAGCCCAGTCGCTCAAGCTTTTGCTCCTGCAACACCCGCAGCAATTTGACCTGCTGAGCCAGCGGCATGCTTTCGATTTCATCGAGGAACAAAGTGCCGCCATCGGCGTATTCAAGCTTGCCGATACGTTTGCCCTGAGCGCCGGTGAAGGCACCGCTTTCATGACCGAACAACTCGGCTTCGAACAGCTGCTCGGGGATTGCGGCACAGTTCAGTGCCACGAACGGCTTGTCGGCGCGCGGGCCGAAATCATGCAGGCAGCGGGCGACCAGCTCTTTGCCGCTGCCGGTTTCGCCGCGGATCAGCACGTTCACCGGCAGCGCCGCTAGGTCCAGCACTTGCCGACGCAGGGTCTGCAAACCACGGGAGACGCCGAGCAGGCTGGCGTCGAGTTTGCTGCGGTTGTCGGCCTGTTCATGCAGGGCACGGTTTTCCAGCACCAGCCGACGTTTGTCGAGCGCCCGGCGCAGGCTGCTGAGCAAGGTTTCCGGGCTGAAGGGTTTTTCGAGGAAGTCGTAGGCGCCATCGCGCATGGCTTCAACCGCCATCGGCACATCGCCGTGGCCGGTCAGCAGGATCACCGGCAAATCGGCGTCCCGCTGTTGCAGCCGGGCCAGCAGTTCCAGGCCGGTCATGCCGGGCATCCGCACATCGCTGAGGATCACCCCGGGAAAATTTGCCGGCAGTTGCGCCAGGCATTCATCGGCGCGGCTGAACAGTTTGACCTCGAACCCCGAGAGGCTCAGCCACTGTTCGACGGCATCACGAATACTGCTCTCATCGTCGACCACGATCACCGAGTTCAACATTGAATGTGCGTCTCCAGATCGATGGGCAAGGTGAGGGTGAAGACGGCGCCGTCGCCGTGATTGTCGGCGCTCAGGCGACCGCCGAGTTCATGCACGATGGCGAACGATACCGCCAGCCCGAGGCCCAGGCCGTCACCCACCGGTTTGGTGGTGAAGAACGGATCGAAGACCTTCGGCAGATCCTGCGGCGCAATACCGCCACCGCTGTCGGCGACGGTCAGGCGCCATAGCTGTTCATCGGCTTCAAGGCGGATTTCCAGACGCTTGAGTGGTTTGTCACGCATCGCATCGAGGGCGTTGCGCAGCAGATTGATCAGCACCTGTTCCAGGCGAATCGCATCGCCGCGAACCCAGGCCGGGCGACTCATGTGCAAAACCCGGTCGATCTGTTCATCGCGCAGTCGAGCGTCAAGTAACTGCAAGGATTGATCGACCACCGCCGCCAGGTCCAGACGCTCGCGCAAACCGCTGGGGCTTTTGCGCGCGAACGTCTTGAGATGACCGGTGAGGGCGGCCATGCGCGTCAGCATCTCATCCACCGGCCTCAGCGCTTTATACGCGTCGTCGACCCGGCCATGATCGAGCAGCAGGCGCAAGGTCGCCAGCTGCGTGCGCTGGGCGGTGAGTGGCTGGTTGATTTCATGGGCCAGGGCCGCCGACATTTGCCCCAGCGCCGCGAGTTTGGCCGATTGCACCAGGCCGTCCTGAGCGGTGCGCAGCTCGCGGGTGCGCTCTTCGACCAAGCGTTCAAGCTCTTCGCGGCTGCGCTGGCGCAACCTGGCCAGACGCCAACGCTGGCTGAGAAACAGCAGCAAAAACACCAGCGCCAGCCAGAGTCCGGCAGCGGCCAACCCGGCGTTACGCACATCTTCGAAGGCCACTTGCGGGCGACGCAGCAGGTGCAAGGTCCAGCCTTCGGTGCTCAAGGGCAGCGATTCCCAGAGGTAATCCGCTGTGCCGTCGGGGCCGTCGACGCGGGCCAGGTAACTGTTCTGGTCAAAGTGTCGAATCGGTTGATGGTCAAGCGGGGTCAGCGGCTGCTTGTCGTATTGGCGGGTGGTTTTGAGCTCGGCGCGATCAGTGTCCGACAGCGTGCTCAGCAAGCGATAGCGCCATCCCGGCTGATTGGCGATAAACACTATGCCCCGCGCATCGCTGACCAGCAGCGTGTCGCTGCCTTGACGCCATTCGCGTTCCAGTTCCGGAAACTCGAGTTTCACCACCATGGCGCCGAGAAACTCGCCGTTATCGCCCTTCACCGCACTGGACAGAAAATACCCGGGAATTCCACTGGTCACGCCCACCGCGTAAAAGCGTCCGGCACCCTGGATGCGGGTCTGGCTGAAATAAGGGCGGAAGCCGTAGTTGTGGCCGACGTAACTGCTGGGCAAGCGCCAATTGCTGGCGGCCACGGCCAGGCCCGTGTGATCCAGCAGTTCCAGGGTGGACGACTGGGCCGTGCCGTTGATCTTCTCCAGTTTGCGGTTCAGCGCATCCTGTTGATCAGCACTCACCGGGCCATTGAGTGCGGCGCGCAGTTCCGGGTCTAGCGCCAGCACCGCGGGCAGGGTGCGGTAACGTTCGATCAAGGTGTGCAGGGAATTGGCGTACAGCGCCAGTTGCTGATTGGCGCGGGCGGCATCGTCCACCTGGGCCTGGCGTTCGGCGTGGCGCATGGCCAGGGCGGCGGCGAGGGCGGCGCCAGCGAGGATCAGTAAGGTGTAGAGCGTCAACCTGGATGCGCGAGAGATCAGAGGCATGCGGTCGGGAATGGGCAGTCATCGGGATCGGCACCATAGCACGCCGTTGCCGAGTATCAGTAATAGTCTCACGTACGTTCCGGGCCTGCGGTGCATGAGGTGATCGCTCTTACCAACCCTGCCGCTGTGCATACCTGGATGCTAATTCTTGACCTTTATTTACTTTGGCCCGGAATATATTCATGTCTGCTTTTACTCCCGCAAGAGTTATCAACTTATCACGTCCTGTCAAACCGCCGGTTGAAAACAGAACATTGGTTTTCAGCGCGATAAAGTTCTCCATCATGAGGTGGAAATCTGCTTCGGCATTGCTTTTTAATTTCGCGTACTCATCGCCCAGTCTGTTGATCTTCATAGGGCTTAAGCCGTTTTGTGCATCATTTGCCTCTTCAGAGAGTTTTCCTAACTGGATCATCTCTTTTGCACCGTATGTCATGAACTCTTTCAGGGTTTTTTTTGCTAGCTTCATAAAGGCATTTTTTTGGCCTTCCTGAGTCTTCGGGTCATATTTTTTGTAAGTTTGATGAGCATTTTCAATGGTAAATGTCGGTGTGTTTTTCTCTTTGATTTTTTCCCAGGAGAGCTCCGCTGCCTTGGGAGTGATCGACGGTTCCAAATGGGTCTCTTTGCCAATTTTCTTCATGACCTCAGCGGTCGCCTTTTTAGCACCGAATGCACCGAGACCAACGCCCCCTATAGTGCCTGCTATGGGCAACGTGAGCGTTCCCGCCAGGCCACCTAACAGGCCTCCGGCAATGGTTGCAGCGGTGGTCACAATGCCAGTCACTACCGTGAACGTGGAGACTTTGGCGATCGTTGTGTTTCTATCCTTATCCTCAAAGAGGTGTTCGAACAATGCGTTTTGTTTGTCCACGACCTTGATCGCGGTGGACAGGTTTTTGCTGAACGCCTTTATTTCGTTGAGCAATTCGCTTTCTGTTTTAGAAGAACCCTCTTCGTCAATGTAACGAATGGGGTTGTTCCCCACCATCGCATACGGATTAAGCCCATCCACGTCCCCGGCCGGGTCGGCACTGATCCAACATTGCAACCACGGCGCGTAATACCGGTCACCATAGTAGTAAAGCTTACTGTCATCCATCTCCTTGCCCGAATACCGGAGGGTCTTGTAATCGGCCTCTACTACCGACCGCGCCGCGCACCAGCATGTACCGCCGTAGGGATAATAGAACTCCAGACTGATCAAGGCGCCGTTGCGATCCAGCTCCAGAACGGTTGAGCCAAGATGATCAGCGAGGTGGTAACGCAGTTGATCTGCCTTGATGCCGGCCGGTTTTCCAGTGACCCAATGCAGGCAACGCACACTGCCCACGCCGGTCGACAAGGTGATGACGTGCAGTTGCTGGCCGTCGCTGCGGGTGCGGATTTCCAGTCTTGGCAGATAGCGCACGTCGTGGTAGTGGTTAGCGGACGGGGTATGCCATACATGGCGTTTGTAGACCCGCATGCCTTGGCTGTAGCGGTAGGTTTCTTCGTCATCAGGCAGGCCGTTGCTGTGTGTGAGCAAGGTCACTTTGGCCAGTTGGTCACGGGCATTCCAGTTCAGCGGCTGGCCACGTTGCAGCAGTAACTGGTTACCGTTGGGGTCGAAGAGCTCATCGAAAATCGGCTCTGGATCACCTTCTTCCCAGCGCACGCCCCGGTTGCTGTGTTCATCGATGCACATCTGGCGAGTGAAGGTGTTACCGTCGCGGAGATGACACACCGTCGTCAGGTTGTTGCCAAGATCGTAAGCGTAGTGCCGGGTGTAGTTGAAGCGTCGAGCGGGGTCGATGGGCGTGATCAAGTCTGGCAAGCCCGGCTGGAGATTGGGTTTTTCAGCCTCGAAACCGCTCGCCTGCGTCAGCCGGTACAGCGAGTCATAGACAAACTCGCGATGACCGTCGATGCGCTGATTGGCGAAGAACACCGTGGTCAGTGTGTGGTCCTCGATGCGCAGCACATTGCCCATGCGGTCATGGACATACTCAAGGTTCTGGCACAGCGCTTCACCGGGTTTTCCGGCTTTGAGCGTCTGCAGTCGACCGTCGACAGGGTCGTAGCCCCAGGTGCTGATCACGCCGTTGCCGGCGTTCTGTTCGATGATCTGGCCGGCAGCGTTGTACTGCGCGTCGTTGAGAATGTCTTGACGCGGGCTGGCGGTATCGAGCTGAAGCATGACGTGCTTGAGTTGCCCGGCAATGTCGTAGCGCGTGTGCTGATGATGGTCGCCGGCATCGGTTTGAGTCAGTACCGCGCCAAGGGCGCTGTAGTGTCGGCGGCTGGTGTAGCGCTGGGTGTCGGGAAAAGTGCGGGTTTCACTCAGTGGCTGACTGTGCAGGCTGAAGCCACTGACACTCAACACACCTGCGAGATCGACCTGTTCGATCATCTGGCCACGTTGATTGTGCCCGGGGTCGGCAGAGGCGTCGGCGTAGGTAAAGGTTTCGATGTTCGGTTGCGCGTTTTCCTCGACGGCGACCACGCGCATCAGGTGATCGTGAGTGGTTCGCCAGTGATGACCGCGTTGATCCCAGTGCTGAAGGATTTCACCGGCCAGTCCGGCCAGGCTCAGGTGCCGACCGGCGTCGACACTGTCGACCCTGAGCGCTTCACCTGACAGCCGATAGACGCTGGCCTGGTTAGGTCTGGGGGCCTTTCCGAACAGTCGCGGGTCCCATTGCTCGACCAGCCGTCCGAGCGTGTCATGGCGTTGCCGGGTGATCAGTGTTTCCTGTGCTCCACCAGCGACCTTGCGCAGATAACCGACCTGACGGATCGGCAAGCCGCGAGGGTCGTTGGCTTTCAGTTCAGGTGTGCGCCAGTGGACATTTGTGCTCATCGGGTCTGCTCGGGTGTTTTCTTTAGCATACTGGCCCTGTCAATTGCTATTGGCGGGTTCCGGTCTCATACCGCTGTTTCAAGCGCTCTTCGGGCCCTTGGTTTGGGAATGGGGCGTAGCTCTGATGCAGTTCCCGGCGCCTCGGGCAGTACGAACTTGCCGGCTTCATCAATCATCAGGACAACGTTTTTACCCATCTTGGTGGCAGAGTTACCGAGCTCGGTGGCCTGATCCTTGAGCTCTGTCAGTACGTTACTGGCTTCGGTCAACGCGTTTTGGGCGCTGTCGATTTTTGAGCGCAGGGCGTCATGAATATCGATACCTCGGCGCATTTGCTCCAGCACTTCGAGTTGATCCAGCGGCGACAATTGCTCCATTAACGAGGTCACGGCTTTTTCGCGGAAATCATCCAGCTTGTTTTGAAGTGCCTCCGGGAGCTTGCCGCTGGCCAGGTCATTGGCGCCATTGGAGAGATCGCGGGTGACATTCTTGATCTGTTCGGTCTGCAACGTTTCGGCGACGCGTATGCCTTGCTTGAAAAAACGGTAACGCACATAGGACGCGAGAAGACCTCCAATCAAGCCGCCCACCACGCCTCCAATCGCGTTCCCTATGACGGGTGCGAACGCCCCGGCCGCACCTCCTAACGTGGCACCGACGGTCGCTCCCAAGCCAAAGGCCGACAGACCATTTTTTGAAAAGAGGTACTTGCGAAAGGTCATGCTGCTTCTGATCTCGGGAGTGACGTGAGCTTCGTCATCAGGGCCATCAAAGTTCTTTGCCGCGTCATCGACTTTACTGCCTACGTCGGCTGCCGTTTTGAACAGGCTGGTGGCTCGTTCCCAGAACCCCGATCTTGCGCCGCCATCGTTGTCGATATAACTCATCGGGTTGTTACCCACCATCGCATACCGGTTCAGCCCATCCACCGCGCCCTTGGGGTCGGCACTGACCCAGCGTCGCAGCCAGGGTGCGCAATAGCGCAGCCCGAAGTAACAAAGCCCGCTCACATCCATCTCCTTGCCTGAGTAACGGATGGTTTTGTAACTGGCCTCCACGGTCGAGCGCGCCGCCCACCAGCAGGTTCTGCCGAAGGGGGAGTACAACTCGTGGCTGATCACTGCGCCGTTGCGGTCCAGTTCGAGGGTACTGGAGCCCAGGTGATCGTCGAGGCTGTAGCGCAGTTGATCTTGTTCAATCCCGGCGGGTTTGCCCTTGACCCAGTGCAGGCAGCGCACGCTGCCGGGCAGGGTAATGACGTGGAGTTCTTCGCTGTCGTCGAGGGTGCGATTTTCCAGCCCCGGTAAATAGCGGACATCGCAGCGGTGGCGGACGGCCCCGGCGTGTGTGATCAGCTGTTTGTGTACACGCACGCCCTGGCTGTAAGCGTAGGTTTCCTCATCGTCCCCTGTGTCGCGCTTGATCAGGGTGGCGCTGCCCAGCTGGTCGCGATGATTCCAGGCCAGTGGCTGACCTTTTTGCAGCATCAGCTGATTGCCATGATCATCGAAGCCTTCCTCAAACACCGGCTCGGGGTCGTCTTCCTTCCAGGCGAGGCCCCGATTGCTATTGGGCGCGATGCGCAGGTGATGGGTGTAACAGTTGCCTTCACGCTGGTGACAGAGCGTCGTCAGGTTGCCACCCAGATCGTAATAGTAGCGCTCGGTGTAATTGAGGAGGCGGCTCGGATCGATAGGCACGATCAACTCGGGCAGCCCCGGGCGGATCGTGGCGTCGGCCACTTCAAAACCGCTGGCACGGATCAGCCGGGACAGCGAGTCATAGGCAAAGTCACGGTGGCCATCGACTCGCTGGTTGGCAAAGAATACCGGTTTGAAACGGTGATCCTCGATACGCAGGATGTTGCCCATGCGGTCGTAGTAATAACCGAGGTTTTGAAGCAGTGGTTGCCCTGGGATTCCGGCCCATTGATTCGTCAGGCGACCATCGGCAGGGCCATAGGTCCAGGTGCTGACAACGCCGTTGCCAGCGGTTTTCGTTTCAATTTGAGCGAACGCGTTGTAGGTCAAACGCTGCAATACCGGTTGCAGCAAGTCCTCATCCTTTAGCTGAAGAAAGCTCTGCTTGAGCTGCCCCGCGAGGTCGAAGCGAGTGTGCTGTCGATGGCCGGCGGCATCGGTCCGGGTCAGTTCCGCGCCATTGGCGCTGTAGTGCCACGAGGTGCTGCAGGCCTTGCCGTCGAGGAAGGTTCGGGTTTCGCTCAACGGTGCGCCCAGCAGGCTGAAACCTGCGAAGTCCAGCCTGCCTGCCGGATCCTCTTGAGCCGTTTTCTGACCACGCAGGTTGTGGCCCGGATCGGCCGAATGGTCGGCGTAAATGAGGCGTTCGACGATAGTCTGCGGCTGCCCGGGCGGCTGTTCGTGCAGGGCGATCATGCGTAACTGGGGATCGTAATCGGTTTGCCAGTGACAACCGCGCCCATCCCAGCGTCGCAGCGCTTGCCCGGCGACCCCGAGCAGGTTCAAACGCTTACCTGCATCAACGCCATCGACCCGCAGTGCATTGCCGGATAACCCATGGACTGTGGAGATGTTGGGCTTTGGGGCGATACCGAACAGTCGCGGGTCCCATTGCGCGATCAGTCGCCCGATAGGGTCATGGATTTGCCGGGTAACGAGGGTTGTCACGGGACCGTCGATGACCTTGCGCAGGTATTCGACGTGCCGGACGGTCAAACCACGGTTGTCGTTGACCTTCAGGGTCGGTGTATTGCGATGCACCTGAAGGTTCATGGCGTGTTCCGGTCCTGGCGTTTATCGGGCTCAGGTTCATAGGTATCGTTGAAATCTTCACTGGTTTGAAACCAGGGGTGGTAGGTCTCGCGAGACTCATAGCCTTTGGCATTGATGATTTTGACCGGTCGGCCCAACGGATCATAAAACTGCTGGTCGTGATGGCCGAACCGGCGAAACGCTGCATCGTTGATATAGCGCCAGGCGTTGGCGAAGTAGGGGCGATAGACCCGCACGGCCAAGCCCTTGTTGTTGTATTCCACCCGTTCGCTGACGCGCCAGCGCGGGTCGGCATGACGTTCCAACGGTTTGCCGGTTACCGGGTCGAGTTCCAGCTCGCCCTGCGGATTGACGACATAGGCCATCCCCGGTTCAACCAATTGCTTGGTTTGCAAGGTACGGCCAAAGCCATCGACGCAGGTCATCTGCATCTGGATTTGCGGGCCTGTTTCGGCGTCCGGGTCCGGATAGTCATCGGCGGTCAGCACCAGGTTGTGCACGGGCTCACGCGCAACACCGCGAATCAGCTCGAGCAGTGTCTGTTCGGCCGCTGTTCGGGCCTTGAGCCTGGCCAGACGCGTGCGTGCGCTGGCGCAAATGTGCAGGGACGGCAAGATGTAACCTTGTGCAATCCATTGGGCTAACTGATCAGGGCGCTGGCGAACCGTATCGGGCAGCGTGCCCATCCAGCTGAGCAAGTCCTTGCGTAATACGCTGGCCGCTTTTTGCAAGGCTTCGACCGGGTCCCGGATCGCTTCGCCAGGGCTGGAGTCTTCGGGGAGACGGTGTTTATCGAGGGGGGCGAAGCCGACGTCCGCGCCATTTTCAGTGCCAAAAAAACTGGTTGCCAGCGGTTGCCCAGAGGGTTCGTAGATCGCTTCCCGAGTATTTTCGTTGGCATCAATGACGCATTTTGGCTGGAGTGCGTGGTAGTCGTATTGGGCGTGTGTGATGCAGCCGTCCGGCAACTCAACTGCCGTGGTCAGCAAGCGATAGGGGTCGTAGCTGATCGTGGTCAAGCCGTGACTGGCGGTCGCATTGAATTGCAGCACCTTGTAGAAGCCGTCGAGGTCGGCGTAACGGGAAAAACCGTGCAGGCCCGACCAGAGGTTTTCCAGCTTGTCTTCTTCCTCGTCTTTGTCGAGAAACAACGGCATGGGTTGGAAGCCGATGTTTTGCAGTTCCTTTCGGATGTCGAACGGAGCGGGCAAGGTGTCGTAGGCGGCCAATGCGGTCTTGTCATATTCCGCCCGCTCCAGGGGACCCGCCAATGCCTGGAGCTGGGCGCTGCCGTCCGGCAACAAGCTGCCGTCAGTGGATAGATAGCTTTGCCGCGATAACCGGCTCAACTGCCGCAACGCGTTCCACTCCTTCCACGTGTGGGATTGGTTCAGGCATTCATACGACGCTTCTTCGGGCTTGAGGCCAGCAGGCAGCGAGCCTTTGGGCAGCGCCAACACATTGACGCGTTGGCGCCACGGCAGCCGCAGCCGCCAGCCTTGCAGCGCATCCAGGTGAATGAACCCGGCAAGCGACTCGCTCAGGTAATAACGCTGTTGAGCTTCATCGTGGGCATCCAGCCACCATTGAGCCTCATCGGGATCTGCAAAGGGTGGTTCATCCTTTTCGGTTTTGCGTCGTGCATAGTTGACGGTCAACGCGTGAAGCGGCGTGCCAAAACGGTCCCACTGCAGCGTGATTTCATGACGGCACAACGGATCATCAACGCAGCGTTCATATTGGTAGCTGATTTTTTCGACCAGCAACGGCAGGACAATCGCATGGGGATGGTGCGGGGCCATGGGCCTGAGTTCTCGCACCAGATAACGTGACTGCTCCACCGAATAGGGCATGGCCGCGACGCGGTCTTTCTGTAATCCGAAGACTTCCACGCGCAGTACCGAACCGCTCAGGCCTCGGGCAATTTCATGCAGGGTGGCTTCGTCAGTGGGCTCGATGAGTTCATCGATGCCGTCGTTCTCGTGGAAATGACTGATCAGCGTGTCACCCAACGGATGGGCCTGGTCGTCACCGTTGAAGTAGTCCTCGCGAGGCAAGTCCACCCGGCGGCCGGTATGGAACCAGGTGCGGGTCAATGTGGGTGCGGTAAAACCGCTGTCGCCTTCCTCCGGGCTGGTTTCGCTGTCGGTCTGGTGCAACAGGCCAAAGCCACGAAACTCGCGGTCATGGCTGTCGTAATAGCCATGAAAATAGTTGAAAAACTGATTCAGGCAGTTGCCGGTAATCTCGTCGAGCTGACTCTGCTGGCTGACCACCTGAACCGGGAACGGCAGGTAGCAGGGCGGCGGTTTATCGGCATCCGGCCATTGTCGTTTTTCATCCAGCCACTCTTGTGCCGAACTGCGGTAGCGCACGGTGCCACTGCAACCCATATTGTTATTGGTCGCTATCAGCGCGTAAGGCCGCACGCCGACAAAGTCGTAACGCCAGTGCCGTGGCGATGGGTATGGCACGGTGAAGATCAAACTGGCGCAACCGAGCCCTTGCAGGTCGGCGAAATTGACCTGGCTCAGGGTGTCGTAGCGCACACCCTCGGGCCAGGCCACGCTGATCGGCGTTTGCTTGAGCCGATTGCCACCGAGATTGAGGTAGATTTCGAAGTGATCCGAATGCAGGTAAATCACCGACGTGGCACCGCAACCATCGATGTCGACGATTCGCACCCGCGCTGCGTCGAACGTCCCGTACTCGAAGGGCAAGGTATCCATGACGAACCCTTTGCCGAAACGTCCGTGGCCCAGGTTCGGCCAGCATTTGATTTCGTCGTGACGAATGCGGCACAGGTCCGGCAGGTCGCTGCCGAGCATATGGCCCAGAAACACCAGTTCGCTGCGTGAGTTGCTGAACAATGGCAGGTTGTCGCCGTTCGGTTCATGGGGCACGTCCTTCGCGGGCCCAAAACCGTCCTCCCGAAGGCTGGGATAAAGACGTACGCTTTTTGGACCGATCAGCGCCAGTGAACTGAGGCCGCTGCCCGTCAGGTCTCCGAATTGTGCCAGAGCGTTGAAGAACTCCAGGGGAAAGGACGTGAAGGGGCTGAACGGCGACCAGCTGCGGTCAGGGTTTAGGGCATAGAAACCACTGAAAGCCGGTTGTGCAACGACCCAGTCGAAAAAGCCATCACCGGTCAGGTCGTTAAGCGACTGCTTCACCGGTTTGCTGCCATCGGTGACCGGGATGGTCGGCAATACCCGCCACCGGCCGTAGGTTATTTCGTCGGGGTGGTTCGGCCCTCGCATCGGTTCGCGGTAGTACCAGCTCTGAGTGTATTGGCAGAGGAAACCGGGCACACCCTCGCCATACAGGTCGATGCATTGATGGTGTTGCCCGTCCTGGATGCCGGGCATGTGTTCGAAGGGGAAGAAGGGTACCGACTGGGTGTTGATCTCGAAGGGCGAGTAGCCGAATTCCATCGGCGGCAGGTGTTCGACTGCACCACTGGCGTTAAAAGCTTGATAGTGCGCGGCGCACAGCTGGCTGTAGAACGCCGGCTCCGGGTGATAGTCCAGCAACAGGCGTTTGACCAGCGCGGGATTGGGCCCCAGTTCATCGGGGAAGTGGTGAAACATCAAAACCTGCCGGCACAGGCGGCGGGTGCTCAATTCGAAGCCATAGCCATAGGTAAAGAACGAGTCGGGGCGAATCAGCCACTCGCCGATGTCATCGTTCGGTTGTGCAAACGGTTCGCCAAAGACCGGTTTCTTGTCCCACTCCAGCGTCCGTTCTCCGTAGTCGAACAGCAGGTGAAAGTGCCAATCCAGCTCGGCCGGGTTGTCCACGGTCCAGGCATACAGATGCTCGCTGGCGCTGAAGTTGCCGTAACACACCCGTCGCAGATAACGCTGGGCCCGGTAGTCGTGAGGTTGGTCGTTGAGCGGGTCTTCGGGTTTGTACTCATAGACGATGTGTTCGCCATGGGCGCTCTTGCTTTCAAGCAGCAGCCAGGCGCCAACCCGTAACCTGTCGTTTGGATCGGCGCGCCGCGAAGCCTCGGTCTTGCCATAAATGTGCAGACTGCCGTCGGCCCCGTGCACCAGCCAGAAAGGCGGCTGGTTAAGCTTGGTGCTCGATTGCCAGAGCTCGATCCGATCGAAGGCGCCTTCGACCCGAGGCCAGTAACGGACCACCAAGTGCTTGCCGACAGGTTCACCGTTGTAGTGATCTTCGGGGCGGGACTGGATGTGACCATCCTTATCGCGCTCGGGCATCCATTCATCACCGCTGGGCCCCACGATGACATCGTCTGTGAGGTAGCGCGGTACGCCTTTGCTGGTCTGGCGAGTAATGGCGTTGATGCTCAAGCGCCAGCCGAAGCCGAACGGGCCATTGCCCGCTTGACTGTCGTAGCTCAGTGCCAGTGCCGGATCAAAGCCGCGTCCCGGCGAGATCGGCAACGGCAACTCGAAAGAAGCCTTGCCGCTGCTGCCAATAGCGCCCCAGCTTTTGCCGATGGTAGTAATCGCGGCACTCTTGGCAATGGAAGGCGGGGTGATGTTTGGGGAGGCTTGATCTTCCATGGTCAGATTTTGTTCCAGCCTGGCGAGCGGGGGGCGGATGGCTCACGCTACCAAGTAGGGCACACGACGTAACCTGTCAGACTTGACAGGTATGAAGGGTTTTTCTAGAACGAATCAGTCTGTCTGTCGGTTTTTTTATCGCTGTCAGTTCGTAGCGTTTTGTGAAAGTGACAGGCAAAAAAAGCCGCGCTGTTTTTGCAAACAGCGCGGCTTTCTTTTCCAGCGGTTAAAGGCTTATTGCACTTCTACTGCCAGGCTTTCACTGATTTTCTTCTGCCAGATGGCTGGGCCGGTGATGTGCACCGACTCGCCCTTGCTGTCGACCGCAACGGTCACCGGCATGTCTTTGACGTCGAACTCGTAGATCGCTTCCATGCCCAGTTCGGCGAACGCCACCACGCGGGATTTCTTGATCGCTTGCGCTACCAGGTAAGCCGCGCCGCCGACTGCCATCAGGTAAACCGCCTTGTGGTCCTTGATCGCTTCGATCGCGGTCGGGCCGCGTTCCGATTTGCCGATCATGCCCAGCAGGCCGGTTTGCTCGAGGATCTGGCGGGTGAACTTGTCCATCCGCGTCGCGGTGGTCGGGCCAGCTGGGCCGACCACTTCTTCGCGTACCGGATCGACCGGGCCGACGTAGTAGATGAAGCGACCCTTGAGGTCCACCGGCAGGGTTTCACCCTTATTCAGCATCTCGACCATGCGCTTGTGCGCAGCGTCGCGACCGGTGAGCATCTTGCCGTTCAGCAGGACGGTTTCGCCCGGCTTCCAGCTCTGCACTTCTTCGGGTGTCAGGGTGTCGAGATTGACGCGGCGGGCCGACGGACCGGCTTCCCAGACGATTTCCGGGTAGGCGTCCAACGGTGGCGCTTCCAGCGACGCCGGGCCGGAACCGTCGAGCACGAAGTGCGCGTGACGGGTGGCGGCGCAGTTGGGGATCATGCACACCGGCAACGAGGCGGCGTGGGTCGGGTAATCCATGATCTTCACGTCGAGCACGGTGGTCAGGCCACCCAGGCCCTGGGCGCCGATGCCCAGTTGGTTGACCTTCTCGAACAACTCCAGGCGCATCTCTTCGATACGGTTGGACGGGCCGCGTTTTTTCAGCTCGTGGATGTCGATGGATTCCATCAACACTTCCTTGGCCATGACCGCGGCTTTCTCGGCGGTGCCGCCGATGCCGATGCCGAGCATGCCCGGTGGGCACCAGCCAGCGCCCATTTCCGGAACGGTTTTCAGCACCCAGTCAACGATCGAGTCGGACGGGTTGAGCATGGCCATTTTCGACTTGTTCTCGGAACCGCCGCCCTTGGCTGCCACGTCGACTTCCACGGTGTTACCCGGAACGATCGAGTAGTGGATCACCGCCGGGGTGTTGTCCTTGGTGTTTTTACGAGCGCCCGCCGGGTCGGCGAGGATCGAAGCACGCAGGACGTTTTCCGGCAGGTTGTAGGCGCGACGCACGCCTTCGTTGATCATGTCGTCCAGGCTCATGGTCGCGCCATCCCAGCGCACGTCCATACCTACGCGTACGAACACGGTGACGATACCGGTGTCCTGGCAAATCGGACGGTGGCCAGTGGCACACATGCGCGAGTTGATCAGGATCTGCGCCATCGAATCGCGAGCTGCCGGCGATTCTTCACGCAGGTAGGCCTCGTGCATCGCCTGGATGAAATCCACGGGGTGGTAGTAGGAAATGAACTGCAGGGCGTCAGCAACGCTCTGAATCAGGTCGTCTTGCTTGATCACGGTCATGAGTCGCGCTCCTCTAAAAGACGGGAACATTCAATAAGGTGCTTGCAGTTGGGGTGCATCGGTCGGCTGCAAGCACCTTTCAAGGCACGCCGGGGTTGCTGGCGCGACGCTAAAAAGGCGCGGCAGTATAACGCGCCTCGAAGCCGGGCACACCCGCCGGCAGTCAAACCAAAGTCGCATAGGGTCAAGCATGCCCATCTGTTGGCAAACCTTTGTGGCGAGGGAGCTTGCTCCCGCTGGACTGCGAAGCAGGCCTAAAGCTTCTCACCTCGATGTCTCAGGCACACCTGGCCGGCCGGATTTGCGGCCGCTTCGCAGCCGAGCGGGAGCAAGCTCCCTCGCCACAAAGGTTTGCCTGGCCTGCATTGCATCGTGCGTGCCTATCACCTCAAAATTGAATGGTCATTCTTGAGGTGCAACACTAAAGTGACATCTGGCATTTCAGGGTAGGACACTGTTATCAGTCCCCCCTTCGCACGGTGAGCCAACGATTGACCCATAACGCTCTCCAGAGTCTGTTGCTCAAGCGCTTTATTCTGGCGACGGGCACCTATGCGCTGGTGTTATTGCTGCTGTGGCTGGCGATTCTCAGTGGTCACTATCAAGGCTCGGTGCGCAGCGCGGTAATCGGTACGCTGCTGGTGATACTCAGCCAGTCGGTGTTGTTCGCGATGTTCTCCACCGGGAGCAATCTGCGTTTTGCCGACCCTGGCCTGACTGAAGTTCAGGTGCTCCTGGGGCTTGGCTGGCAGACCTGGTTGATCGCTCATCTGGACTCGGCCCGTGGCGCCTTCCTGGTGTTTTACCTGTTGATTCTGTTATTCGGACTTTTCCATCTGCCGCGCCAAGCGTTCATCCGATGTGCGGCCTTGGTCTTTTTCAGCTTTGCGGGCCTTAACCTCTGGGAAGGTTATCACCTCGAGCCGGTCGACCCGGCGCTGGCGGCGCTGCAAGTCTGCGTGTTGTTTATCGTGCTGGTCTGGCTGACGCTATATGCCGGCTACGTTCAGACCTCACGCCAACGCATGCGCAAGCGGCGCTTTGCCTTGCAAGCGCATCAAGACACCTTGCGCGGGATGATGCGCCAACTCGAAGACCTGGTTGCCACCGACGAACTCACGGGGTTGTTCAACCGCCGGCATTTTCTACGCCTGACCACGCGCGAACTGCGCAGCATGGAAGAGGGTACGGTGCATGGTCTGGCACTGATTGACCTCGACTATTTCAAACGCATCAACGACAAGTATGGCCATGCGGCCGGCGATCAGGTGTTGCAGGCGTTCGCCGGTGTCGCCACGGCCTGCCTGCGTGAAGACGATGTACTGGCGCGTTATGGCGGTGAGGAGTTTGTGTTGTTACTACCCGATTGTGATCCCGAGCGCCTGACCTCTTGCTGCGAGCGGCTGCGCATTGCCTTTACCGAGGTCGAACTGGTCGGTCTGCCGGTGCAGGACCTGAGCCTGTCCGCCGGCATGACCTTGCTTGAGTCGGGCGACGATCTGGATGGCGCCTTGCAGCGTGCCGATCAGGCGCTGTATCGCGCCAAGCGTGACGGTCGCAATCGCTGCGCTGCCGCTTGGGAAAACGCCGATGCCTGAACTAAGGGTGGGCGATAACCAATGGTCGGTGGCAGCGGGTAGCAACCTGCTCGACGCGCTTAACCAGAAGGGGATGCACGTGCCCTACAGCTGCCGCGCCGGCAGTTGCCATGCGTGCATGGTGCATTGCCTCAAAGGCGAGGTGAGCGACCGACGTCCCGATGCGCTGAGCGCCGAGCAACGTGAGCAAGGTTGGCGGCTGGCCTGTCAGTGCGAGGTCGTCGATGACCTGCACGTAGCGGTATTCGATCCGCTGCGCGACGGCTTGCCGGCCACCGTCGAAGCTGCCGACTGGTTAAGTGCCAGCGTGTTGCGCCTGCGTTTGCAGCCCGAGCGGCCCTTGCGCTATCAGGCCGGGCAGCATCTGGTGTTGTGGGCCGGTAATGTGGCGCGGCCGTATTCGCTGGCCAGCCTGCCGCAGGAAGATCGTTTTCTGGAGTTTCACCTCGACTGCCGCTTGCCGGGCGAATTCAGCGATGCGGCACGCTTGCTGAAAATCGGCGACCCGATTCGCCTGGGCGAGTTGCGCGGCGGTGCGCTGCATTATGACCCCGACTGGCAAACCCAGCCGTTGTGGCTGCTGGCGGCCGGCACCGGATTGGCGCCATTGTTCGGTGTGTTGCGCGAGGCGTTGCGCCAGGATCATCAAGGCCCCATCCGGGTAATTCACCTGGCCCATGATGCCAGCGAGCATTACCTGGCCAAACCCTTGGCGGCGCTGGCGGCACAGCGTCCCAACCTGAGCGTCGAGCTGTTGACGACGGCTGAGCTGGCGGCGGCTTTGGCGCAATTACGCCTTGTTTCCCGGCAAACCCTGGCCTTACTCTGCGGGCACCCCGACAGCGTCGACGCCTTTGCCCGGCGCCTGTACCTGGCAGGGCTGCCGCGCAATCAACTATTGGCCGATGTCTTCGTGCCGCGGGGTTGAACGCGAAATCACTTTCACGAGACTCACCATGACGAACGCCATCCTGCTGGAACGTGAGCGCGGGCTGCTGACCTTGCGCCTCAACCGCCCAGACAAGAAAAACGCCCTGACCCGCGCCATGTACAGCCAATTGGCGGACGCCTTGCTACAGGCCGACGTCGACCCCGAGATCAACGCCATACTGATCACCGGCACCCGTGAATGCTTTACCGCGGGTAACGACATTGCTGATTTCCTCGAAGAGCCGCCAAGCGACCTCAGCAGCCCGGTGTTCCAGTTCATGCGCAACCTGCTGGAATGCCGCAAGCCGGTGATCGCGGCAGTGGCCGGCGCTGCCGTGGGCATCGGCACTACCCTGCTGTTGCATTGCGACCTGGTGTACATCAGCGCGGACGCGAAGTTGCGCATGCCGTTCGTCAACCTCGGGCTGTGCCCGGAATTTGGTTCCAGCCTGATCCTGCCGCGTTTGCTCGGGCAGGCCAAAGCTGCCGAGCTGTTGCTGCTGGGCGAAGGTTTCAACGGTGAACAGGCCGCCGCCTGGGGCATCGCAACCCAAGCGTTGCCCAGTGGCGAGGCCGCAGTGGCCAAGGCGCGCGAGATGGCATTGCGCTTCGAAACACTGGCGCCCGAAGCCGTGCGCATCAGCAAGCAGTTGATGAAAGCCCCGGACCGCGAACAGCTGCGCAAAGCGATCGAGGAGGAGGGCAAGCTGTTTGTCCAACGGCTGCGCTCGCCGGAAGCGATTGCGGCGTTGTCGGGGTTTATCAACAGATCCTGAAGGTTGCCGCAGCTGCCGAGCCCGCGATCCGGTTCTGTAGCAGCTGTCGAGCCTGCGAGGCGGCGTTCGGCTGCGAAGCAGTCGTAAAATCAGGCAACGCATTCTTACCAGAAAGCCGCGTATGCAGGATTTGCGAGGACTTCGCCCGACCGCGGTCCGCCTCTAACGCCGCCTCGCAGGCTCGACAGCTACTACGGGGGCGGTTCTGCACTGTATTCAACGTGAGGCTGCGGGGTTCAGGAAGCAGGCAATTAGCGCAGCGTAGCTGGCGCCGCCCCCCCAATCGCCCAAGACCAGCACGTTCCCGTCTTTTTGTAAGGTCATGGTGTTTGCGGCCGTGTAATGGTCTTCGAATCGAGTGGAGCTCCAACCTTTCCCGTGGCCAAAGTCGGTATCCAGTTTGCCGTTAATCAGGTAACGCACCACCAGGAATTCAGGGGTTTTGTCATCTTGAAATAAACGTCCAGATACGATGATTTTTCCATCAAACAGCCCAACACCCAAAAACATGACATGTTTTTCGAGGGATTGAAGCAGCACCTTGCCGCCATTGAATTCTGATTCAAATTCACCTTTATCGTTAAGGCAAACCAGCACACCCTGTGTCGGAGACGACACCCAACCGACTGCAAGAACAGCGCCTTTGGAATACTGGACGAGCTTTTCGAGCGAGGGACCGGGGTTCTCGAGCAGTTTGAAACCGTTGTCGGCGAAGGTGTGAACGAAAGAACCATCGTCATTGAGGCGAGCCACCATGCCATGACCTGCCAGTGTTCCGCACACGGTGATTTTTTCGTTATGCACCAAAATGTCCTTGATGGTGCTATTGCCCCAGTACTGATTGGTAACGGCGACATAACCGATGTTGTTAAAGGTGGTGTCAAACGAGCCGTCATCATTGAGGCGGATCAGTAACGCCACCGTGGCAATCCAGATCGGCATGTACACTTCCATGACCACATAAATTTTCCCATCCGCCACCGTGCAAGGCCCAGAGGCGTCCATGCTGGTGGTCGTCTGCGGTGTAAAACCCAGCCCAAGGTCTTTAGCAAGGTTTTCAGGCTGTTTGACCGTCAGCAGACCTTTCACGCCAAAACGCACATCCACACGCCCGTCGATATGAAGGCGAGCAAGCACAACTTCACCTCTTTTCGTATCGATACCGGACAGCAGGATTCTGGGTTCACCCCCGACGGTGAGAAAAAGGATCTGGCGCAGATGGGTGTCTTGCATCGGGCCAAAACGTAAGACTACATATCCATCCTTGCCGAACGCTTTATTTAAAGTGCCATTCTTGTGCAGGCAGGCGATACCTAGCTTGTGGATGATGTCAATGCCTTCGGCGTCGACGCTGCCGCCGACATAGATCTTGCCGTCGGGGCCTTCGGCAATACATTCGCCTGAAGTATCTCGTGCATCGGGAAAACGCAGAATGACTTTACCGTCTTTGTCTTCACCAAATTCCGGGTCGAGATCACCCGCGGCGCGAGCGGTCAGTGCTGTGTATTGGCTCATCGTTCTATTCCTTTAATTGGAGTGGGTTGTCCGTCAAGGGCTGCCAATGACGAGCCGCAACAGTCAAGCGTGAGAATGCCTTGATGACAGCGATAGCAGCGGTGGACGGAATCGATTAAAGGGGGTGAACGGAAGGGCGTCTACTGTCAGATCTGACAGGTGAGAAACGCTTAAATCGTCTATCTGATTATTTTTAAACGAAAAAAAGCCCCGCCATTCACATGGCGGGGCTTTTGCGTTTCAGCGCTCTTTTACTCAGACCATCTTGTCGCCAACGTGCAGGATCTTCATGCCGTTGGTGCCACCGATGGTGTGGTAGCTGTCGCCCTTGGTCAGGATGACCCAGTCGCCTTTCTCGACCACACCGAGTTTGAGCAACTCGTCGATCGCAGCCTGGCTGACTTGTTCGGGCGGCAACGATGCCGGGTCGAACGGTACGGTGTAGACGCCACGGAACATGGCCGCGCGGGCCTGGGTTTCGCGGTGCGGGGAGAAAGCGTAGATCGGCACCGAAGAACGAATGCGCGACATGATCAACGGCGTGTAGCCACTTTCGGTCAAGGCGATGATCGCCTTCACGCCCGGGAAGTGGTTGGCGGTGTACATGGCGGCCAGGGCAATACTCTGGTCGCAGCTTTCGAACACTTTACCGATGCGGTGGCTGGAGGTTTTGCTGGTCGGGTGCTTTTCTGCGCCGATGCAAATCCGTGCCATGGCCTGGACCGCTTCGAGCGGGTATTGGCCGGCGGCGCTTTCTGCCGAGAGCATTACGGCGTCGGTGTAGTCAAGTACGGCGTTGGCTACGTCGGACACTTCAGCGCGGGTCGGCATCGGGTTCAGGATCATCGACTCCATCATCTGGGTCGCGACGATCACCGCTTTATTGTGGCGGCGTGCGTGCAGGATGATCTTCTTCTGAATACCCACCAGCTCGGCGTCGCCGATTTCCACGCCCAGGTCACCACGGGCGACCATCACGGCGTCCGAGGCTTTGATCAGGCCATCGAGGGTTTCGTCATCGGCCACGGCTTCAGCGCGCTCGATCTTCGCCACCAGCCAGGCAGTACCGCCGGCTTCGTCGCGCAGTTGGCGGGCGTATTCCATGTCGGCGGCATCACGCGGGAAGGACACGGCGAGGTAGTCGACTTCCATTTCGGCGGCGAGCTTGATGTCGGCCTTGTCTTTTTCAGTCAGGGCCGGAGCTGTCAGGCCGCCACCGCGACGGTTGATGCCTTTGTGGTCCGACAGCGGGCCGCCGATGGTCACGGTGCAATGCAGTTCGGTGGCGGTGGCGGTATCAACGCGCATCACCACGCGGCCGTCGTCGAGCAGCAGCTCGTCGCCCACGCCGCAGTCTTTCACCAGGTCCGGGTAGTCGATGCCGACCACTTGCTGGTTGCCTTCGGTCAACGGATGGCTGGTGGAGAAGGTGAATTGATCACCGATCTTCAGCTCGATCTTCTTGTTGGCGAATTTGGCGATACGGATTTTCGGGCCTTGCAGGTCACCCAGCAGGGCAACGAAGCGCCCGTGCTTGGCAGCGAGGTCACGCACCAGCTTGGCGCGAGCCTTGTGCTCGTCGGGGGTGCCGTGGGAAAAGTTCAAGCGGGCAACGTCCAAGCCAGCCAGAATCAGCTGTTCGAGAACTTCCGGCGAGTTACTGGCCGGGCCAAGGGTAGCGACGATTTTGGTACGACGGACGGACATGCAAAGACTCCTGAGTTCAAGCGCTGGGTGAGGCTACTATGGTCCGATGCTGTAGTCATTGTTCGTTTGCACTACTTTTCATTTGTTTCTTTAAACGAACATTCCTGAAAATTTTCGGATCCGTTCATTGATAAGCACCTGCCGTTTGTCGGCGCTGTTAGTTTTAACAGGTAGGCAGGCATTAGGGGGCGGGGTTGAATGCTCTGGAGGCTCGTCAAAAGGTGACGAGTCAAGGAGATGACAACATGACCACGGACACCCAGGTACTGATTATTCCGGTAATCGTGCAACCGGTAGAGGGCGCAACAGAGCAAAACAAGGTCAAGGTATCGGGCATCGCTTCTAAAACTGAAAAAGGCGACGTTGTTGAAATCGTAAAAGCAGGGAGCGGCCATTTTCTTTTGAGACGCGAGGTGTCAGAGGACGATCATTGGTCAGGTACGTTGGACGAAGATCTGCCCAAGGGTGTGCATATGATTACGGCACGCCTGATCCGTGGCACCGGCACCGGCCCTTGGTCACCGGCTCGAACATTTACGGTCGACTGACCAGGATGTTGTCGTTCATTAAAAAGCCCACTGAGCCTTGGCGGCTCAGTGGGCTTTTTTCGCTTGATCCTGTTATTGAAGATTTTTCCCAACGGGTCGATACAGAGCACAAGACAGGAGAACCCTCATGCGATTCGTGCTCATTGCCGCCCTTGCCCTCAGTGCCACGGGCTGCACCCGTTGGTCGATGGACCATCATTTGAACAACGCCTACCGCGCTTATGACCGAGGCAATTGCGAGGACGCGATGCTCGAATTGTCCCAGGTCGATCGCAACAGCCGGGCGCGGCGCTATATACAGCCGGAAGTGTCGATGCTGCGCGGCCAGTGCCTGGAACGTCAGAAGCTCTATGTCGATGCGGCCCAGACTTACCAGTTCATCATCGCCCAGTACCCGGACAACGAGTACGCGTACCGTGCCCGCGCGCGGCTGGAAACCTTGCAGTCGCTGGGTTGGTACCCACCGCGCAGCAGCGCCAAAAGTATGCCCGCGCCTCTGTAATGGTAAGTGCCTGATCCCCGTCAGCCAAGAGACAAGCGTGCCGAACGCAAAACCTGTGGCGAGGGAGCTTGCTCCCGCGGGTCGGTCCGCGCTCGGGCGAAGCGACCCTGAAATCAGCCACCGCGAATATTCAGATGGAACGCGATTAACCGGATTACGACCGCTTCGCGGTCGAGCGGGAGCAAGCTCCCTCGCCACAATTGATCACCCGTCGATAGATATTCGTTAACTGACGAGCATCAGGGTGTGTGTGCCCGCCTTGAGCTAATCTTCGATTAGCGTGTTTTAGAATGTTCAACCTAAACCATGTTGATACCTGTGACCGGCAACGGAATCGGGGAGAGCGCTCCTGTCTGTCAGGCACGTTCCGAAGTATCAGTACGACCCTGCTCAAGGGGCTTTCCAAAGTGATAAACAGCCTGTTCACTGACCGTCGGATCGAGCGGCATCAACTGCCGTATTTTCTGAGAGTGTTCAACAGTGTCACCGACAAGCCTGTCGGCTTTATCGGCAATGTCACGGATGATGGCCTGATGCTCATTTGCCCGTTGCCGATGATGGTCGGCGCAGCGTTTGACCTGCGCTTGAAAATCCCGGCCAGCGAAGGTGTCTTGCAGGTCATCGACCTGCGTGCCCGTTGCCTGTGGTGTCGTGAAGACGCCACTCCCCACCACTACGACGCCGGTTTCGAGGTGCAACGCGCACCGGTTGAATACGGGCAACTGGTGAGTGCCTTGCACCAGTACTTCAGCTTTTATCCGATGCCGGCTTCGGTCTGATGCAGCAAAAGATCGCCTGCGACTGGATCCCCAGCATGAGCTTCTCCGAACGTTGGACGACACAAGAAGTGTTGCCAGGATCGGAGGCATGTTATTTCGAAAACAGCATTCTGGTTAATCAATTGGCGATAAAAAATCTGTTTTTATACCTGCCATAAGTGACAGTATTCGCGCCCGTTTTTTTTGTTTAGTTTTGGATTGACGCCGTTACGAGGTCATCTGAAGTTTACTGAATGAAAGGGAGCACTATCATGAACACCAGAGTCGAAGGTTTGTCGCAAGAAGCCAAGCTCTTGCAGGCATACACCTGTGATCTACCAGATCCACCTGGGAGGTTTTCTGGAGAAAAATTCATTTGTGGAAAACAGTCGGATGGCAATTTTTACGTGTATGCCAAACAAGGCCATTCATTAGGCGAGAGTGAGGTAAGCATCGTGTTACCTCCGGATGTGAAGACGAAACGTTACGTTATTGGTACCGAAGCAACCGCCACGTATATGCTTACAAGACCAGATGGCACCTATTTACTCCAGATGGGTGTATCAGGTTGGGTCGCCATCATAGTGAGTGCAGATGGAACGCGTGTGGAAGGCACGTTCCAATTTACTACGTATACAGGCAAAAGAATTCAAAACGGCTCATTCGACTTGGTGGTGGCAACTAAGTCCGGGGCGCACCCACCACTTGCTCTGGATTGAGTATTACCACCAATGCCTCTATCCACAGAGGCATTGGACTTGAGCGATGAAGGCTGCGATCTTTTGCCGTTCAACGCGTTACAGCTGAAGCCCGTACTCGATCGGCTGGATCGGGTACTCGTTGTCCAGCGCCTTCTCCACCAACAACAACCCGTGCTCGGTCAGCTGATGGATCGCCAGCGCCAGGTTGCGGTGCTTGTCTTCCAGGTCGTCGGACAGGTCGAGGATCAATGTGCTCACCGAGCAGAAGGTCTCGTAGGTGTAGGCCATCAAGGCTTCGTTGTTGATGTCGGGGAGCACCGCGAAGAACTTCAGTGAGCGCCGTTCATAGTCGCGCGGGTTGCCGGTGCCGGGTTTGAGGTAGTGGTCCAGCGCCTTGTGGGCGGCGGCGTGGAGCTTTTTCGAGTCGGGGGAATCGTAGGGGGAAACGTTGTCGTATTCAGGGGGATTAGGCGTGGCTTTGAACATTCTGTTGTTTCCTTGAGTGGGGCTGCCACCGACTCGCGACTAAACGAGGGGTGGCGGCTGAACGCAGGTTAGTCGACCGGGAGGAAACACGAAAAACCGGCGCGCCCGAGGGCGCCCTGCGCACAGCCACCATAACGTTCAGGGATAGGGAATACCTGACCATCTGGAGCGCAGTGCACCTACGTGTAACCTCCGAGCGACTAAACCCGATCGCTGATGGGCAGCGATAGGACTCACGTTAGCCGTGGCGAACAAGGTGCACAAGCCGGCGGATTCTGGCGGATGTGTAGGCTGCGGCGCAAGGAGGTGTAGCCGCTGACTGAGGGGTTGAAAACACGAGGGGGGAAGGCGAGGAGATCAACTATACCGTTCGTCAGAACTGTCAGTTTTTACAGGTGGTATGAATTCGGTTTTAAGGTTTCAAATGTCTTCAATGAAGTGGCAGCTATGCCCGTCTTGGAGCACTGAACCATGTTGGATGAACCAGATCACCTGTATCAGCCGGAGCAAACAGACCAACCACGGCTCACTCATTTACCCTTCGTTACGCCAGGTGACAATCACATGATTTCGCGTACCGGGGCGGAATTTTTGGCTCAAAAATTTAACGATTCCAATGGCAGCGCGAACCTCGTCGAGGTGGATTTCTACGATGGGAATAATGTTAACTACCACAAACAATCTATTTCTGGCCCCTCAAATCCTCTCCGGTTCGTGCCGAACATTACTCTGCGGCCAGGAAGCTGCGCCCTTCACTACAGATATCGAGTGGGTACGTGGTGGACCGTTTGGTACGACACAGGATGGTTTGTTGCAGTAGAACCGCCGATTATTACGGATCCACCCGTATCCAGTAACATTCTAACGTCCATAACTCCCTTGATTAAAGGCTCAGGACAACTTGGTTATCAGGTACAACTCATACGAGGCACTGACAGTGCACCTCTGAGTGGTTCTGTCCATGTGGGGTTTTCTCGTAATTGGGAGCTAAGGGTTACTGCTCCGTTAGTCGGCCGAGAGCACACTATCTCGGTTTTGGAGACTCTGCCCGGCCATGGTGGATCGGCCCGTGCGGCAAATCGAAATTTTGTCGTGTTACCACCATCTATTACCGTTCCGACTGAAAATCAAAGGGTGGAAAGTAACGAGCGGGTGCTAGTTGCCGGAGTCAACGCAGCCCCTGGTTATCCCGTTCATATTATGAATAAAGGCGGAACTGCTGATTTTGGACTTACCGAGCCTGCAAATAGCGATGGCTATTGGAGTAAGTATCTTGATTTACGACACATAGTTGGCCCTTTATCGATTACGGTCCGGCACGTCGAATCTGGCAACGAAGGATGGTCAACGGTACGCACCTTTACTCTTTTTCCCCCTATGGTTATTCCAGCCATCACTGCTCCTGGCGCCGATACCGAGCAGAATCAAACCTTCACCCTCTCAGGTGTCGGGGGGATGGTCGGCGCAACCGTCGAGATATACGAGGGCTTTGAGAGCGTTAAGCTCGGTGAAAGTGGCGTGCTGACAGGGGCGAACTGGAGCGCTCAAGTCGCCGGACCGCCTGGGCGAAAAGGGCTTGTTGCGTTACAAAAATTGGATGGGGCTACATCAGGGCGTAGCGCCACCCGCTTCTTCAAAATCCGTCCCGCTCAACTGGCCGTCACCGTGACGCAAGGGGACGATGAAACCATGGAGTTCTCCGGCGCCGGGTTTACCGGTGCCACGGTTGAAATCAGAAAACTCAGCGGGCCGGGTGAGCCACCGTTGACCATTGCTAAGGTCGCAGCGAGTCGATGGGAGGCGACCGTCAGTAACTGGCCACCAGGCAATTACACGATGTCGGCGATCCAAAAGGTTTCCTATAACCCTGACGGGTGGATTACATCGGAGCCGGTTCAGTTTGTCTTTACCCGGGCACTACCCATCCCGACCGAAGTGAGCTACACGAAAGAATACACCCCCACCTTCTCCGGAAAGGGTTATGAGGGGGCGACGGTCGTTCTCCTCAACGATTTGGGGGCAACCCCGGCTCTTCCGGATACCACCGTGAGGAATGGCGCATGGACAAGCACAGCCTTGACACCGTGGGGACCTACCCACAAGCGCAACGTCCATATCAGGCAGGTCCTGAATGACCTGTGGTCTGATCCATGGATTACCGTCGAGGTGACCATTGCGCCCTTGGCGCCAGAGATCACTATTACCGACGATGGATTGTCGCCGATCATCACCGGCAACTGCTGGCCTGGGGCCGTGGTCAATCTGACCTACAGCGACAGCGCCACCGTACATAAACCTACCCTCACGGACGACACCTGGACCTTTCAACGCACCCTTCCCTTTGACCACGATGTCACTCATACAGTCACCGTGACCCAGACGGTCGGCTCGCAAACGTCGGAATCGGCGAGCAAGATGTTCACTATCCCGCTCCCCAAACCGGTCATCACATCACCTGAGCCAGGTAAAGACGAAGAGGTTGGCCCTGACCTGATCGTTAAAGGTGACAACGGGGTGAAGTGCGCCACGGTGAAGATCCGGGACGCTCGAGACAGCTCAATAGTGGGTTCCAGGCTTCTAACCGAAGACGGCCCTTGGTCAGTGACTTTCGATAAGCTACCGGCGTTTCGTCGATACAGCATTGACGCGATGCAGAGCAATAGTGTGCGGGAGTCGGAGCGTAGTGAGGTGTGCACGTTCACGGTGTTGCTGTTGCCGCCATCGTTCGAGGTGCCGCAGCCAGAAGGCGATCTACCGCGCAACTCAATCATTTCAGGCCGAGGCCTGCCCGGTGCCCAGGTTTCGGTATGGCGCCAAGGCAATCCGGAGCCTTGGCTTCGCGAAATTCTCGTTGACGACCGGGGTCACTGGGAGCGCCCGCTGATGGAGTTTTTTGTCGGAAAAATAGTCATCTGGGCCACGCAAACCTTTGAGCAGCAGACGTCAAAAGACAGTCCCCTGCTGACCTGTAACGTGGTGCCGAATGCGCCGTTCATGGAAACCCCCGCCCCTGACGCATTCGTACAGAACAAGGTGGTGTGTTCCGGGTTTGGTTATACGGACAATACGGGCGATACGGTCACAGTGGCGTTCGCCGATGCTCCGCAAACGGAGCTGGGGCAAGTCCAGGTTCTTGCTGACCGGAGCTGGTCAATGCGGATCACGCTCGCCCGTCCGGGCGGCATCCATAAATTGATCGCTGTGCAATCGCGCGATGGCTTCGCTTCTGCGCCGTCACCTGAACGACAGATTCAGTTGGGCGCTTATCAGCCGCAGGTCAATGTGCCGACAGAGGGTCGCTGGGTCCCTGAACCGGTAGCGTTCGAAGGCAAAGGCCAGGACGGTGTGGGTGAGCTGGTTGCCTGGTTCAACCCTGATCAAACGCTGGTTGACGGCATCGAGATCGCGGAGACGGATTGGAGGGCTACGGCTCAAGTGAAGCTGAGGCCGGGGGGTAATTGGGTCTGCTTTCAGCAACGCCTCGCGGGTGGAACGGAGTCATCTCGCTGGGCCGAAAGCGCACGCTTTGAGGTTGGCCCGCCGGAGCCTTCGTCTGAGTAACAGCCTTCAAGGCTTCCGACGAGCGGTCGGCGTTACTGTCAGTTATGACAGTAGACGCAGGCTTCGCTCTGGCACCAAATTCAATCAGTGAATTGAACCCGGCGACGCCCTCACCAGGGTTTCAGCGTCCTGTCATCCATACAAGGAGTGTCATCATGGCTGCCTCACCGCATAGCCCCCTTCGGCAGATCTACTGCGAAGTGTTCAGTGAGAAACAGCGCAAGGTTAATGATTTGCTGAGCCAATACATCGAACAGGATGGATCGGTTTTCCCTCTGGTGGCAAAGGGTGTGGAAGGTCTGGTACGTGACTTCGGCTTGAACCGGGATGACGCGCAAGTGTTTCTGTGGCGTTCCAATGCCTTGGCAATCTATGTGCGACGGCAGTTTATCGAGCAGGAGTTGACCGGCGATGAAACAGAACACATCAGGCCGATGAGCGGGCTTTTATCATTGGTGCCGGGACCCAGTTTTGAAAAACTTTTTTATCCTCCCTTTGATAGGTTATGCCCGCCTGATGCCCTGGAGTCGGTGACTTCGCCGGTCGCGTATCTGATTGAGCTGCTGATGTGGATCAGAGACAAAATCGAATCTCGTGGTGATAACAAAAAAATACCACTCATGGAGCGGCGCACGGATCTACTGCCGTTGCCCATCGATCACAAGGCGGTGCATCAATCGGTGTCATCGGTGGACATTATCGTCCGGGTGCTGGAAGCGTTTATCAAGGCCCACGGTCAGGCGGGCAGTGATATCGATGATGCCCTGCGCGAGGCCCGTTATCCCAACGGGCTGCCCCATTGCCAGGACTGGAAGACGATCGATTTTGTCGCCCGGCACCATGACCTGTCGGTAGGGGCTGTGGCCCGTGTGGTCGATCGGTCCTATCCGTACTTTCTGCAACTCAATGCCCTGGGGGGTTATGGGGAGCGGGCCTTGCTTCATGCGTCTCGGCTGGGGCCTTATCAGCGGAAGTTGTTGACTGAGGAGCCCTTTCTCGGAGGTGACCCAGAGGTTTTGAATGCCTTTTATCAGCTGAACTTTGGAACCTCTCCTATTGAGAGGTTGAATATGAATCAGGTGCGCTTTTTCTGTGAAAGAACAAAACTCGAAGCCCTGGAGGTTGAGGCGCTGCTATCGACTCAAAGCTTCTCCCCTGTGCGATCTGACAATGTGCCTCTGAAAAAGGACGAACCGTTAATTCCAAGTGGTGAGCAGTCGGGCTCGGTTTATCTCAACGCGGGTGTGAGTCCTTCTGTCGGTATCGATTTCAGAGGTGGATTGGACGGGCCCCTTCACCGGTTAATAAATGTTAGCCACACCCGATTCGACCGAATGAACCGCAAGCTGCGCCTGGACAACTGGCTAGGTCTGCCCAGCGAGCAAGTGGATTGCCTGCTGATGGCGGCAATCAATGCCAATGTGACCCCTTGGGTGCTTGAGCCCGAGTGCTGGATATCAGAAAACACCCTGCAGGCCATCGGCCTGTTTCAAGAGTTACGCGAGCGTTATGGCTGTACCGCCGAGGACTTCGCGGTGTTTATCTACGTGCTGTCGATTTTCGGCCGTGGCGAAGTGCTGTCGCAGTTCGATCGCATTTTTAATGCTTCGGTGCATTTCCCCAAGCCGCTGCAACTCGATGGCCACGAGTTTCCGGTGTTTCCGGTGCCGGGCGAGGACGCGTTAACCGTCAATCAACTCTGCAGTGGCCTGAAGATTGACCTGCATACCTACCGTCACCTGGCACAGGCAATTGCCCATGCCCATGGTCGCGAGGACACGCTGATCTGCGACCTGGCAACCCTCTCAAGCTTTTACCGCATGGTGAAACTGCCCCGAATGTTGGGCATCAGTCCGGTCGAGGGCATTCTGTTGCTCATTATTCTGGGGGGGGACAGTTGGCTCAAGGCGTTGGCCGGCGTGCCCGTGCTCAAGTCGAACAAACACGAAGGCGTACCGGATGCGCTGAACATCATCCAGGCCATGGAGGCCTGTGTTCGCTGGTGCAATGAGCGTGAGCTGTCGGTGCTCTGGATGCTGCAACACGCTTCACCGGTTGTGGTATCGGCGGTATCGTCGAATGAGCAGGAGTTGTTCGAACAACTGCGAAGTCTGCTGTCTGCGGCCCTGTTTTCCGAAACTGCATTACTGATGGCCGGTGTCCCGCCGCTGGCGGGCGGTGCGAGCTGGCTGGATTTACTGACCGCTCTGGTCGACAGCAACGGGTTGGTTCAAGTGCTGTCGGAGGCGATTGAACTCGATTACCTGACCTTTGCCCGCGAGAGGCTCGATGAGGCGGTGAGAATCGGCATTGGCGAAGGCGATAAAGAGTCGCGTGCGCTGATCGTCGAAAAAATGCTCGGCGTATTGCTGCAAGCCAGGGCTGGCCAGGTGTCGGTGATCAAGGAATGCCTGGCGGTCTATGCCGGTCTGAAGTCCGAGCTGGTATTAACGGTACTCACCTGGGCAGGCGGGACGGTTTATCAGGTGCTCAAGTCTGCGCTCGAAGGTGCAAGGCACGATGACGGCGCCGCAAGTGGACGTCGGCGGCAACAAGCAGACGAAGCTGATCCGCTGCTCGAACTATTGGCCGATGTGCAGCGCCGCAGTGCGGTGGTGGTGAAGCTGGACCTTAGCGTCGAACTGCTGGAGGACTACCTGGCCTACGGCTATATATCGTGGCTGAGCCGCGACAACAAACATGAGTTCACGCTGAGTACCCTTTATTACCTGACGGTGCTCAACCAGGCCTTTGCGTTGGGTCAGCAGCCACCGGAAAAACTGCTTGATTACCTGCGTCAGGTCAACGCACTACCTGAGCCTCTCTCTGACGATGCCCTGGCGCTGGCCCAAGAGACTGCGGCGATCAGGCTGGCGATTTTTTTCGCCTGGAGCGTCCAGGAAGTGCGCGAGTGCGCAAGACGGGTCGACCCGGAAAAGATGCTGATCAAGAACCTCGCGCAGTTGGATCTGTTGATCCGCGTCCGTGAGCTGTCAGCCCGTAGTGGCATGGATGCCCAGACGATTTTCCTGATGGGCATGCTCCCGGCAGAAATCGACAAACCGGCTTACGCACTGGCTGCCGAGCATGCACTGCTCAGCCTGAATGCCTCGCCCGCGCCATTGATCCCCAATGAAGATGAAGCCCTGGAACATATGGTCACGCTTACCAGCGAGGTGGATCCTAGGGTGCTGGTGGCTAATAAGCCGGGGGAAAAAGCCACCTTCAAAGTGACCGTCAAGAACCATGCAGGCAAGGGCTTGAGCGGGGTCAACGTGTACTGGAAGACCTCACTGGGCAGCATCAAGCAGACCGCTACCTGGACAGATGGAGTGGCGACCGCCGAGTTTATTCCGGACAAGGTCATGGGCACGGCAACGCCACGCTTCTGGCTGGACCTGTATGAGGAGCAGACAGCGCAGAGTGTGAAAATCGGTGCCGATGAAACCTCAATGTTTTTTCCGGGGCCGCTCAAGTCCCAGGTGCCGGATGGCGTCGTGAAGGCTGGTGCGCAAGTCGAGTTGTATGCCGTGATGCAGGACCATTATGGCAATCGGGGTATTGGCATGCCAGTGAAGTGGACCAGTAAGGTCAGGTCTGATCCCGGGATCATGCCTTTCTTGTTTATCCGGCCAGACGAGGGTGTAACCAATCAGGAGGGGATCACGCGAGTCTTCGTCTCCAGTCCCACAGGCGGGACATTCGAGGTCGGCGTCACCAGCCGGGACGGTTCTGTAACAGCAGTTTTTGACGCTATTACCTTCGCCGCTCCTCCCGTCGTTGAAGCGGATGCTTGACGGTCAGGTGCCCTCTGCACCGACGCGTACACCTTGGTGAGACCTCAGGAGCAAGGGTTATGGAAAACAACAAGATCGCAGGGCTGCTCGAACAGCGTCGCATGGCATTGCTTGAGTATTGCATCGGGCAGGTGAGAAAGGGCTCACCTCCTGCTGACGATAAGTTCAATTTCCTGAGAACACCGGCGGACCTGCTTGAACTCCTGCGCATGGATCCGCTGGACAGCTACTCGGTGCAAAGTTCCTGGGTCGCCCAAGCCATCAGTAGTGCCCAGCAATTCATCCATGCGGCGTATCGCAAGCTGGAACCGGGGTATTCAGATTGCGAGTTCGATAAACGGGATCTGCAAACCTGGGAGCTCTACAACAACTACCCGGATTGGGCGGCGTTGATGATGATCGCCCTGTACCCGGAAAACTACATCACCCCCTATGTACGTCGGCGCAAGACCAGCCTGTTCAAAACCCTTGAGGACAACCTGAACCAGACGCGCCTGAGCACTGATTCCGTGCAGGTGGCATTGCAGGAATACCTGCAAGAGTTCGAGCAGACCTGCAACCTGAATGTCATCAGCTGCTATATGGACGGCACCTCGCTCACAGCGCCCCTTACACCCACGAAAGCAGATTATTACTTGGTTGCCCGGCAGCGGATTCAGCCTTTTCAGTATTTCTGGCGCAAGGCCGAGGTTGAACTGACGTCCAGTAGCCGGGCTATCAACCCGGCCGCGTGGCGTGAGTGGCAGCCGCTCGAGATTCCAGTCGGGGATAAGGTGCTGGATATACGGCTGGTGTTCTGGGGCGGACGTTTGTGTGTGGTGTGGGGCGAGTGGCGTGAAGGCATTGCAGCGAGTGTGGACTTCGTTCCTCCCGTGCTTCCCAAGTTGGAGATCAAATTGGCGTTCATGGCTCAGAACGGTCATTGGTCAGCACCGTTTTTATTGCACAGCAAGGAGCAGAATACCGACGTCTCGCTCGGCAGCCGTTTGATCGCGACGGTGTTGGTCGATGAGCAGCATCCCAAAGGCAAGTTGGGGGTGTTGTTGACCAACCGTAGCCGCCAGGGTACGACGGCTCCCGCGAATCCTGTCGATGTGTACCTGGTACGCGATGTCCTGTTCCGTGAGGTTACTGAAGATGGGCGTTGGTTGGGGCCATTGGCAGACTATCGCTTTGTCGATTCAGGCATCGTGCAACATCCGATCTTGCGACAAAATCTTCCGACTATTGTCGAGTCCAGCGACCCTACCGGTACGTTGACGCCTTACTACTCCTTGCAAGCGGTTGTTTTGCGTGTTGGCAAGGACGATGTTCTTCTGGTCAGGGGGCTTTGCGCGGTGAAGCCTGATTTCGCCGGGACGAACAAGGCCTTCGATTTGACATTGCTCAATCCGGCACCAGGGGATCCTGCTCTGATCAAAGGACTTTTTTCCGATAGCGGTGGCTGGAGTACTCCCTGGATGCCTCTTCGCCGGGGGGCGGACGATTTTACCGGACCTATCACTTATACATTCGGTGGTTCTGCCCCAGAGGATCGCCTCGGGCGCCAAAAATATGTAGTGACAGTGGGCAAGGTTGCCTCTTTTGACCCACCGTCTCTGGACAAGACCAACGCCCAGGGCGCGCAATTTCTCACGCTCAACCTGCCTGTACCGTACCTCAAACAGGTGCGTCTGAACTCGCTGTTCGGTCCCGATCTGGTGCAGCGCGCCAATATTTCGGTCGAGGCCGTGTTGGACTGGCTGACCCAGCATTTGAAAGAGCCGAACCCGGCATCCGGTTCTTTCGACGAGCCAAACGGGCCGTTCGATGGCGCCAACGGGCTGTTCTTCTGGGAACTGTTTTTCCACCTGCCGCACCTGGTGGCGTCACGGTTGAACGCTGAAAACCGTTTTCTGGAGGCGCAGCAATGGCTGCATTACCTGTTCGATCCTCAGGCCCCGGTAGATTCTAAAACCGACCCACACAAACCCCTTTACTGGCGCTGCCGCCCCTTGACGGGGCCCGACAACCCGGGCTGGGAAGCCGAGGCGGTTACCGACCCGGATCAGATCGGTTATTCGACACCCAGGCATTTTCGGATTGTGGCGTTCACCGAGTATGTAAAAAACCTGATCGCCTGGGGTGACTGGTATTACCGCCAACTTACCCGTGACAGCCTGGTAGCGGCGAGGTTGTGTTATGTGCAGGCCGAGTTTTTGATGGGGAAGCCCCCTACGGGGAGAACCGTCAACCGCTGGACGACGAAAACCGTCGGCCAGTTGTTGGCTGATACCTCTTCCCGACCTGCGCTGGAAGCGTTCGAGAAAAAACTCGCGTTCACTCTGGCGGATCTGCCAGCCAAGGCCGAGGTGGCACCCATGCTGGGCATGCTCGGCATCAAAGGTTTTGATATACCGATCAATGAGCAGTTGCTCGAACTGTTCGCCTTGTCCGGCATGCGCCTGAGTAACCTGCGCGCCAATCTCACTATCGATGGTAAAACGCTGGATATTCTGCTCTTCAGCCCGCCGACGGACCCCAAACGGTTGCTGCAGGATCTGGCGGCTGGCGGCGCTGGTTCGCCACGGCCAATGGGCGGGCAGGTGCAAGTCGTGGCGTTCCGTTGGCGGGTCATGTTCGAAGCCGCGCTGCGGGCGGTGCAGACGTTGCAGGATTATGGCAACCAGATACTGCGCCTGCTCGAACAGCGTGATCGGGCTGAAATGGAAACGTTGCGGCACAGTCATCTGGTGGACCTGGGGGCGTACGCCCAGACCTTGCAGGAGCAAATCATCGAGCAGATGACAGCGAGCGTGGCCGCGTTGACGCAGAGCAAGGCGGTGGCGACTGAGCGTGCTGTTGCGTATGAGGCAAAGGTTGAAAGCAATGTGAGTGCTGCGGAATATGAGGTAATGGATGCCCTGTTGTTGGCGAAAATCTTCAACGGTGTGGGTACAGGGTTCAAAGCGGCGGGAGCAGTCGCTAAAACAGTCGTCCCGAATAAAGCCGGTACGTCATTCGGTGTGGCGAACCCCGGGGGGATACTCGAAGGGATTGGTAGCGCTTTCGATATTGTTGCCGCTGTGCATTCCCTGCAAGCCGAGCGAACCGCCACCAACGAAACCTACCGCCGTCGTCGCGGCGAATGGGAACTGCAAGGTCAACAGGCACGGGCTGAAGAGCGCGCACTCACCGAGCAAATCACCGCGCAAAATCATGCCGTCGAAGCCGCCAGGGCCAACCTGCGGCAAACCCTGCGGGCCAATGCCCACGCGCTGACGCTCTACACCTTCATCAAAAAACGCGCGACCAATGCCGAGCTGTTCGGCTGGCTGCTGGGCCAACTCAAGGCCCTGCATTATCAAGCCCATGACGCCGTCGTCAGCTTGTGCATGAGTGCGCAGGCCTCGTTGAGCTTTGAGACCGGAGACTACGATTCGCAGATTCTCCTGCCACAGGTCTGGCTGGACGAGCGTCACGGTCTTACGGCGGGTGAACATCTGCGGGTGCACCTGTTGCGCATGGAGCATGAATACTTGCATCGCCATGAGCGAAGGCTGGAGCTGGTCAAGACGATTTCCCTGCGGCAATTGTTCAATGACAAGGATGTGGATCCGCAAGAAGGTTTTAAAAACTGGGAGGACGCGCTGGTGGAGCTGCAACGCACTGGCACGCTGGATTTCAAACTCACGCAGTTGCTCTTCGATCGCGACCACCCGGGCCACTACTGCCGGCAGATCGGCAGGTTGGATGTCGATATCCCCGCGCTGATAGGGCCTCACGAAAATATCAAAGCTACGTTGTTGCAGGTCAGCAGTATCACCGCCACCAAGGCCTCGACCCGTTCGGTGGAGTACCTGCATAACCTCGAAAAGATAGCTCCGGCGGATGTGCGGTTCAACCTGCGCAGTGGCCAGAAAATCGCTTTGTCGGTGGGCATTGGTGACACCGGCATGATCACGGTGAAATCCGATGAAGGTTTGCTCAACCCCTTCGAATGCACCGGGGCAGTCTCGCGCTGGACACTGCACTTCCCGTGGCCACTCAAGGAGCCACAACAATCCATGTTGGCCTCGCTGACCGACATCATCCTGCGCGTTCATTACACCGCCAAGGTGGGCGACCCGACATTCACCCGAAAAGTCGAAGAGCTGGTCAATCGTGTCGATTGATAGATGGCGGATCGAACACTGATACACAGCGGCTAAACCAAACAGGGACAGGAGTTGGCAGTCATGAGTGAACCGGTCATCCAGGCCAATGCGAGCCTGGTACTCAATGGTGATTTTCGCGAAGGGTATTCTCCCTGGGTAAAATGTCCGATCAATTCAGACTGGGTCGATCGCGTAATAGTCAGCTATCAGGGTGAAGACGTTTATTGTCTGACGGTCGGGAATGAAGCGTCGGTCAGTCAGATTATCGAGGCGCCAAAGGACCCTCGCGCTGATGCTCGTTACGTCATCGGCTTTCTCTGCGAGTCGTGGCATGACAAAGCCGGCAGGCTGGAAGTCAGCATTGAAGGGAGTTCGGAGCCTGCACAGGTGATCACACTTGCTCCTGGTCAGCGGACTAATAACCAGGTGAACAAGGTGCATCGTGCTGATGGGCAACTGTTGGCATTCGAGCCTGTCGAGTACGAGGTCGAGCTGACGCTGCCGCTCAAACAAAACGACAAGGTTCGTGTCAGCGTGTTCAGCCCAAAAAACCAGGACGGTGAGTATTCGAAGATCATCTACATCACCCGGATCAACGTCCACCTGCATCTGGGGGAATTAAAGTTGCAGGAGGTGACGTTTGACTGCATGCCACAGTCGCCAGATCGTCTGTTGTACCTGTGTCTGGGGGCGACCGGGGATTTGCCGCACAGCCTTGGTTTTGTGCCTGTCGAAAATAACCCCTGGCTGGACACCCATGCCTCCTTGATCAGCGACGACAACCCACAAGGCGCGGTGGTCACGACGCCGGCTCTGGGTGTTGATCATCCGCTCGATAAACTGTGGTCGCTCGATTGCCCAGTGATCGAGGGTGCTGACGCGCCCTATGAATTTTGGTTCAACCTGCTGAGTAAATACACCGCCGAGGCTTACCCGATCAAGGCTTCGCTTGGGCATCATCGACTCAAGTTCGGTCAGACGCAGGAGGCGGCCTATTATCCGGTTTTCAAATACGGGCAAAGTGTTCAGCTGGGTGTTCAGGTGGTGTCGTATTACACCGGTGAACCGCTGGCCGGGCTGGCAGTGACCTGGAGATTCGACGGGCAAAAACCGGGGGCCGTTGTCCTCACTGAGAACAATGGCTGGGCTTATTATGACCATGTGCCGACGGGCGCTGGTCAGTACGTCATCGAGGCGTCGGTGGAGAGCCTGTACTACGCCAGCGCAGTGATCACTCAATCGTTTGACGTTCAGGTGCTGGCGACCGATCCCTGGGAAGAGGTCATGGCGGTCGTCGACGGTAAGGAAACCCTTTGGGCCGAGAAGACCGGTTACCCAAATCGTGGCAGCCAATACCCGGTGACGCTGAAACTGCCTGCCGACAGTCCGTTACTGAGAACTCAATTGTGGCTTCAATGGGAAGGCGATTCGCCTGCCGAATTGGGGGTGGCGGTGAGTCCTGAACTCAAGGAGCCGGTGCCGGTCACCGTCGACGAGTTGATCTGGTGGCTGACCTGCGATGATCGTCTCGACGGCAAATTCGAACTGCTGCTGGGCTGCTCGAAGCTGTTGCTACCTTCGCGTAAAAAACCAATGTCGCTGGCGCGCAATGTGGTCGAGATCGGCGAGGTGCGAACGTTTAACACGTCCCCGGTGGTGGACGAGGAGGGCCGAGTGCTGTTGATGGTGCAGGTGTTGCACGTCCTTGCCAGCGGCCTTGGTGATCCGGTGATCAATGCACTGGTTGAGTGGCTGGGACCCAACGGCACGGTTTCTACCGTCACGGGGGCCGGTGGTTGGGCCAGTGTACTGGACACACCGGAAAGTGCGGATCCTTACAGCATCACCGTACAGGTCCGGGCACATGCGGACATGCCGCCGATTGAGCGTCAGTTTGAGGTGACGCCACAGGCAACCAGTTCCTGGCGTGGTAAAGCCGAGTTTGATCTGGATGGCGTACCAGTGGATTTGGCCACCGTTGGCATCGCCTGCCTGCGGGGGGGATCGCCTACCTTTCGCGTGACGCCGACGGCCGGGAGTCCGCTAAAAGATAAACCCATGACCTTGACCTGGCGTGCTGCCGATCCAGGCCTGGGGCTGACGATCGGGGCGCCGACCGCCACGCCGGAAGGAGGCTGGGAGTGGCGGTTGAGCTCTGTGTTCGGTTCCAGCCGCAGCGGGTTGTTCGAGTTGTCGCTCAAGAGCGACGCGTTGCCTGAAACACGGGGGTTGTCCGGGCGTTTGCTGTCCAGCGAGTTGGCAGATGAAGCGAGTGCGCGGCTTGATCAGGTGTCGGCAAAGGAGGATGGGACATTTTTCCCGTGTCTGGGGGCTGTTCATCGTTACAACTTCTTGCCCAATGCCCTGAGCCCGCTGATCGGGCTGGATGTCATGCTGACTTGGTCGGGCACACCTGCCGAGGAATTGGGCGCCACCGTGGAGCCTGCGTTGCACCTGCCTCAGGTGATCAGCGCTGGGGGCGCGCCCTGGGCGTTGAACTTCACCATCAGTCAGAACAACGGTCAGTTTGCACTGGCGCTGGAGCTGCCTCAGCTCAAGCTGACGTCCACGGCCAATGTGATGCAGCTGGGGCATAACAAAGTCAGGATTGACGACCAGCGCAAAGCGGCCGTGGACCCGGTGGTCGGGCAGGATCGTGCCTGGCAGTGGGTGCAGGTGATCTCCAGCTTCACCCGGCAGCCGGTAGCGCAGGTGCCTGTGCAGTGGACGGCGAGTACTTCGAACAGGGTGGATACCGATGAAAATGGGTGGTCCGGCTATGGCTTGTTGCCGACGACCGCGCAACCGCATAACGTCGAGGCACTCGTTGCCAGCCCTTATGACGGTTACGAGGACAAACACACCATGATGGTCAATGTGCTGCCGAGCGATCCGTGGAAGGGGCTTGTCGTTCAGTTTGATCGGCAACTCACCCAGCCTTGGGGTGCCAAAACGTATTTCCCGCGCCGCAAAGGCGAGCACAGTATCAACCTGCAGGTGGACGCGGACAGCGCGCTGTTTGATCAAGAGCTGACGCTTGGATTGACCGGGACTGGCCCTACTGCCCTTGGCCTGAAGTTCTCGTCGGACCTCGGTGTGCCGCAGCGGTTTCGTGAGGGGAAATTAAGCTACAAACTAGTATGTGATGATCTGATGGACGGGAGCTTCGCGCTGCGCTTGGCGGCGTCGAGGCTGCAGAACCTGTCACCGGCCAATGCCATGTCGTTGGGGACAGATTCGCAGGTGCTGAAAGTCATCGTCAACAACCGCGTTCATCAAACGCTCGATTGGGAACAGGAGCTTGTTGAACAGATCAAGGTGGTGTCTGCCATTAGTGGCAAGCCGATGGTCGGCCGGATCGTGACCTGGAGCAGCCGCGACCTTGGGGTGGTGAAAACGGTGACCGATTTTTACGGCGTGGCAAAAATCAGCTTCAAACCGGTCACCACAGGAGCCGGTGAGCTGACCGCGACGGTGGGGGATCAGGATCACTCCGAGTCCGCATCCTTGACCTTTACGCTGAACGAGCCACGCAAGATCCTTGAACTCATTGAGGTCAATACTATTGAAAATGGTGTTGCTGAGGAGTCAGAGGCTCGTGCACAAGCAAAGGTCGTTTCCAGTCGTACCGGAGAGCCGCTGGAAGGCGTCGAGGTCATGTGGGACTTTTCGGGTCAAGCGTTGCCGTCCTCAGTCACCGACAAGGACGGCATTGCAACGTTGACCTTCGCGCTGACTGCGGGAGGTAACGGAGTGCTGATGGCTACGGTCAGAGGCGGTGTGGGTGGCTGGGACACGGCACAGTTGCTGTACGGCGGGCTGGTCCCGGTGATCGAGTCGTTGACCAGTTCTGAGCAGAGTATTCAGCTGGGGCAAGAAACAGATGCTGTGGTGACAGTGGTTTCCCGGAGTGACGGTCAGCCTGTTGAGGGGATAAGAGTCTGGTGGGCGTTCCCGGGATTGACCTTGCCGCCAACCGCCACCGAGGAGGATGGAACATCGCGGATAACTTTCACACCGACAGAGGCGGGGGAGCATCCGCTGACGGCGACGGTTGGTTTTGGTGCCAGCAAGTCGTTGGTTTTCACTGTTGTGAAACTTTACGAAATAACCGAGATAAAGGTGTCCAGTTCGCTGGTACTTCTTGGCTCTGACTTGACTGCAGATGCTCATGTCAAAGGCGCGCCACAGGGGACCGAGGTGCTCTGGAAATTTACCGGGATGCCGGACAGCACGTCTTCAACCAATACCGAGGGATGGGCAACTCGCACGTTTGCACCGACGCAGATTCCGGCCGGCAACTTTGCGAACGTGAGCGCTACGGTGCATGCGGGGACCGATGTCGAATCGACGTTGTCGAATGATGTCTGGGTCAATAAAAACAGTGAAAATCCTGCGCTAGGAAAAACTGAGCTATGGGTGAATACGACGCTTGTTATTTTTCCGTTAATGGCCTCGGGAAAGGTGAGTCAACATAAAGACATCACAATCCGATTAAAACTACTTGATGGCTCCAGACTACGTGGCCAGAAGCTTGCTATTTATTGCACTCGTAACGATGTGCAATTCGAACCGAGAGTTGGAGATCTCCGTGCTATCGAGACAGAGCTTTCGTGGGTGATGAACGTCGGGGCACTGCCTGAGTCATCATTTAGAATTGCCATATCCTCACCTGTTTTTGATGGATCTACAGGCATACGTTTCACCGTCACAGCATCTGCTGCCGATTCTGATGAAGTGAGCATTGAGTACGGTGAGCCCACGCAAGGTAACCCGTAACAGGACTGCGGTGTGGTTGGTTGATTGGGGTTCAAAGAGCCCCGGCTTTTTTCCAGCTCAAATACCGCGTCACCAACTCCGCGCCCAGTTCACTGGGCCGCACATCCAGCACCGGCACTCCATGAGCGCTCAACCGTTCATGGAGTTCGGCCCGGGCATTCAAATAATCCACCGTGCCGCAGTAAGCCAGGGCTTCATCCAGGGTTTGCACGGGTGACTGCCGTACCTGATCGAGTATTCCTTCGCGCAAACTCGCCACTAACACCCGATGTTGGCGGCCGATGCGTTTGACCGTGCTGAGCAATTCGTCATCGTCTTCATCGCGCAGGTTGGTGATCAGCACCACCAGCGCCCGACGTTTTTGACGGGCCAGCAATTGGCTGGCGGCAGCCTGGTAGTCGGCCGGGCGTTGGCTGCTGTCCAGGTCGTAGACGGTGTTGAGCAACACATTGAGTTGGCCGGTACCTTTGACCGGGGCGAGGTAGCGTGGTTGATCGCCCGCGAAGGTGCAAAGACCCACGGCATCGCCCTGACGTAACGCCACGTAGCTGAGCAGCAGGCAGGCATTGAGCGCATGGTCGAAATGCGCCAGTTCACCGTCCAGGCTGCGCATGTGGCGGCCGCAGTCGAGCAGGAAGATGATTTGCTGGTCGCGCTCGTCCTGGTACTCACGGGCAATCGGTGTGCGTTGGCGGGCGGTGGCTTTCCAGTCGATTTGGCGCAGGCTGTCGCCTTCGCGAAACTCACGCAGTTGATGAAACTCCAGGCCCAGCCCGCGACGCTGGCGCTGGCGCACACCGAGCTGGCTCAGCCAGTTGTCGACGGCCAGCAATTGCGCACCGTACAGACGGGCGAAATCCGGGTAGACGCGGGTGCTGTCGGTGACGTTCAGGTAGCGCCGGGCGGACCATAAACCGAAGGGGCTGGGCAGGTTGATTTCGCAGCGCTCGAAGCTGAAATGGCCACGCCGCAGAGGGCGCAGGCGATAACTGATCAGGCTGTGCTGGCCCGGTTGCAGTTCGACCGATTGCGGCAGGTGTTCGAAGCTCAGGCCGTCGGGAACGTGGTCGAACAGATGCACGTTCAGTGGCTGAGAATAGTCGTGCGTAATCTCCACATGGACTTCACTCCAGCGCCCGAGCGCGAGGCTGCCGGGCATCTGACGATTTACGCCGGGCGACGGCAGGCGCAGCAGCCGGACGGCATCGAGCAGCGCCAGCACTAGAAGCGCCAGCAGCAAACCCCAGTTGATCGACAGCAGGCTCGGTGCAACGCTGAAACCCAAGGCCCTGCAAGTGCCGAGCACGATGCTCAGACCCAGCAGGGCGGCGAGCCAGATCAGCAAGAGGCGAGTGGGTTTCATGGCATGGGGCTCCTGGTCATAGGGTCACCCACCTGTTTGAAAGGCATACGAATTGTGGCGAGGGAGCTTGCTCCCGCTGGACTGCGCAGCAGTCCTGAAACCTGCCGCGGTTTTTTTCAGGTATCGCGTATCAGCTTGATTGCGACCGCTTCGCGCTCGAGCGGGAGCAAGCTCCCTCGCCACAGGGGGCGGTGACAGCAAGATCGCGATACTCATATCCTTGGCGCCGGAACCTGATCGAGCAGTTGCCTGAGCACCTGGTCGACCTCCAGACCTTCGATGTCCAGCTCCGGGGCGATGCGCACGCGATGGCGCAACACGGCCAGCGCGCAGCCTTTGATGTCGTCCGGAATCACGAACTCGCCACCGCGCAGCAGCGCCCGGGCCCGTGCGACCCGCACCAGGGCAATCGTCGCCCGTGGACCGGCGCCGAGGGTCAGGCCGGGCCAGTTGCGGGTGGTGCGCGCCAGGCGCACGGCGTAGTCCAGGACCTGTTCATCCAGCGGCAGGTCGCTGGCGATTCGCTGCAAGGCCAGTACATCCTTGGCTTGCAGGACGGTGCGCAGCGGTTGCACATCGAGCATGTCGGCGCGGGTCGAGCGGCTGACCTGACGGACCATGTTCAGCTCCTGAGCAGCATCCGGGTAGTCCATGCGCACCTTGAGCATGAAACGGTCGAGCTCCGCTTCGGGCAGCGGATAAGTACCTTCCTGTTCGATGGGGTTTTGCGTCGCCAGCACCATAAACGGTTGCGCGATGGGCAGGGCGCGGCCTTCAAGGGTGACCTGGCGTTCTTGCATGGCTTCGAGCAGCGCAGCCTGGGTTTTCGCCGGTGCGCGGTTGATTTCGTCGGCCAGCAGCAGGTTGGTGAACAGCGGGCCTTTGCGCAGTTTGAACTGCTCGGTTTGCAGGTCGTACACCGCATGCCCGGTGACATCGCTGGGCATCAGGTCCGGGGTGAACTGAATGCGCGCAAACTCGCCACCGAAACAGCGGGCCAGGGCACGCACCAGCAAGGTTTTGCCTAGCCCCGGAACACCTTCGAGCAGCACATGGCCACCGGCAATCAGCGCGGTAAGCACATCGTCAATCACCGTGTCCTGGCCGATGACGGCCTTCTGCAATTCAAGGCGCACCGCTTGCGCCAGTTGGCTGGCGCGCTGGCGTTGTTGGGCGGCATGGGTCAGGCCGGCAGGTTCGGTGGAGTCATTCATAAGGCATTCCTGAGGGTTTGCAGGTGGGCGACCTGACGGCTGAACTCAGCGCTGGAGAGCCGCTGTTCGGGCCGCGGGCCAAGTGCCTGGCTGATGGCGCGGGTCGGTTGGCCGGTCAGGCGCGCGAGCACCTGCCATTGTTCGGCAACGCCGAGTTGTTCGAAGCCTGGGTGACGGTGTCGGGCGCGGCGCAGCACATCGTGTTGCAGAGCCAGCAGCAGGCTGTGCTGACCGTTGCGCCGCAGCATGAAGTCTGCACTGGCACGCAAATGCTCCTGAAGTTGCCGACGGGCTTTGGGTGCCGGTGCCTGCGCGGGGCCCTGACGTAACCCGACATGCCAGATCCACAGGCCGATCAACGCGACGAGCGCCACCAGTGCCTGCGGGAAATAACGCAGCAGCAAGGTCAGCAGGTTCTCGTGATCAATCGTGTAGAGCAGGGTCACGCCCGTGTCTGAATACAGATACCAAAGCAGCCAGGCATTGTCGTATCGGCCGATGTTCGGGGTTTTCCACAATTCGGCGTCAGTGACCACCGTGATGGAACCCAGGCCATAACCGAGTTGCATCATATGAGTGGCCAACGCGCTGTTGGCCCACGACTGCGCGAGGTTTTTCGGGTCTTCGAGGTGGAACTGCGGATCGAAGCTGGCGTAGGCCGGAGCGTCTTCGTCTTCGAGATAGAGTTTGGTCAGGTTCGGGTAAGGATCAGGCTCGGCATCAGGCGGTGGATCCTTGAGATCCTTGCTCATGGATTGATGCAGTTGCACCCGGTCGAGCAGCAGGTCGCCGCTCTTGCCGGTTTTTTCATCCCACAAGGCTTCGGCCACAAACAGCAGACGACCACCGGCACGGGTCCAGTTCAGCAGCTGATCGGCCTGGCGCGGGGTCATGTTGGCGCGATCACCGAGCAGTAACAGGCTCTGTTGATGCGGTTCCAGAAACTGCAGGATGTCGAGGCTGTTGGCGTGAGTCACGGTCAGCCCTTGTTGACGCAAAAAGTCTTCGGCCGCCAGGTACGGGTTGGCCCGGGCTTCGGGGGAAGGGCCGTGGTCGATGACTTCCTGATAGGGCGTGGCCTGCTGGTACAGATAAACCGCCAATGCCGCGAGCAGCCCGGCAATCAGCAGGCCAGGGATCAGGCGCCGATTCAACGCGAAGCTCCCGGGCCGAACAACGCCCGCCAGCCGTCACACAGTTCCTGTTGCAGGTGTGCCGGTGGCAAGCGATGCCCATAGGCCATGTTCTGCCAGTGGACTGTCAACGTGCTGCTGAAGGTATGCAGAGCCGGTTCTTGTAGCTGTTGGACCCGTTCCAGCACCTGGCCCTCGGTGTCGGCGCTTTTCAGCGGGAGGTTGAAGTCGTGCAGCAAACGGCTGAGCAAGGCCCGATAGAGCAAGCCGAGGGCTTCGCGGGGCTGGGTCGACCAGAGGTTTTCGACGCTGGCGGCGATATCGTCCGGCAGGGTTTCCCGATCGAGATCAAGGCCGAATAGTTGGGCCGGCGCCGGGTGTGTGGGCGTTTGGCGCAGTTTTTGACGGCGGCTGACAAAGGTCCGTAGCCAGTCGCGGTAACGCCAGATCAGCAACGCGATGGCGCCGATGACACTCGCCCACAGCAGCACCTCGATGACCTGCGCCAGACCGGCGAAGCGCTGGCTGTCGAGCAGTGCGAAAAACGCTTTGAGCCAACCCGGTGTTTGCGTGTCGGCAGGTTGATCGGGCGTTTCTTTACCAAAGCGATAGTGGGTGACGGTCTGCGGATTCTTGAACGGTGGCGTGTCGAGTATGGCCTTGATGCTGTTACTGGCGGCCTGGCTGGTCAGCGGTTGCTGGAGCAGGCGCGGGCTGTCGGGGGCGTTGGCGGGTTCGGCGGCCCAGAGTGGCTGCGTGGCGGGCAACCACAGTAGCCCGAGCATCAGCAGGCAGGCGGCGACGCTGCTCAGGCGCTGGCGCAGACGACGGAACACCAGTTCGATATCCCAGGCTTCGAGTCGGGTACGACGGTTCAGGTACAAACTGAAACCACAGGCGACGTAGATCGGCTCCCAGATGATCAGGATCAGCGCGTAAAGCGCATTGATCAGGTGGTCCAGCCAGAGCCAGTCCTGTTCAGGGGTAGCGATCAGCGTTTGCCAGTCCCAGTTCAGTTCGATTTGCGCGGGCAGCAAAAAATAGAACAGCACCATCAGGCTGATCCACAGGGCGGCTTCCAGATGCGCGCCAATCAGCGTCAGCCAGCGTGCTGCGCCGCGATCGCGTTGTTGCAGCACGGCCAGGCGCTGCTGGCGTGCCAGACCGTTGAGTTCTTCAAGTTGCACGACCGGCATGATGAAGCTGCGACTCAGGCCAAAGCGCCGCCAGGTCAGGCTGGCCAGCAACTGCGGTTTGAGCAGTCGCGGCCATTGGCGCAGCGCCTGTCTCAAGGTCGGGGTTTCGCCGAACAGGGCGCTCGAGAGGATGTACAGCGGCAATCGTTCGAACGCCGGTTTCAACCACCAGAACAGCAGCACGGCCATTGAGGGCGAGTCCCACAGCAACAGGCTCAGCAGGGCAAACACCGGCAGCGTGACGATTGCCCAACTGGTCATCAGCAGGCGGCGATGTTGCTGGTTCAGCAGAACCCCGAGGTCCATGGCTTCCCAGGTGGTACGAGGGCGAATGACCACGCTGGCGTCACTCAGGCGCATGGCGTGTACGTCCGGCAACCATCAGGTAAGTCGCCATCACTAACCAGAGGGCTGCACCCACCAGGTATTTGATCAACGGGGCAAGCCCGCTGCGGGATGACCAATAGGCCTCGATAAACGCAGCAAGCAGTAGAAACAGCATGACGCCGCAGATCATCAACACGCTTTTATGAGCCGCCAGGCGCAGGGCTTCACCGCGTGGCAAGCGCCCGGGGGCGATCAGCGCCCAGCCCAGTTGCAGGCCAGCCGCACCGGCCAGGGCGATGGCGCTGAGTTCGAAGGCGCCATGGCCGATGACGAATGACCAGAAGTTTTCCCCGTAGCCGATGTGCGTCAGGTGACCGGCAACCGCACCGATCATCAAACCGTTGAAGAACAGGAAAAACGCGCTGCCCAGGCCAAACAGCAATCCGCTGGCATAGGTCTGAAAGGCGATGCCGATGTTGTGCATGATGTAGTAACCGAACATGACCCAGTCGTCGCTGGCAGCGCGTTCACCCAAGCGCCCCAAGTGACCGGCTGCCGGGTCGTACATGCTTTGCATCTCGGACACCTGTCCGGCCGGGACCAGGCTATAAACCAGCTCGGGGTACAGGTACACCAGCACACCGATGCCCGCCAGCGAGCCGAAAAACAGCAGGCTTGAGACCAGCACGAAAGGCCATTGCTCACGGACCAGTCGAGGAAAGCCGGCGAGGACAAAGGCCAGCAGATGGGCGCCGACCCGACCGCGATGCCGGTAAAGCTGTTGGTGCCCGCGCAGTACCAGCTGTTGCAAGGGGTCGATCAGGTAGCTGCTGTAGCCGCGCTCCTGTGCCAGCGCGAGGTGCTGGCACAGCCGTCGGTAATCCTTGGGGAACGAGGTGCCATCGAGGGCATTGGCTTTGCCGCGTTCAAGCAGATCGAGCCGCTGGGCAAATTGATCCCATTCGGCTCGATGGCGATTTTCGAAAAGGCTCTGCTTCATGCCGGCCCCAGCAAACTGCGGGCGATGCCATTGAGTTTGGCGACTGCGTGGGGCGGTGAGACATGGAGCGGCTCGGCGAGGATGGCCGCCAGCTCATTGACCCGTTCACTGGAGAGCTCCGTCTGACGCTCGGCGAAACCCAGCACCGCGCGTTGCTCATTGAGGTTCAGCGCAAAGGGCGGGTGCAGTGCCAGGGCTTGCGGAATCTGTGGTCGGGTGACCGCCTGTTCGCGGTAGATCACCAGTGTGCCGGCTGCAATATCGCCCAGCCGTTTGAAGGTCGGATGCTGCAGGCAACTGATGGCACCGAGGCTGTAGCCAAACGGCAGCATGTCGACGAACCGCAGCAGGTTGCGGATCAGCGAGGCCGGCCAGCCAACGGGCGTTCCATCGTCATGTACGACGCGCAACCCCATCAGCTGTTTACCCGGCGAGCGGCCCTGATTGAGGACCTCGAACAGCACCATGTACCACCAACTGACCAGAAACAGCAGCACCGAGCCCAGCCCGATGCCGACGCTCCCCAGCAAGGCCAGGACAATAAACAGCAAGCCCAGCACCAGCCCGCGCACCCCCAGGTCGATGGCAAACGCCAGTACACGGGGCATCAACCCGGCAGGTCGCAGCGGCAGATCGATGCCTTCCGGCGTTTCAACCTGATGCCGCGTGTCCAGTGGCGGGGGCAGCGTTGCTTTCCTTGGCGGTGCTGAAGTCTTGCGCATGATCAACCTGATGGTTGGGATTCAATAACGATTCGATGCTAGCAGCCTTCGCAGCGCTAACGACATAACTATGTATGACAAGGTATCAACCAGAAATGCTTGAATAGCAAGATTGCTGGTCGGCGCCGCGCTTGAGCGCCTAGACTTTGCCCGTCTCAAGTTCAGGAACGCCCCGTGACCTCCATCTTCTGGTACGACTACGAAACCACTGGCATCTCACCGCGCTGCGACCGTCCGCTGCAAATGGCCGGGATTCGCACCGACCTTGACCTCAACGAGATCAACGATCCGGTCAATCTCTACTGCCAGCCGAGCGACGACATCCTGCCGCACCCGGCGGCGTGCGTGATTACCGGTATCACCCCCGGCCGCCTGGCCGAGCAAGGCTTGAGTGAGGCCGACTTCATGACCCGGGTACATGCGCAACTCGCGGCCCCCGGAACCTGTGGTGCCGGTTACAACACCTTGCGCTTCGATGATGAAATGACCCGTTATAGCCTGTACCGGAATTTCTTTGATCCGTATGCGCGGGAGTGGCAGGGCGGCAACAGTCGTTGGGATCTGATCGATGTGGTGCGCGCGGCGTACGCGTTGCGCCCGGACGGTATTGTCTGGCCTGAAGAAGACGGTCGCGTCACGTTGAAACTCGAACGCCTGACTGCCGCCAATGGCCTCGACCATGGCCAGGCTCACGATGCGTTGTCCGATGTGCGCGCGACGATTGCCCTGGCGCGGTTGATCCGCGACAAGCAGCCAAAACTCTACGACTGGCTGTTCAAGCTGCGCAGCAAGCAGAAGGTCATGGATCAGATCCGGCTGTTGCAACCGATGGTGCATATCTCCGGGCGTTTCTCGGCAGCCCGCAGCTATGTCGGGGTGGTCTTGCCGTTGGCCTGGCACCCGCGCAATCGCAATGCACTGATTGTCTGCGACCTGCATCTCGACCCGCAGGGGTTACTCGACCAGGACGCCGAGACCTTGCGTCAGCGTTTGTATACTCGCCGCGAAGATCTGGCCGAAGGCGAATTACCGGTGCCGCTCAAACTGATTCACATCAACCGTTGCCCGGTGGTGGCACCGTTGTCGGTGTTGCGCGCCGAAGACCGGCAACGATTGCAACTGGACATGGCGCAGTATGAAGCGCGCGCACTGCGTCTAAGTGACGCACAGGAAGTATGGCGAGATAAAGTTCTGGCCATTTATGCCCGCGAGGATTTCACGCCGAGCGAGGACCCTGAACAACAGTTATACGACGGCTTCATTGGCGATCGGGACCGGCGTTTATGCGAACAAGTCCGACATGCGGACCCGATGCAATTAGCGCAAGAGCAATGGCCGTTCGATGATGAACGTTTGCCGGAATTATTATTTCGTTATCGTGCTCGTAACTTTCCCGAGACCTTGAGTCACGAGGAGCACGAGCGCTGGAGATTATTCTGTCAGCAACGTTTGTCAGACGCCGGATGGGGCGCGCCGAATACCTTGCAGGGGTTTAATGAGGCAATGGCGCAATGCTCGCTTAGTGCTACAGCGATTCAGCAACAGGTACTGGACGAGTGGCGCGAGTATGTCGACTCATTACGCAAGCGTTTGGAGCTTTGAAACAAGCTGTACAAATACCTGAAGGCGGGGCATAAAAAAACGCCAGCGGACGCTGGCGTTTTTGGGTGCTCGCAAATGAACCTGCGAAGCGGGTTGCGGCTTAGCCCAACAGGGTAGCCCAGCCTTCAACCACGTCACCGCCCCACTTGGCTTTCCACTCTTTCAGAGTCTTGTGGTTGCCACCTTTGGTTTCGATGACTTCGCCGTTGTGCGGGTTTTTGTATTGTTTAACCTTGCGAGCGCGCTTGGTGCCGGTAGTTTTTACAGCACCGCGTGGCGCTTTAACTTTGGACTCTGGATCCAGCAGGGCGATGATGTCGCGCAGGGACTTGGAGTATTCGCCCATCAGGGTGCGCAGTTTGCCTTCGAATTCCAGCTCGGTTTGCAGTTTGTCGTCTTGGGACAGGTTCTTCAAACGGGCTTGCAGCTCTTTGATAGCTTCTTCGGTGGCACGGTATTCGTTGATCAAGGACATGAGGACTACCTTATGTTGGGCGCTGGATGACAGGGTACAGTGGCGCAATAATAGTCAGGGTGTTTCATCAAGTAAACATTTAAGCCGGCTTTTATTTAATTTAATTAGAGTGCTCAGTGAAAAAAGCCTCATGCCGCTGTTAAAACTTGTCAGGGTTTCATCACAGATACTCACAAAAGCCCGCTTGCGTATTTCGCCAATAGAACATTGTTGAGCGTTCAGAGGCCGCCAATCGGTAGGGCGAGGCCGTGAATTACCGGGCCTGGTGTCAGGAATACTGCAGTTTTGCTGCGCAATCGCTAGAATAGCGGCCTTTGCGAAGTTCTGGAGTTTCCCCCCCATGCGCACTTTTCGGCTAGTGATTGCTTGCCCGGACCGCGTCGGTATCGTTGCTAAAGTCAGTAACTTTCTGGCGTCACACAATGGCTGGATCACTGAAGCGAGCCATCACTCGGACACGCTCAGTGGCTGGTTCTTCATGCGTCACGAAATTCGTGCCGACTCGCTGCCGTTCGGCCTTGAGGCGTTTCGTGAGGCCTTTGCACCGATCGCCGAAGAGTTTTCGATGGACTGGCGCATCACCGACACCGCGCAGAAAAAACGCGTGGTATTGATGGCCAGCCGCGAATCCCACTGCCTGGCCGACTTGCTGCACCGCTGGCACAGCGACGAGCTGGACTGCGAAATCTCCTGCGTGATTTCCAACCATGACGACCTGCGCAGCATGGTCGAGTGGCATGGCATTCCTTATTACCATGTGCCGGTGGACCCGCAGAACAAAGAGCCGGCCTTTGCCGACGTTTCGCGCCTGGTCAAACAGCACGACGCCGAAGTGGTGGTGCTGGCGCGTTACATGCAAATCCTGCCGCCGGAACTGTGCACCGAGTACGCCCACAAGGTGATCAACATTCACCACAGCTTCCTGCCATCGTTCGTCGGTGCCAAGCCGTACCACCAGGCGTCGATGCGTGGCGTGAAGCTGATTGGCGCGACCTGCCACTACGTGACCGAAGAGCTGGACGCCGGTCCGATCATCGAGCAGGACGTGGTGCGTGTCAGCCACAGCGACAGTATTGAAGACATGGTGCGTTTCGGCCGTGACGTCGAGAAGATGGTGCTGGCCCGCGGGCTGCGCTATCACCTGGAAGACCGCGTGCTGGTGCATGGCAACAAGACCGTAGTGTTCTGATTGCCGAGTGCTGATTGAAAAAAACAGGGCCTGAGCGTTCAATCGCTTCAGGCCCTTTTTTCGGAGTGAGGTAGGGGAGATGGCTGATCCACTGGATAAGGCAACATCCAAAGCCCCCGCGACATTGGGCGAGGGCTGTCTGAGTCGGTACGACCCGGATGAGCTGAGCCCTGAAGACGGCACGGAGTTTCCCGGCGCTGCGCAATTGTGGGAGCAGTTGAAGCCAGATGTTGGTGATGAATCGGTGGATCCTGAAAAGATTGCCCCTAAGCTTGTTTGATCTTCATCAGCTTGTTCAGCAGTGGTTTACCGGCCATCACCAGGAACACCGGTGCGCCGGCCAACAAGTAGAAGTAATAGGTCACTGCTCGCCAGATCAGAATCGCGGCCGCCGCCGTCGATTTTCCCACCATGGGCGCCAACAGCGCTGCCGACGTCAATTCCGCTGCGCCGGCACCGCCCGGCAACAGGCTGAACTGCCCGGCGCTGAGTGAGAGCATCTGGATCAAAAAGCTCCAGGCCCACTGAAGATCCGTGCCCAACCCCCGCAAAGCCAGATACAACACGCTGTAGCGCAATAACCAGTGCACGCAAGTCAGCGCAAATACGCTGATCAGTGTGTGCGCAGGCAACTTGAGTGTTTCCGTGAAGGCCGCAAGAAAGTGCAGCAGCTTGCGTGCCCAACGGCGCCGGGTGGCAGCGTTGAGCTTGAAGTGCTTGAGCACGCGACCGCTGAGGCGAATCAGCAGGCGATGGTAGCGTGCCACCACCCCGCAACTGAACAGGCCGCCGACCATCGAAATGGCGCTGAGCGTCAGCATCCACTCGAGGTTCTGGCTCAAGTGCTGAAACAGTGCATACACCACGATGGCGATCAGCGCGCAGAGAAAGAACAGCAAATCGCTCAACTGATCCATGGCGAACACCGCACTGCCATGGGCTGGGCGCACACCATTGCGCGCCAGCAGGGCCATCAGTGTCAGCGGTCCACCGCCGCCGCCCGGGGTCGCGCAAATCGCGAACTCGGTGGACATCACCACCCCAAGGCATTTCAGGCGGCCTATCCGGCTGCGCTGTTCACCCAGCAACAAGCGCAAGCGTATTGAGTTGGTGAACCAGCAGAGCAGGATCATGCCCGGCATCGCCAGCAACAATGTCGGCGGGAAGTGCTGCAGTCGTGGCCATAGTTCATTGGCACCGAGCAATAGCGGGATCAGCACCGCGCAGAGCAGGGCGGCGACCAGCCACAGGACGCGACTCATGCGGCGCTACTGACCTGAGCGCTTTGCGTGCGCAGCCACCGAGCCTTGGTCATTGGCACTCGGCCGTTATTGAGCAAGCGTTCGAGGGTCTGCAGCCAGTAAGTGCGGGAGAACTCATGGCGCAGGTCGACCGGGTGTACGCCCAGGCGAATCACCGGGGCGTGCTGCCAGCGCAGTTCGCGTTGAGCGCTGATAATTTTCGACACGCCACGACGCCAGGTACTGCGCGCGCTCCAGACCAAGCCTGGGGCGTTGACCCGGGAGAAATCCGGCAGGCGATACAGGTGCTGCGGATCACTGGTGTAGCTCAGCGGTAACTGGCGCAGGGCTTGACGCGTGCCTTCGCTCATCAGCCAGGCCGGTGCAACAAACCCCTCCAGTGGCCAGTTGTAACGGCTGAACAATTCGATCCCGGCGAGCAGGCGGGCCAGCGCAGCCGGTTGCGAAAGACTGTAGAACTCGCCTTCATGGGTGTAGACCCGGCGCATGAACCAGTCACGGGGGTGCGCCGTTAGCGGGCTGTCATCGCAATGGTAGTAACCGTGCAGTGCCAGTTCGTCACCGCGCTCGATGCGGTGGGTCAGCACGCGCCGAAAATCCGGATGGCTATCGAGGTGGTGGTGTTTGTGAAAGTCGGGGACGACCAGCCAGGTCATCGGCACCTCGCCGAGCGCGTCCACCGCTTCGACAAACGGCTGATAGTCGGCCCAGCTTTGCGGGGTGACGTCATGCAGCACCAGAAGCAGGCTGGGCGTGTTCATGGCATCAGCCATTGCTCAGCCGCGGCAAAGGGGCGCCGAGGACTGCGTAATAGTGACCCAGCAGGCTGTTGACCACTGAATCCCAGGCGTAATGCTGTTCGACATGGCGGCGGGCGTATCGACCGAGATCGTTACGCTGTGCAAACAGTTCGCGCACAGCGTTGGCCATCGCCACTGGATTGTTGGGGGCGCAGAGTATGCCGCAGTGCTCATTGATGATTTCGTTGAAGGCACCCGCAGCTACCGCGACCACTGGAATGCCACAGGCCATGGCTTCGAGAACGACCAAGCCAAAGGTTTCCTGATCGCCTGCGTGCAGCAAGGCATCGGCGCTGGCCATCAGCCGGGCCACTTGTGATGCCGGGCAGAACTCATCGACCAGCGTGACGTTATCCGGTACCTGTGCCGACACCGAGGTGCCGACCAGCAGCAGGTGATAACGGTTTCCCAGACGCTTCATACAATTGAGCAGGACGGGAATGTTTTTCTCCTTGGAACCTCGCCCGGCGAATATCAGCAGTCGAGTGTCTTCGGCAATCTTCAGCTTCGCCCGCAGATCCGGGTCACGAGCGTCTGGATTGAAGGTTTGCAGGTCCACGCCCAAGGGTTGGACGTAAACGTTTTTGACCCCAAGCCCCATGAGCTTGTCAGCCATGATCTGGCTCGGCGTCAGCACCCGGTCAAAGTTGCCGTACAGCTTGCGGATATACGCTTCGACATTCGGCGTGACCCAGTTGCCCACACGGTTGCTCGCCAAAAGCGGTAAGTCGGAGTGATAGAAGCCAATCACTGGAACATCCAGTTCACGCCGCGCATCCAGCGCTGCCCAAGCTGTCAGGTAAGGATCGCCGACTTCTATCAGGTCCGGTTGCAGGTCGTGCAGGGCATTGCGCCAGGGCGTCAGTCGCAGCGGGAAGCGATAGCCTTTGCCGAAGGGCAGGGCCGGGGCGGGCACCGTGTAGACACCGTCCTGCTCGCTCCGCCGTGCTCCTGGGACCAGCAAGCTGTGACGAATCCCCGGCTTACGGCCCAGGCGGCGGTGCTTGGCATCCAGATAAGTCCGCACGCCACCGCTGGCCGGTGCGTAGAACATGGTGATGTCAGCGATATGCACGATAACCCTCCGTTCTATCCATTGTTCTCCTTAGGGATGACCCTTATGAAGAATAGATGTTCGGATGGGGATGTGTGGCGGGGTGTCAGTGAAGTGTTGTGGTGGCTGACAGGCCGTTATCGCGAGCAGACGGAACGTCGCCCGGCTGCTCGTGATGGGGCCTTCAAGGGCGCGTCAGATTCTGAAACTGCCGACCAACTGCTTCAGCCGCGCCGCTTGCTGCTCCAGGTCGGAACAGGCGCGCAGTGTCGATTGCAGGTTTTCCACGCCTTCCTGGTTCAGCGTGTTGATTTCATTGATGTCGACGTTGATCGACTCGACCACGGCGGTTTGCTCTTCGGTGGCGGTGGCCACTGACTGGTTCATGCCGTCGATCTCGCCGATGCGCAAGGTCACGCTGTTCAGGCGCTCACCGGCGAGGTTGGCGATCTCGACGCTGTCCTGGCTGTGACGCTGGCTGTCGCTCATGGTGCTGACCGACTCGCGGGCGCCGATTTGCAGCTCCTCGATCATGGTCTGCACTTGCTGTGCCGATTCCTGGGTGCGGTGCGCCAGGTTACGCACTTCATCGGCGACCACCGCAAAACCACGCCCAGCCTCACCGGCCCGCGCCGCTTCAATCGCCGCGTTGAGGGCCAGCAGGTTGGTTTGTTGGGAGATGCTGGTGATCACTTCGAGAATCTGCCCGATGTTCACGGTCTTGCTGTTCAGCGACTCGATGTTGGTGCTGGAGGCGCTGAGCATGCTCGACAGCTGATTCATCGCCGCAATGCTGCGGTCGACCACTTGCTGGCCGTCTTCGGCCAGGCTGCGCGCATCGCTGGCCTGGTGCGAGGCTTGCGCCGCATTACGGGCGATTTCCTGAGCTGCAGCGCCCAGCTGATTGATCGCGGCCGCCACACTGTTGGTCCGGCTCGATTGTTCGTCGGAGTTGAGCATCGACGAGTTCGATGCGCTGACCACTCGCAGAGCGACTTCGTTGACGTGCTCGGTCGCCGACGACACTTCGCGGATCGAACCGTGGATCCGCTCGACGAAGCGGTTGAACGCGCTGCCGAGGATGCCGAACTCGTCCTGGCTCTGGATGGTCAGGCGGCGGGTCAGGTCGCCTTCACCGTCGGCAATGTCCTGCATCGCGCGGGTCATGACGTGCAGCGGCTGGATCAGGATACGGATCAGCATGCCGAGCAAGGCGATGATGATTGCCACGGCAATGATCGTGGCAATGATCGCCGAGGTGCGGAAGCTGCTGAGCATCGAGAAGGCTTTGTCTTTGTCCACCGACAGACCGACGTACCAGTTGACCGATGGCAGGCCTTTGATCGGGGTGAAGGTGACGATACGGGTTTTGCCGTTGACCTCGACTTCACTGATGCCACCACCGATACGCGGGGTGTTCGTCGGGTAAGCCTCGCTGAGGGACTTCATCACCATGGTTTGATCCGGGTGAACCAGGATCTTGCCGTCGGCGCTGACCAGGAAGGCGTAGCCCATGCCGCCAAAGTCACGCGCGGTCAGGGTGTCGATCAGGGTTTGCAGGCTCAGGTCACCGCCGACCACTCCCACGCTTTGCCCGGCTTTTTTCGAGGCGGTGGCGATGGAGATGATGGTCTGGCCGGTCGCCGCATCGATATACGGTTCAGTGAGCGTCGAGCCATTGCTGTTTACCGCGCCTTTGTACCAGGGACGAACGCGTGGGTCGTAGCCGTCCGGCATCTTGGAATCGGGGCGGTTGATGAACGTACCGCTGGCATCGCCCAGGTACCGGGCCATGAAGGTCGACGCCAGGGCATTCTGCTCAAGCAGGTTGGAAACGTTGCCTTGTTCGGGGTTGAGGGCGATGTTCTGGGCCAGGTTTTCCACCATGAGAATCCGCCCGGCGAGCCAGGACTGGATATTGGAGGACGTGACATCGCCCATCTCATGCAGGTAATTGTCCAGGTCCTGGCGAATCGCGTTGCGCTGTAAATAGTCGTTGTACAGCGTGAACGAAGCGAAGGCGGCAATGACGATGAGCGCGGCTGCAAGCAGGATTTTGTGGCTGAAGCGCAGGTTTTTGTTCATGGCTTGGGGTGTCCGCTAATGTCTTATTGTTGGGGCGTGTTGCTTTGAAAAGCGCGCAAACCAGGCGCTGTCGCACATAAGCTGATATTTCCGTCTGTCCTTCGGGAATTATCGGACCTGATTCTCTGTCTGGTCTCTTGCTTGTATCTATCGGCTGCGCAGGACTAAAACTTAGGGGCTTGAAATCGGCGACGCGACAGGCGGCCAATCAGTTGGTGCGACAACTGGTCCGCGGTTTGATGGGCTCGTTGCTCGGCGGCTGCAAGCGCCGATAGCTCCTGTAGGAGCAAGGCTTACTGTTTGGGTTTGGCGTGCGCCGCCAGGCGTTCCAGCGCTGCGCGCAATTTCGGATCGCTGATGCCGTCGGCGGTGGCCTGAATGGTCGCCGCCGCATCGCTCGACAGATCCATGGTGTGGCCGACGGCGCCTTGTTGCACGGTCGGTGGTTGTACCTTGAACAGGATTCGCGTCAGGCTGGCGAACTCGTCGAACATCTGTAATTGCCGTTGCAGACGCTTCTGCTGATAGCGCAGACGGGTTGCCCAATGACCATCGGTGACGATCAGCAACAGGCTGCCCTCGCGCCACGACGCCACATGACAATGTTCACGGGCGGCCGGCTGCAGCTGGCTTTCCAGCAAACGCTGTAAATGACCCAGGCGTTGTGCGTGGCCGAAAATGGCTTTTAACGGTTTGGCTTCGCGAAGCAGAACGGCGGGTGCTCTGGCCGTAAGAGGGCGAAATGCCATGATCAGACACCTGAAGTAACAGAGCCGCCATGGTAGCAGAAAGCACTTGATGCGCCTGAGCCATTGCTTTGTGAGCGCTTTACTCATTAAATCAACGAGTAACTTCTGGCGTGAATGGCTTGAAGTTCAGCAAAATGCCCTTATTTTAAGTGAGCCCCGTAACAGCGCTGTGCATGCATCGTGGAACAACGCCACTTTCCTCACCATCGTTTCCGGGTAGAATGCTCGTTCGCATGCGGCCATGAGGGCTGCACGGGCGACTCACGGGGCCGCCCTCCATCCCTTTGTGTGGAAGATCCTGCCGATATGTTTGCGCCTTTGTTAAAGAAACTTTTTGGAAGCAAGAACGAGCGTGAAGTCAAACGCATGCTCAAGACGGTACAGATCGTCAATGCCTTCGAAGAGCAAATGGTGGCCCTTTCGGACGATCAGCTGCGCGCCAAGACTGATGAGTTCAAGGCCCGCATCGCCAAAGGTGAAAGCCTCGACAAACTGCTGCCTGAAGCCTTTGCGGTTGCCCGTGAAGCCGGCAAGCGGGTTATGGGTATGCGCCACTTCGACGTTCAGTTGATTGGCGGCATGACCTTGCACGAAGGCATGATTGCCGAAATGCGTACCGGTGAAGGCAAGACCCTGGTGGCGACACTGGCGGTTTACCTGAACGCGCTGTCCGGCAAGGGCGTGCACGTTGTTACCGTGAACGACTACCTGGCTCGTCGTGACGCCAACTGGATGCGTCCGCTCTACGAATTCCTCGGCCTGAGCGTCGGCGTGGTGACGCCGTTCCAGCCGCCGGAAGAGAAGCGTGCGGCCTATGCCGCCGACATTACCTACGGCACCAACAACGAATTCGGTTTCGACTACCTGCGCGACAACATGGCGTTCAGCATGGAAGAAAAATTCCAGCGTGAACTCAATTTTGCCGTGATCGACGAAGTCGACTCGATCCTCATCGACGAAGCCCGTACTCCGCTGATCATTTCCGGTCAGGCCGAGGACAGCTCCAAGCTGTACATCGAGGTCAACAAGCTGATCCCGCAGTTGAAGCTGCACGTCGAGGAAGTCGAAGGCGAAGTGACCCAGGCCGGTCACTACACCGTCGACGAGAAGACCCGTCAGGTCGAGCTCAACGAAGCCGGTCACCAGTACATCGAAGAAGTGCTGACCGGTATCGGCCTGCTGGCTGAAGGCGAGAGCCTGTACTCGGCGCACAACCTGGGCCTGCTGACCCACGTTTATGCCGGTCTGCGCGCGCACAAACTGTTCCACCGCAACGTTGAATACATTGTCCAGGACGGTCAGGTCGTACTGGTCGACGAACACACCGGTCGTACCATGCCGGGTCGCCGTTTGTCCGAAGGCCTGCACCAGGCCATCGAAGCCAAGGAAAACCTGAACATCCAGGCCGAAAGCCAGACCCTGGCGTCGACCACGTTCCAGAACTACTTCCGTCTTTACAGCAAGCTGTCCGGCATGACCGGTACGGCGGACACCGAAGCGTTCGAATTCCACCAGATCTACGGTCTGGCGGTGATGGTCATTCCACCGAACAAACCGCTGGCACGTAAGGACTACAACGACCTGGTGTTCCTCACCGCGGACGAGAAGTACGCGGCCATCGTTGCCGACATCAAGGAAAGCATGGCTCAGGGCCGGCCGGTACTGGTGGGCACCGCGACCATCGAAACGTCCGAACACATGTCCAGCCTGCTCGTGAAGGAAGGCATCGAACACAAGGTTCTGAACGCCAAGTTCCACGAAAAAGAAGCTGAAATCATCGCTCAGGCCGGTCGTCCGGGTGCACTGACCATCGCCACCAACATGGCCGGTCGTGGTACCGACATCCTGTTGGGCGGTAACTGGGAAGTGGAAGTCGCTTCCCTTGAGGATCCGACGCCTGAGCAGATCGCCCAGATCAAGGCCGACTGGCAGAAGCGTCACCAGCAAGTGCTCGAGTCGGGCGGTTTGCAGGTGATCGCCTCCGAGCGTCACGAATCGCGCCGTATCGACAACCAGCTGCGTGGTCGTGCCGGTCGTCAGGGTGACGCCGGTTCCAGCCGTTTCTACCTGTCGCTGGAAGACAGCCTGATGCGCATCTTTGCCTCTGACCGGGTGAAGAACTTCATGAAGGCCCTGGGCATGCAGCCTGGCGAAGCGATCGAGCACCGCATGGTGACCAACGCCATCGAAAAGGCTCAGCGCAAGGTTGAAGGCCGTAACTTCGACATTCGCAAGCAACTGCTCGAGTTCGACGACGTCAACAACGAACAGCGTAAAGTGATCTATCACATGCGTAACACGTTGCTGGCCGCGGACAACATCGGCGAAACCATTGCCGACTTCCGTCAGGACGTGCTCAATGCAACGGTCAGCGCGCACATTCCGCCGCAATCGTTGCCAGAGCAGTGGGACGTTGCCGGTCTGGAAGCTGCCCTGCAAAGCGACTTCGGCGTGACACTGCCGATCCAGCAATGGCTTGACGAAGACGATCACCTGTACGAAGAAACCCTGCGCGAGAAGCTGATGCACGAGCTGCTGGCGGCGTACAACGAGAAAGAAGAGCAGGCGAGCGCCGAAGCGCTGCGCACCTTCGAGAAGCAAATCGTGCTGCGCGTTCTGGACGACCTGTGGAAAGACCACCTGTCGACCATGGACCACTTGCGTCACGGCATCCACTTGCGTGGCTATGCGCAGAAGAACCCGAAGCAGGAATACAAGCGCGAGTCGTTTACGCTGTTCTCCGAACTGCTGGATTCGATCAAGCGCGACTCGATTCGTGTGCTGTCGCACGTTCAGGTTCGCCGCGAAGATCCGGTCGAAGAGGAAGCGCGCCTGCGCCAGGAAGCCGAGGCATTGGCCGCACGCATGCAATTCCAGCACGACGAAGCCCCAGGCCTCGAGCAACCGGAATTGTTGGGTGAAGAGGTCGATGTGGCGCTCGCTGCCGCTCCGGTGCGCAACGAGCAGAAGCTGGGCCGCAATGAGCTGTGCTACTGCGGTTCGGGCAAGAAGTTCAAACACTGTCACGGCCAGATCAACTAAGATTTCTGCCAGACATTGAAATACCCGCGCCGCGACCGGCATCAGCCGTCGCGGCGTTTTACCATTTAAAACACCGATGCCAGGTTAAAAAGAACAGGGCGACGACGGTGCAGACATTACATTAAGAGGAGCGCTTTCATGGCTGTTGGTCTTGGTCCTTTGCCAACGTTGCACCCGGTTGCCGGTTTTGAACTCGGTATCGCTTCGGCCGGCATCAAGCGCCCCGGGCGCAAAGATGTCGTGGTCATGCGCTGCGCCGAAGGTTCCACGGTGGCCGGTGTGTTCACGTTGAACGCCTTTTGCGCTGCGCCAGTGATTCTGGCCAAGCAACGTGTACAGGGCCCGGTACGTTATTTGTTGACCAACACCGGCAATGCCAACGCCGGTACCGGTGAGCCTGGTTTGGCTGCCGCCGAGCGCACCTGCGCCAAGCTGGCTGAATTGACCGGCGTCGACGCCAGCCTCGTGCTGCCGTACTCCACTGGCGTGATCGGTGAGCCGCTGCCGGTCGAGAAGATCGAAGGCGCGCTGCAAGCTGCCCTCGACGACTTGTCGGAGAATAACTGGGAAGCTGCAGCTACCGGGATCATGACCACCGATACCCTGCCAAAGGGTGCGAGCCGGCAGTTCCAGCATGAAGGCGTGACCATCACCGTCACCGGTATCAGCAAAGGCGCCGGGATGATTCGTCCGAACATGGCGACCATGCTCGGTTACATCGCCACCGACGCCAAGGTTTCCCGCGAGGTGTTGCAGAACCTGCTGCTGGACGGCGCCAACAAGTCGTTCAACCGCATCACCATCGATGGCGACACCTCGACCAACGACTGCTGCATGCTGATCGCCACCGGTAAAGCCGCGCTGCCGGAAATCACCTCCGCCAGCGGTCCACTGTTCGCGGCGCTGAAGCAGGCGGTGTTTGAAGTGTGCATGGACGTCGCCCAGGCCATCGTTCGCGACGGCGAAGGTGCGACCAAGTTCGTCACCGTTGAAGTCAACGGCGGCGGCAATCACCAGGAGTGCCTGGACGTTGGTTACACCGTGGCGCATTCACCATTGATCAAGACCGCGCTGTTTGCCTCCGATCCCAACTGGGGTCGTATCCTGGCAGCCGTTGGCCGTGCCGGTGTGCCGAACCTGGACGTGAGCAAGATCGACGTGTTCCTCGGTGAAGTCTGCATCGCCAGCCGCGGTGCCCGTGCCGCGACTTACACCGAAGCCCAGGGCTCGGCTGTAATGCAGCGCGAAGAAATCACCATTCGTATCGAACTGGGTCGCGGCGATTGCAGCGAAACCATCTGGACCACCGACCTGTCCCACGAATACGTGAAAATCAACGCCGAATACCGCACGTAATTCATGGTGGGCAAGTCATGCTTCTGTAGGAGCAAGGCTTGCCCGCGATGGAGGCCGCAGGCCTCCCGCTTGTCCCTCATCAAAAGGCGCCTGAACATGAGCTACCACCTGATCATCGGCGACAAACTGTATTCCTCCTGGTCCCTGCGCGGCGCTTTGGCGCTGGAACTGGCCGGCGCGACCTACACCGAAGAACTGATCAAACTGAACCAGCCGGACACCCGTGAACGCCTGCTCAAGCATTCACCGACCGCCAAAGTCCCGTTGCTGAAAACCGAACACGGGACCATTGCCGACTCGTTGGCCATCGCCGAGTATCTGGTCGAGCGTTTCCCGAACGCCAACCTCTGGCCGAAGGATATCGCCGCCCGCGCCCAGGCCCGTTCGGCGTGCGCACAAATGCACAGCGGCTTTTTCGCCATGCGTAGCAACATGCCGTTTGACCTGAGCCACGATGCGCCGTTGTCGCCAATGCCGCCCGAAGTGCAGGTGGAGATCGAGCGGATGCTGGCGTTGTGGGCTGAATGCCGCGCGGTCGCAACCGAACCTGGCCCGTTCCTGTTTGGTCGCGTAAGCCTGGCAGATGCCTTCTTCGCGCCCATAGCTGTGCGCCTGCGTACTTATCAAGTCGCGCTACCGGCGGTGGATGCGGCCTATGTTGAAGCGATTTACCAATGGCCAGCCTTCAAGGCCTGGCAGAAAGCCGGTCTAGAGGAAATAGTGCGGTGAAACGAGTTCATGTAGCAGCGGCTGTCATCCGTGATGCCAGCGGCAAGATCCTCATCGCTCGCCGCGCCGATACCCAGCATCAGGGCGGCCTGTGGGAGTTTCCCGGCGGCAAGGTCGAGGACGGCGAAGCGGTGCAAGCCGCGCTGTCTCGCGAGCTGCAGGAAGAGTTGGGCATCGTGGTCAGTGCCGCTCGGCCATTGATCAAGGTTCAGCATGACTATCCAGACAAGCAAGTGTTGCTGGATGTCTGGGAGGTCTCGGCGTTTACCGGCGAACCTCATGGCGCCGAAGGCCAGCCTCTGGCATGGGTGACGGCGCGTGAACTGCGCGACTACGAGTTCCCGGCCGCCAACCAGCCGATCGTGGCGGCTGCGCGTCTGCCAGGCGACTACCTGATTACCCCGGAAGGCCTGGAAACGCCAGCCCTGCTGCGCGGTATTCAGAAAGCCATCGCCAGCGGGATCAAGCTGATCCAGTTGCGCGCGCCGAATGGCTACGACCCGCAATACCGCGATCTGGCGGTGGATGCCGTGGGTTTGTGTGCCGGTAAGGCGCAACTGATGCTCAAGGGGCCGTTCGAGTGGTTGGGAGATTTCCCGGCCGCCGGTTGGCACATCACCGCAGCGCAACTTCGCAAATACGCCAGTGCCGGGCGTCCGGTGCCAGCCTCGCGCTGGTTGGCGGCGTCCTGCCACAACGCTGAAGAGCTGAGCCTGGCGGAACAGATGGGCGTGGACTTCGTCACCCTGTCACCGGTTCAGCCAACCCAGACTCATCCAGATGCATCACCACTCGGCTGGGAGCAGGCCTCGCAGTTGATTGCAGGGTTCAGCAAACCGGTGTTTCTACTGGGTGGTGTGGGGCCTGCCGAACGGCAAAAAGCCTGGGAAGCGGGTGCACAGGGCGTGGCGGGGATTCGGGCGTTTTGGCCTGATTGATTGGCGGTGATTCTGAGGGCCTCATCGCGGGCAAGCCTTGCTCCTACAGGGCAGGGTTGTTCACAAGACTAGTGAACGACATCAATCCGTAGGAGCAAAGCTTGCTCGCGATGGCGGCCTCACAGGCGATGGAGTTCTGCTTGGTTAAGCTTCAGGCTTCGCCGCCGCCTGCCACAAAATCTCGGCAATCCCCTGGCGCTTGGCAATCAGCCGAGCCGCCACAAACAACAGGTCCGACAAGCGATTGATGTACGCCAGGCCAACCCCGGCCAATGGCTCCAGCGCGTTCAGATGCTGACAACGTCGCTCGGCGCTGCGTGCCAGGCTGCGGCAGACGTGGGCTTGGGCAATCAAGGCTGAACCGCCGGGCAGAATGAAGTTCTCCAGCGGTCCCAGCTCCTCGTTCCAGACATCGATCGCCGCTTCCAGGCGTTCGACTTCTGCGGCATTCAAGGCCTGATACACCGGCATAGCCAGTTCACCCCCCAAATCGAACAACCGGTGCTGACACGGTTCAAGCACCTCAATCACCTCGGCCAGGCCAGGATGAGCGTGGCGTTGCTCGGCCAAGCCAGCCAACAGCAACCCGAGCTGGCTGTTCAGCGTATCGACTTCGCCGATGGCTTCGACCCGTGGATGGTCCTTCGGTACGCGGCGACCATCGCCAAGCCCGGTTTCACCTTTGTCGCCGGTGCGGGTGTAAATCTTCGACAAGCGAAAACCCATGCTTAGCGCTCCAGTTGTTTGAGTTCGTGAGAGGCGAGCGGAGTAGTGCCCGCCAATGGCAGGCGCAAGGTGAAGCACGTGCCTTGGCCGAGGGTCGATTGCACTTCCATCTGACCCTTGTGGTTGTTGGTGATGATGAAATACGACACCGACAGTCCGAGGCCGGTGCCCTGGCCGATTTCCTTGGTGGTGAAGAACGGTTCGAAGGTGCGCTTGCGCACGTTCTCGCTCATGCCCACGCCGTTGTCCTCGACCTGGATTTCCGCCCACGGCGGGTTCAGTCGGGTGCGCAGAATAATGCGTCCCGGCTCTGTGGCGTTTTCACGCTGGTGAATCGCCTGAGCAGCGTTTTTCAGCAGGTTGAGCAGCACTTGTTCGAGCTCGTTGGCGGTGCCGGGGACTGGCCCCAGTTGCGGGTCGAACTGACGAATGATGGCTTGGCCCTTGAAGTCGAAGCCGATGGCCAGGTCGAAGTCGTTGCTGGCGATCTCCACGGCTTGATCGATCAGTGCCGGCAAGTCGCACGGTGCCATTTGGCGGTTGCTGCGACGACTGAAACTGAGCATGTGGGTGACGATCTTTGCGGCTCGGGCGCCGGCCTGTTGAATGCCGTCGAGCAGTTGCGGTACTTCGCGGTTTTGCAGGTAGCGATTGACGCTGTCCAGTTCGATGCCGATCTGTTCGGCGGTTTCGATGTTCTTCGGCAGGTCGGCCGACAAGCGCCGGCGAATGTTCTGCACGTTGTGCAGGATCGCTCCCAGGGGGTTGTTGATTTCGTGGGCCATGCCGGCGGCGAGGCCGCCGACCGAGAGCATCTTCTCCGACTGCACCATCATTTCTTCGAGGGACAGGCGCTGGGTAATGTCGTCGATGCGGATTACCACGCCGCGTCCGGCACCGCCCATCAATGGATAAAATGTCAGTGCGTAATGCTTGGGTTCGTCATCCTTGATCCAGGTGACGCGCTCGATCTTGACCACGCTGTGCTGCTCGACGGTTTCCTTGAGCTGCGGCAGGAACGGTTTCAGTGGTTCAAAGGCGAGGAAGATCGGCTGGTTCAGCGCTTCGTCCAGGCGAGTACCGGAAAGTGCGCTGGCTTCCTGGTTCCATTGGGTCACGTAGAGCTGTTCATCAAGGGCAATCAGCGCCGAAGGCATCGAGTCGATGATGCTGTTGAGGTAGTTCTGGAAACCGGTGAGTTTCTTCTCGATCTTGCTCCGCACCTGGACTTCCAGTTCCAGTTTACGGTTGGTATGACGGGTTTCTTCGGCCAGGCCCTGGGCCTGGTCGTAGGCGGCCTGGGAGTCGTCCCGCGCGCGCTTGAGTTGCTGTTCGCGGGCTTCGATGCGCGAGAGCATGGTGTTGAAGGCTTCGGCAAGGCTGCCGATTTCGTCGTGGTTGCCGCGTGACGCACGCAAGGCGTAGTTTTCTTCGCGAGTCACCTGTCGGGACAATTCTTCGAGTTCATGAATCGGCCGAGTGATCAGGCGTTTGATCTGCCGGGCAATCACCAGCCACAGCAGCACGCTGAAAATCAGAATCCCGAGGCTGGCGGTCAGGGTGCCGGTGTAGAACGCCATCGGCAATTCGCTGCTGGCCACCAGCAGCAGATGACCCGGCGCCTCGCCGGGGCGCAACAGGGTGATCAGCTGATTGCTGCGAAACTCGGAGGCCTGCCAGGCTTCGATATTTCGATAGTGCTCCGGCAGCTTGAGTTTGTCGCCGTGCTGCACCTGCGCCAGGCGCAGGCCTTTGCCGTCATACAGCGCTGCGGCTCGCAGCGGTGAATAGCTGTTGAGTTCGTTGAGCAGCCGTTGGGCTTCTTCGGGAGAGTTGAGCGCCTGGTCGGCGATGGACGGGTTGGCCACCAGCCGGCCGATGGTCTGCAAGGCCTGCGGGGCCATGCTTTCCTGAGAGATCCAATAGGCGGCGCTGATAAAGGTCAGGTTGGCCACCAGCAACACGGTGGTCAACAGCACCAACAGGGCGGCCAGCAGTTTCTGGCCGACCGGCAGGTTTTCAAGGCGCTGGCGCAATGGCATCGGGGTCGTCGCTAAAAAGGAACAGGAAGGCAGCGTAGCCGTTGCTCAGTCGCTGGGCAATCCGCGTGCGTGCAGGTGCGTAATCAGCCGCTGCTGCAATTGATTGAGGTGCGGCAGCACCAGTTGGTGTCTCGAGGCAACAGTGCAGGCATGCCCCAGCAGATAGCTGATCTCGGTTCGGCGTTGACTGGCAACGTCCTGGTACATCGACGAGTAGTTGGCCGCAGTCGCTTGAATCACCCGCTCGACTTCCTGCTGCAGGTTATGTGCGGCGGCAGGTTGACCGCAACGCTCCAGCAGCTCGCTCAGCTCGGCACAGAGAGTGGCGACCTCGCAATGATGCTGTTGCAAACCGCCGTTGCGGCAGTCATGCAGCACGGTCAGGGGGTTGATTGCGCAATTGAGCGCCAGCTTGCGCCACAGACGGGTCAGGATGTCTGTGCTCCATTCGTGCGGGATGCCGGCGGCGCTCAGGTCATCCAGCCAGATCGGCGGGGTAGGGTGGCTGGCATCGCCGAGCCAGGTGTACCCATGACCGGCAAACACCACGCGCCAGTCGTCATCGCGAAACGCGCCTTCGGTGCTTGAGGCAAAGATGCAGCGCGCCTGCGGGACACGTGCGGCGACGGCGTCCTGACTGCCGAGGCCGTTCTGCAACAGAATCAGCTCGGCGTTGGGTGCAAGACGCGCTGCCAGTTGCGCGACTGCACTTTCGGCGTCGTAGGCTTTGCAGGCCACCAGCAAGCGGTCTATCGGGCCCGCGCTGTCGACAGTTTCGCCGGGGATCGCATACTGCCGCGCTTCGCCCTGTTCGACCAAGGTCAGCCCGCCAGCGGCCTGATAGGCCTGCAAGCGCGCCGTGTCGCGCAGAATCAGTTTCACCGGCAGGCCAGCCCGTGCCAGGCGCGTGGCCCACAGGGTGCCCAGGCTGCCGGCGCCAAGGACGTGCCAGGTGGTCGACATCAGTTTTTTGCTCGGATTGGCAGGCGCATGTGAGGCTCGCAGCGTAGGAAGGTAAAGACCCGTTATAATCAGCGCGGATTTTAACCGCAAGCCAGGCGTGTTCCATCGCTATTGAGCGCGCCCTTTTTTATTGGAGAGATTACATGCCGTCGTTCGACGTGGTATCCGAACTGGACAAACACGAACTCACCAACGCGGTCGAGAACGCCGTCAAGGAACTCGACCGTCGTTATGATTTGAAAGGCAAGGGCAGCTTCGAGTTCAAGGAAAAGGACCTGACTGTCAATCTGACTGCCGAGGCCGACTTCCAGCTGGAAGCGATGATCGAGATCCTCAAGCTGGCACTGGTCAAGCGCAAGATCGATGTGCAGTGCCTTGAGGTAAAAGACGCCTATGCTTCCGGCAAGCTGATGAAGCAGGATGCTGTGCTCAAGGAAGGCATCGACAAGGAGCTGGCGAAGAAGATCGTTGCTCACGTCAAAGACGCCAAGCTCAAGGTCCAGGCCGCCATCCAGGGCGAGCAGGTACGGATCACCGGCAAGAAGCGTGATGACCTGCAGGAAGCCATTGCGGCACTGCGCGCCAAGGAATTTGGCATGCCGCTGCAGTTCAACAACTTCCGCGACTGATCAGTCTTCAGGGAACCTCCGGGCGTTAATGACGTCCGAGGCCCATGTAACGGCAGAAACGATTGAGCCATCATCCTTGGCTCGGTCTTTCTGCCGTGCAGTTTTTACGTGCCGGGTAGCCGGGAATCAGGAGAGATAGATGGACATAAATGCTGAAGTGGACAACCTGGTCAAGGCTTCCCAGGCCTGGATCCCGATGATCATGGAATACGGCAGCCGTGTGCTGCTGGCGGCCATTACCCTGGCCATTGGCTGGTGGCTGATCAACAAGCTGACCCACAAGGTTGGCAAGCTGCTGGCCCTGCGCAACGCCGATCTGGCGTTGCAGGGGTTTATGAGCAGCCTGGCGAACATCATCCTCAAAGTGCTGCTGATGGTCAGCGTCGCGTCGATGATCGGTGTTGAGACCACCTCGTTCGTGGCCGCCATTGGTGCTGCCGGTCTGGCGATCGGTCTGGCGTTGCAAGGCAGTCTGGCGAACTTCGCTGGCGGCGTGTTGATTCTGTTGTTCCGTCCGTTCCGTATCGGTGATGTGATCGAAGCACAGGGCATTACCGGCACCGTCGACAGCATTCAGATCTTCCATACCCTGCTGCGCACCGGTGACAACAAAACCGTCATCGTGCCTAACGGTAATCTGTCGAACGGCATCATCACCAACCACAACCGTCAACAGACCCGTAAAGTGGTGTTTGACATCGCTGTGAATTACGACGCCGATTTGCAGAAGGCGCGTGAGGTGCTGTTGGAGTTGGCCAAGGATGAGCGCGTGTTGGCTGATCCTGCGCCGGTAGCGGTAGTGTCGACCCTGGGCGATAGCTCGATTACGGTTTCCCTGCGCGTCTGGGTGAAAACGGCGGACTACTGGGATGTGATGTTCATGTTCAATGAACACGCCCGTGATCGTCTGAAGGCGGCAGGTATTGATATCCCGTACCCGCAACGAATGATTCGTATGGTTCAGGAAACGGCGTAACAAGTAGCGGATTATTACTTGGCCTGTTGGTCAAGTATCGGTAACGAACTCAAGGGGCGATAAGCCCCTTGAGTGTTTTTACAGTCTGCTGTTTTGTTGTTCTGAAAGCGGAATAGAGTGCGGGCTTATTATTAGCAGGCTATTTATTGGTAGCTAATTTCATGTTGTCATCAAGCAGTCATAAAAAAAAGGCCCATCACTGATGGGCCTTTTTTATATCAACCGAACAACTGTAGTCGTAGCGATTACAGGATGTTGATTGGGTACTCGGTGATCAGGCGGAACTCGTCGATATTGCCTTCGGCCTGGTCGTTGTTGCCTCTGTGCCAAGCTTGGCGAGCACGGAAGGACAGGTCTTTGAGAGGACCACTCTGGACAACGTATTTGGCTTCCAGGTTGGTCTCGTTGTGACGACCGTCTTCGCCGTAGCCGTAGAGGCGGTAAGGGCTGTCAGCAGCCATCTTGGTGCCGTCGATGCCTTGACCGTGAGCATAACGAGCCATGAAGCTCAGGCCTGGTACGCCGTACTCAGCCATTTTCAGGTCATAACGTACCTGGATGGATTTTTCTTCAGGGCCGTTGAAGTCAGAGTACTGAATCGAGTTGGCCAGGAAGATCGAGTCGCCACCGCGGTTGTTATCGCCTACACCGATGTAGTCGAATGGTGTATCACCGTGAACCTGCTGGAAGGCCAGAGTAACGGTGTGCGCCTTCAGGAAGGAGTAGGCCGCTGCCAGCGAGTAGGTGGTGTTATCGATTTTGCCTGCTTTCGCTGCACCGGTATCGTTTGTCTGATACAGGTTGAAGTCGAAGTTCAGGGACTGGTCAGTCGCCAACGGAATGGTGTAGTTCGCGTTGCCGTAGTACTGGGTCCAGGTGTCCTGGAACTTGGCACCGTAGAGCGAAACGCTCAGGTTGTCATTGATGCCGTATTTACCACCCAAGTAATCAGCAGCTTCGACCTTGGTGCCAGCGTACTGGGTCCAAAGCTCGCCATTGTGACGGGTTTGGTCCTGGCTGCTACCACCGGTGAAGTGACCGGCCTCGAGATCGAGGTTTTTAATCTCGCTGCTCTGCAGTTGGAAACCGCTAGCGGTTTGTTGGAACATGCGGGAGCCGCCAACAGCGAATACCGGGGCGGTGGAAGGTGTGAAGTCACCCACTTTCAGCTCGGTTTTGGAGATGCGAACCTTCAGTGCTGCACCCGCTTTACCCATTTCGCTGTTGACGTCGTGGCCAATAACTTTGCCGTTTGCGTCGCGGAAGGTGGTGCGGCTCATGTTGCCCGTACCCGACTGCGCGTCAGTACCGTCCAGTTTAAAGGCGGCATCGCCGTAGGCTTCAACGCCCACACCAACCGTACCCTGGGTATAGCCAGAGTTGAACTTGCCCAGTACGCCCTGAGTCCAGTCTTTCTGGTCTTCAGCGCCATTTTTGTTGTTACGGTTGAAGTAGTAGTTCTTCAGTACCACGCCAGCGGAGGCGCCTTCAACGAAACCTTTTGCGTCAGCCTGGTCGGTTACAAACGGGTCGGCCATAGCGACTTGGGCGCCGGTAGCTGCAGTAACAGCCAGGGCGATCATGCTCCACTTCATCACGCGCATCGTGATTTGCTCCTTTGGTTTTAGAAGAGTACTGCCGTCCCACCTGATTTATTATCTGGGCGGCTCTTTCTTTTTGTGTCGGCGCAAACTTATATCACGCCGACAATGTTGGCGATACTTGCGTATCTAACCTTTCAGCTTCTTTACGGCCCTGTCGCAAAATGCGCTGTAGAGGTCGTAATTTCACAATTTTTTTGCCTTCGGACTGACAACTTCAGCGTTGTTTTCCAAGGCTTCAGTATCAGAAAAAGAAATCCCTGTCTTGCACTTGAAGCTCCCTGGGCAGCCATGCCGCTATTGTTATGAGCCTTTAGGTTCCGACTTCCAGCGGATGCCTTACAGGCGATGTGTGTATGAATGCAACAAGCGTGCACAAATCGGCTTTTTGTTGCCGGTTTTTTCAAAAAAACCTGCCTTAATGACTAAAGCCGCATAAAACCGGGGCTTTCAGGGCTGATCTGTTTGAGCTTGACGCCGCGGTTCTTCTAGTGTTGCACCATCAAAGAGCATGAGTATTAGCACACAAATGTTACTGCTCCACCCTCGCGGGTGAGTAGACGGCGGATGCTCGACGTTTTCAGCGTAGACGCAGTGTGCAGATTTGGTGCAAAAAATTTTCAAGACTGTACGAAATTCGTACAGCGAAGACCTCGAATGCAGATCTACATCCACTGATAGGTCGTTGATTTTTTGACGAAGCGCCGAGGTCTGGTGCTGAGGTGGTGCGTCGAGAATGAAAATGTTCAGTGCCGGGGCGTTCGTGCGTTGAGCGTTTGTATCGGGTCGTCCGGCTCGGGGCTGTGTGCCCTGTTTTTTCGCAGTGATCCGTGCGGCGTTCGCGGGTATGCTGCTGTTATATACGGGCGATTAGCCTTCGGGCTGGGCGCTAAACTGAGTCTCATGCAAAGTGCGGGAGTGCGCGCGGTGTTCGCCTTAGATCCACGACTTGAACAAGACACCCTGCCGATTGGGGATTTCCCACTAAGTCGGTTGTTGCTGTCCAATGATTCGAATTACCCCTGGTTTATCCTGGTGCCGCGTCGTGAGGATATCAGCGAGTTGTTTCAACTGGATGTCGCCGACCAGCAGCAGTTGTGGCGGGAAACAACCGAGTTGGCCGAAACGCTCAAGGATTCGTTCGACGCCGACAAGTTGAATATCGCGACCCTGGGGAATGTTGTCAGTCAGCTACACATGCATGTCATTGTGCGTAAGCGCAATGATGCCGCCTGGCCAGCCCCGGTTTGGGGCAAACACCCGGCCAAGCCTTACAGTGCCGAAGAAGTGGCAGTAATTCGCGAACGGCTGCGTTTGGTCTTGACCGATGACTTCACGTTTCTGGAGGGCTGAACCATGAGCCTGGAAGAGCGCATTACCGAACTGGAAAGTCGTCTGGCGTTTCAGGATGACACGATTGAAGCGATGAATGATGTGCTGGTGACACAGCAGCGGGTGGTCGAGCGCTTGCAGTTGCAAATGGAAGCGTTGCTCAAGCGCCAGGAAGAAGCGGCCGGGCAGTTCGAGTCCTTCGAAGAAGAGGCTCCACCACCGCATTACTGAGTGCCGGCCGGGGCGACACATCGGCAGTCGATAAAAAACCGCGATGCAGCCAGGCTGCATCGCGGTTTTTTAGTGTGGGCGTAGCGGAACTTACATCAGCGACGCGGCAACGCGGCGATCACGTCTTCAGCTTGCAGGCCCTTGTCACGGTTCATGACAGAAAACTCCACGCGCTGGCCTTCGACCAGGACGCGGTGACCTTCACCACGGATTGCACGGAAGTGCACAAAAATATCGTCTCCGGAATCGCGAGAAATGAAACCGAAGCCTTTGGAGGTGTTGAACCATTTGACGGTGCCGGTATCACGATTGGTCATGTCGTAATTTTGCGTAGCGGCAGCAGGAGAGGATTTATAAAAGCTGATGGCCAGGTGCAGAAGTACGGCGATCAGGGCGACGATGAGGCTAAGCAGGACTGCGGGCTGACCACCAATGACCGGCATCGGTGCGAGGAGGGTCAGGGTTTGCACGACGACGGCAAGCACCAGCAAGGCACTGACCAGATTTTGCAGTTGGTGACGTGGACCTTTGTTCCAGTAAGGAATAACCGGCGCGAGGGTCAGGTTGAGCAAGCCGAAGAACGCCAGGTACAGCGCGTCAGGTTGTTGCAGGTAAGGTGCGGCTTCGGTTCGCAAGCTAGGGATGAAGGACAGCAGCAAAGCCGCTGCGCCCGTTAGCAGGTGGACGATTTTCAACATTTTGATTGACTCACGTTAAGACGGATCACAAGGAAGAGCTGATTGAGCACGGTTCGCTTCTGAACAATGGGAGGCGCTGGGCACGTACCCGCTATCAGCCTATGCGCTGCACCCAGGAAAATAGAGGCAGCGACACGCCTCTATTTAACAGCAAAGCCCAGGCCTTCTCAAATCAAGTGCAGGGGGCACGGCGGCGGAGGCGGATGGCGGTTTGTGCGTGCTGGTCGCAGGTGTTGCCTGAAGGCTTGTTCTAGAGAGCTCGATCGGTTTTTTGGCCTGCTGCGGGCAGAGAAAACGCTTTGAGTTCGCGGATTCAGGGTGTTTTCTTCTATAGAGGGGAAAGAGGTGCGCGAGTGTCAGAGGGTGCCCGGCGCCGTCAGTGCTTCTCCTGTCCGTGGTCTGAGATGCTTCTCTGATAGGGCGATGTCCGAGCCTTTTTCGGCTTTATTCGCTCGGTGGTTCTGACTTTTCCCGCGCTGAAATTCCGCTTTATAGGCAGATGTAGGACCGTGTTAACGGTCTCCCTACGGTTGTTGGCTTGTCCTACGTTGATGGTCATAAAGTCATCTGGATATAACTATCCGCCTGCGTTTCTATAAGGAAACAGAGGGTTGCTCTTGTTGAAAGCAAGTATGACAAAGGAGTGTCAGCAGTATGAGTCGAGGAATAGGGCAAGGGACAATCGAAGTCGCTCGGTTTCAAGATGGAAAGCAGGAGGGGAAGAGAGATCCTTTTGTTCGGGAGTTTGATATGGGGTTGGCGCGTCCATTGTCCCGATCAGTGCGTTTGAATGGATTTGCCACCTGTTTGCGCCTTGAGCAGGTCTATTGGGACATTTTGGCCAGGATGGCGAAAATCAACTGTTGCTCGGTGAGCGCTTTGCTTTCCTACGTTGATAGAGAGGTGCACCTGCGTCATGGCGGGGTGAAAAATTTCAGCGGGCTGGTACGGGTGGTGTGCGTCGTACACAGTTTGAATGAGGACGCCTGTAGCGTTGAATGACGTGCCGCTCGGTGTTGGGGACGGCTCGTGTGACCAGGCGTCATCCGAATGAGCATGTGCCTGTGCAGCGTTACGGCTGCACAGGCTCGATTTAATGGATATAATCCCGCCCTTTGCCGCGAAACCCGACGTTTGCGCGGTGATAATCTGATTGCCGAGACAACCCCATGCCGATGTACGACTATCAATGTGCTTCCTGTGGTCATCAGTTGGAAGCCATTCAGAAGATCAGCGCAGCACCGTTGGTCGACTGCCCTGCCTGCCAGGCACCCGAATTGAAAAAGATGCTGTCCATGCCAGGCTTCCGCCTCAGCGGCACCGGCTGGTACGAGACCGATTTCAAAACCGGTTCGAAGAAGAATCTGGCCGGCGGCGACAAAGCTGACTAAGTTGAACGACACGCGTGAGCTCTTGCATCATCAGGCACCTTATTGAAGTGCGGTGGTGCGGCAAGGCCTCCAAACGAATTTCGAATTACGAGAAGTGAAACCACTACCATGATGCGCAGCCATTATTGCGGCCAACTGAACGAAAGCCTGGAAGGTCAGGAAGTTACCCTTTGCGGATGGGTCCACCGTCGTCGTGACCACGGCGGGGTGATCTTCCTCGATATCCGTGATCGTGAAGGTCTGGCCCAGGTGGTGTTCGATCCGGATCGCGCTGAAACCTTCGCCGCCGCCGACCGTGTGCGCAGCGAATACGTGGTCAAGATCACCGGTAAGGTGCGCCTGCGTCCAGCCGGTGCCGGTAATGCCAACATGGCTTCGGGCATGATCGAAGTGCTGGGCTACGAGCTGGAAGTATTGAACGAAGCGGAAACCCCGCCGTTCCCGCTCAACGAATTCTCCGACGTTGGCGAAGAAACCCGCCTGCGTTATCGCTTTATCGACCTGCGTCGTCCGGAAATGCTCGAGAAGCTGCGTCTGCGTTCGCGCATGACCACCAGCATCCGTCGCTACCTGGACGAGAATGGCTTCCTCGACGTCGAGACGCCGATCCTGACTCGTGCCACCCCGGAAGGTGCGCGTGACTATCTGGTGCCGAGCCGTACTCACGCTGGCAGCTTCTTCGCCTTGCCGCAATCGCCGCAGCTGTTCAAGCAACTGCTGATGGTTGCCGGTTTCGATCGTTACTACCAGATCGCCAAATGCTTCCGCGACGAAGACCTGCGTGCCGACCGTCAGCCGGAATTCACCCAGATCGACATCGAGACCAGCTTCCTCAACGAAGCCGAGATCATGGGTCTGACCGAAGGCATGATCCGCAACCTGTTCAAGGAAGTGCTGGGTCTGGAATTCGGTGAATTCCCGCACATGACCTGGGACGAGGCCATGCGTCGTTACGGTTCCGACAAGCCGGACCTGCGTAACCCGCTGGAACTGGTTGACGTTGCCGACCAGCTCAAGGAAGTCGATTTCAAGGTCTTCAGTGGCCCGGCCAACGACCCGAAAAGCCGTATCGCCGCTCTGCGCGTTCCAGGCGGGGCGAGCATGCCGCGCAGCAAGATCGACGACTACACCAAGTTCGTCGGCATCTACGGTGCCAAGGGCCTGGCGTACATCAAGGTCAACGAGCGCGCGAAGGGCGTTGAAGGGCTGCAATCGCCTATTGTCAAAAATATCCCTGAAGCCAACCTCAATGTGATCCTCGATCGCGTTGGCGCGGTTGATGGCGACATCGTGTTCTTCGGTGCCGACAAGGCCAAGATTGTCAGCGAAGCGCTGGGCGCACTGCGGATCAAGGTCGGTCACGACCTGAACCTGCTGACCTGCGAGTGGGCACCGATGTGGGTTGTCGACTTCCCGATGTTCGAAGAGAACGACGACGGCAGCTTCACCGCCTTGCACCACCCGTTCACCGCACCGAAGTGCACGCCAGAAGAGCTCGAAGCCAACCCGGCGACCGCTCTGTCCCGTGCCTACGACATGGTATTGAACGGCACCGAGCTGGGTGGCGGTTCGATCCGTATCCACCGCAAGGAAATGCAGCAGTCGGTCTTCCGTCTGCTGGGTATCAGCGAAGCGGAACAGGAAGAGAAATTCGGCTTCCTGCTCGACGCCCTGAAATACGGCGCGCCGCCGCACGGTGGTCTGGCTTTCGGTCTCGACCGTCTGGTGATGCTGATGACCGGCGCCCAGTCGATCCGTGAAGTGATTGCCTTCCCGAAAACCCAGAGCGCTGCCTGCGTCATGACTCAGGCTCCTGGCCTGGTCGACGCCAAGGCGCTGCGCGAGCTGCACATTCGCCTGCGCGAACAGCCTAAGGCTGAGTAAGACCTAGCACCCTGGCACATCAAGCGATGCGCCAGGGTGTCAGATCCAGATTGTGTTGCCCGCTCGCCTTTATGGGCGTGCGGGCATTGTTTTATAGAGAATTGTTTTAAAGAGAATTCGGAGCGAGTTATGGCGGGTCATTCCAAGTGGGCGAACATCAAGCACCGCAAAGAACGTCAGGATGCCAAGAAGGGCAAGATTTTCACCAAGTGGATTCGTGAACTGACTGTCGCGGCCCGTCAGGGTGGCGGTGATCCGGGCTCCAACCCGCGTTTGCGTCTGGCGCTGGATAAAGCCCTTGGCGCGAACATGAGCCGTGACATCATCGATCGCGCGGTGGCTCGTGGTGCTGGCGCTGCCGACACCGACGACATGGTCGAGCTGAGCTACGAAGGTTACGGTCCGGGCGGCGTAGCGGTGATGGTCGAGTGCATGACTGACAACCGCAACCGCACCGCAGCGGCTGTTCGTCACGCTTTCAGCAAGTGTGGCGGCAACCTGGGGACCGACGGCTCGGTGGCCTACCTGTTCGAGCGCAAGGGGCAGATTTCCTTCGCGCCGGGCGTCGACGAAGACGCGCTGATGGAAGCGGCCATGGAAGCTGACGCCGATGACGTGGTCACCCACGAAGACGGCTCGATTGACGTGTTCACTTCGTTCGCCGGCTTCTACTCGGTTCGTAATGCTCTGGAAGCTGCTGGCTTCAAAGGTCATGACGCGGAAATCGTCATGCTGCCGACCACCAGTGCCGAACTGGACCTGGAAGGCGCCGAGAAGATCCTCAAGCTGATCGACATGCTCGAAGACCTGGATGACGTGCAGAACGTTTATTCCAATGCGGATATTCCAGAGTCGGTGGCCGCGCAGCTGGGCTGATGGGCGACGCAGATCTGGTGTGGGAGCGGGCCGGGCGGCGTTCCGATGCCCGCGATGACGTCGGCAGGCTCGACATTGATGTTGAATGTTCTACCGCTATCGCGGGCAAGCCCGGCTCCCACAGGGTTTTCGGCAGGGCCGCAAAATGTGCACTCGGCACAGCCTGCTCTGTGCTGGCCTAACTCTCTAAACCCGCAGGCGTTATGACTTTAATTCTTGGTATCGACCCCGGTTCGCGCATTACCGGTTACGGCGTGGTACGCGATACCGGCCGTGGCTGCGTGTATGTCGCCTCGGGTTGCATTCGTACCGGCAGCGGCGAGTTGCATGAACGGCTGCAAATTGTTTATCGCGGTGTGCGTGAAGTCATCCAGACCTACGGCCCGGTCACCATGGGGATCGAAAAGGTCTTTATGGCCCGTAACGCCGACTCGGCCCTGAAGCTGGGCCAGGCTCGTGGCGCGGCCATCGTTGCCGGCGCCGAAGAAAACCTGGAAATTGCCGAATACACCGCAACCCAGGTCAAGCAGGCGGTGACCGGGACGGGCGCGGCGAATAAAGAGCAGGTGCAGATGATGGTCATGCACATGCTGAAACTGACCAGCAAACCGCAAATCGATGCCTCGGATGCCCTGGCAATCGCCATTTGTCATGCTCACACCCGTTCCAGCCTGTTACCCCATGGTCTGGGGACGGCTCGCAGTCGTGGCGGTCGCCTTCGCCTCTGATCTGATAGCATCAGCCCACTCATTTTATCCGTTGAGCGTTTTGCGCCTGTTTTGCCGGCCGCCACGCTCACTTTGGTACTCGTCAGCCAGATCTGGCCAACGCTTAAGGATTTGAAACGTGATTGGACGTTTGCGCGGCACCTTGGCTGAGAAGCAGCCGCCGCACCTGATACTGGATGTAAATGGTCTGGGCTATGAGCTGGAAGTGCCGATGACCACGCTTTATCGACTGCCGTCGGTCGGAGAACCGATCACCTTGCACACCCATTTGGTTGTGCGTGAAGACGCCCAGCTGCTCTACGGCTTCATTGGCAAGCGTGAGCGCGATTTTTTCCGTGAATTGATCCGCCTCAATGGTGTGGGCCCCAAGTTGGCGCTGGCCTTGATGTCGAGCCTTGAAGTCGATGAGCTGGTGCGCTGCGTGCAGGCGCAGGACACATCGGCGTTGACCAAGGTGCCGGGCGTCGGCAAGAAGACCGCCGAGCGTTTGCTGGTGGAGCTCAAGGATCGTTTCAAGGCCTGGGAGACCGTGCCAAGCATGTTCGCCCTGGTGCCGAATCAGCCGGATGCGCCAATACCCGTGGCCACCGCCGAAAATGACGCGGTGAGTGCGTTGATTTCCCTGGGCTACAAGCCGCAGGAGGCCAGCAAGGCGATTTCTGCCATCAAGGAGAAAGGCTTGAGCAGTGAAGACCTGATTCGTCGCGCCCTGAAGGGAATGATTTAAGTGATTGAAGCTGATCGTCTGATCGCCGCCACGGGTGGCCCCCGTGACCGCGAAGAAGTCCAGGACCGCGCGATTCGTCCCGTCAGCCTGGCCGAATACATCGGCCAGCCGACCGTTCGCGAGCAGATGGAGTTGTTTATCCAGGCTGCCCGCGGGCGCAACGAATCCCTCGATCACACGCTGATCTTCGGTCCACCGGGGCTGGGTAAAACCACCTTGGCCAACATCATTGCCCAGGAAATGGGCGTGTCGATCAAAAGCACCTCGGGGCCGGTCCTCGAGCGTCCGGGGGATCTGGCGGCGTTGCTGACCAACCTCGAGCCGCATGATGTGCTGTTCATCGACGAGATCCATCGACTGTCGCCGATTGTCGAAGAAGTGCTGTACCCGGCCATGGAAGACTTCCAGCTCGACATCATGATCGGTGAAGGGCCGGCGGCGCGTTCGATCAAGCTCGACCTGCCACCGTTCACCCTGGTCGGCGCCACCACCCGTGCCGGGATGCTGACCAACCCGTTGCGTGACCGCTTCGGCATCGTTCAGCGCCTGGAGTTCTATAGCACGGCGGATCTGGCGACCATCGTCAGCCGTTCGGCGAACATCCTCGGCTTGCCGCTGGACCCGGAGGGTGCCTTTGAAATCGCCCGTCGGGCCCGTGGTACGCCGCGTATCGCCAACCGCTTGTTGCGCCGGGTGCGCGATTTTGCCGAAGTCCGGGCGAAGGGGCATATCACTAAACCGATTGCCGATCTGGCGCTGAACCTGCTGGACGTCGATGAGCGTGGCTTCGATCACCAGGACCGGCGTCTGCTGCTGACCATGATCGAGAAGTTCGATGGCGGCCCGGTCGGGGTGGACAGTCTCGCGGCGGCGATCAGCGAAGAGCGGCACACCATCGAGGATGTGCTGGAACCCTATCTGATTCAGCAGGGCTATATCATGCGGACCCCGCGTGGACGGGTCGTGACCCGGCATGCGTACCTGCATTTCGGTTTGAATATCCCGTCGCGGTTAGGTGAAATGCCCGTGCCAGACGAGTTTCTTGATGCAGTAGACGAATGACGACCTCTGCGTGCCGATTTATTTCGGCTTTGTGCGGTCCTAGGGGACTGCGATTGCCGATCTTTCGCACGAAAGTCGTTCGAGAATGAAAAAACAGTTGCCTGGCCGGATTGGCAACCTGAGGAGTAACCACTAGAGTATGCGCGCGCAAAACGGGCTTGAGTCGTTCGCACATCGTTGTCGCGTTTATTACGAGGACACCGATGCCGGCGGCATCGTGTATTACGTTAATTACCTTAAGTTTATGGAGCGGGCTCGAACCGAGCGGCTACGGGATCTGGGCTTTGCCCAATCGCAGCTTGCTGGTGAGGACCTGTTGTTCGTCGTGCATTCCAGCGAAGCGCGCTATCACGCGCCGGCGCGACTGGACGACGAGCTTCTGGTAAGTGCAGAAGTAATCGAATTGAACCGCGTCAGCCTGCGCTTTAAACAGCAGGTCAGGCGAGCCGCGGATAATGCACTGCTCTGCGAAGGGCAGTTTTTGGTGGCCTGTGTGCGCACCCATAGTTTGAAACCCCGGGCCATTCCCGAAGCTCTACGTGCGGCCTTTGCCGACGTGAGCGGCGCGGGTACACACTCAGAGCAGGAGATAAAGCGTGGAAGCTAACGTCGTCGACCATTCCTCCATGTGGAGCCTGGTCAGCAATGCCAGCGTTGTGGTGCAGTTGGTAATGCTGATCCTGGTAGCCGCATCGGTGACCTCGTGGATCATGATCTTTCAGCGCAGCAATTTGCTGCGCGCCGGTCGACGTGCCCTGGAGAGCTTTGAAGAGCGCTTCTGGTCCGGCATCGACCTGTCCAAACTCTACCGTCAGGCCGGCAGCAACCCTGACCCGGATTCCGGCGTAGAGCAGATCTTCCGTGCAGGTTTCAAGGAGTTCTCCCGTCTGCGTCAGCAGCCAGGCGTTGATCCGGAAGCGGTCATGGAAGGTGTGGCGCGCGCCATGCGCGTGGCCATTTCCCGCGAAGAAGAAAAGCTCGAGCAGAGCCTGCCGTTCCTTGCGACCGTCGGTTCCGTCAGCCCGTACATCGGCCTGTTCGGTACAGTCTGGGGCATCATGAACTCCTTCCGTGGACTGGCAACTGCCCAGCAAGCAACCCTGGCCACCGTGGCTCCAGGTATTGCCGAGGCACTGGTTGCAACGGCCATCGGCCTGTTCGCGGCGATCCCGGCCGTTATCGCTTACAACCGTTTCTCTGCCCGCAGCGAAACCTTGCTTAGCCGTTACTACACCTTCGCCGACGAGTTCCAGGCGATCCTGCACCGCAAAGTGCACACCAGCGAAGAATAAGCAGGTAATTCCCAATGGCTTTAATCGCTCGAGCTCGCAAAAAGCGCAAGCCGGTTGCCGAGATGAACGTGGTGCCTTACATCGACGTGATGCTGGTACTGCTGGTTATCTTCATGGTGACCGCACCGATGCTCAATCAGGGCGTGAAAGTTGATCTGCCCAAGGTTTCCAGCGAAGCCTTGCCGCAAGACAACAACACCCAGGTCCTGACCATTTCGATCAAGGCTGACAAGACCTATTACTGGAACCTTGGCAGCGAAGTCGACACCGATAAGCAGCAGGACAGGGCCATGACCCTGCCGCAGATGACCAGCGCCGTGACCAAGATCATCAGCGCCGGTAATGAAAACGGCAAGCACACCCAGGTCTTCATTCGTGGCGACAAGAGCGTCGATTACGGCTCCGTCATGGGCGCCATGGGTGGGTTGCAGAAAGCCGGGGTCGGTAATGTTGGCTTGATTACCGAGGCGCCCTGATGCAGCAACAGCGAGAGCCGACAGCCTCGGAAAGCTATTTCTGGCCTAGTGTCTGGGCGATCGGCCTGCACGTGCTGGTGTTTGGCATGCTGTTCGTCAGTTTTTCCATGACACCGGAATTGCCGCCGGCCAAACCGATCGTCCAGGCGACCCTGTACCAACTGAAATCGAAAAGTCGGGCGACCACCCAGACCAATCAGAAGATTGCGGGTGAAGCGCAGAAATCCGCTGCGCGCCAGACCGAAGTCGAACAGATGGAACAGAAGAAGGTCGAGCAGGAAGCGGTGAAGGCTGCGGAACAAAAGAAAGAAGCGGCGGCTCAAAAAGCCGAGGAAGCCAAGAAGGCCGACGAGTCGAAGAAAGCGGAAGAGGCGAAAAAGGCTGATGAAGCCAAGAAAGCCGATGAAGCGAAGAAGACCGCCGAAGCCAAAAAGGCCGAACAGAAACAATTGGCTGATATAGCCAAGAAGAAAGCTGAAGAAGAAGCCAAGAAAGCCGCTGAAGAAGAGGCCAAGAAAGAGGCCGCTGAAGAAGCGAAGAAAAAGATAGTCGAAGACGCGAAGAAGAAAGCCGCGGAAGACGCCAAGAAGGTAGCTGAAGCAAACGAGGCGAAGAAGAAAGTCGCCGAGGAAGCGAAGAAGAAAGCTGCTGCCGATGCTGCGAAGAAAAAATCGCAGGAAGCGGCACGTAAATCTGCCGAAGAGAAAAAGGCTCAGGCCCTGGCTGATTTGCTTTCCGATACGCCGCAGCGTCAGCAGGCCTTGGCCGATGAGCAGGGCGATGAAACCGCGGGCAGTTTCGATGATCTGATTCGTGCTCGGGCAGCGGAAGGTTGGGCTCGTCCTCCTTCGGCACGCAAAGGCATGACGGTTGTGCTGCAAATCGGCATGTTGCCCGATGGTACGGTGACTTCGGTCAGCGTGGCCAAGTCCAGTGGCGATGGTCCGTTTGACGCTTCGGCTGTAGCGGCGGTCAAGAATATTGGACGTTTGACAGAAATGCAGGGAATGAAGTCGAGCGATTTCGCTCCCTATCGTTCATTCAAGATGACATTCACACCTGAGGATCTAGCCTTGTGAGAAACCTTCTTCGAGGAATGCTTGTCGTTATTTGCTGCATGGCAGGGATAGCGGCAGCAGATGAAAAGAACATTCTGGTCACCAGCGGCAGTGACCGGGCAACACCGATTGCGGTTGTTCCATTTGGCTGGCAGGGCGGTAGCGTCCTGCCGGACGACATGGCGGAAATCATCGGTAACGACCTGCGCAACTCGGGTTACTACTCGCCAATTGCGAAGCAGAACATGATCAGCCAGCCAACTTCGGCCAGCGAAGTCATCTACCGTGACTGGAAAGCCCTGGGCGCCCAGTACATCATGGTCGGCAGCATCGTTCCGGCGGGCGGTCGCCTGCAGGTGCAATACGCACTGTTCAACGTCGCCACCGAGCAGCAAGTGCTGACCGGTAGCGTGTCGGGTGGTGTCGATCAACTGCGCGACATGGCGCACTACATCTCCGACCAGTCGTTCGAAAAGCTGACCGGCATCAAGGGCGCGTTCTCCACACGCCTGCTGTATGTAACGGCCGAGCGCTTTTCGGTGAACAACACGCGCTACACCCTGCAGCGTTCGGACTACGACGGTGCTCGTGCCGTGACCCTGCTGCAATCGCGTGAGCCGATCCTGTCGCCGCGTTTCGCTCCGGATGGCAAGCGCATCGCCTATGTGTCGTTCGAGCAGAAGCGTCCGCGCATCTTCATGCAGAACATCGACACCGGTCGCCGCGAGCAGATCACCAACTTCGAAGGCCTCAACGGCGCGCCAGCCTGGTCTCCGGACGGTACTCGCCTGGCGTTTGTGCTGTCCAAGGACGGCAACCCGGACATCTACGTGATGAACCTGGGGTCGCGTCAGATCAATCGCGTGACGGCTGGTCCTGGCATCAACACCGAACCGTTCTGGGGCAAGGATGGTTCGACCATCTACTTCACCTCCGACCGTGGCGGCAAGCCGCAGATCTACAAGACCAACGTCAATGGTGGTGGTGCGGAGCGTGTGACCTTTATCGGTAACTACAACGCCAACCCGAAACTGTCGGCTGACGAAAAGACGCTTGTCATGATTCACCGTCAGGATGGCTTCACCAATTTCCGGGTGGCGGCTCAGGATTTGCAGCGCGGTAGTGTAAAGATCCTGACAGACACCAACCTAGATGAGTCAGCCACTGTTGCGCCCAACGGCACCATGGTAATCTACGCCACCGCCCAGCAGGGCCGGGGAGTCTTGATGCTCGTGTCCATCAATGGACGCGTAAGGCTCCCGCTTCCTACCGCTCAAGGCGAAGTCAGAGAACCTTCCTGGTCCCCTTACCTGAACTGACGCGGCGCTACACGTTTTACTTAACACATTGGGGTTCATTAGGAGTTTCACGATGGAAATGCTGAAGTTTGGTAAGTTTGCTGCGCTGGCCCTGGCCATGGCTGTAGCTGTAGGTTGCTCGTCCAAAGGCGGCGACAACGCCGGTGCAGGCGCTGTAGATCCAAACGCTGGTTACGGCGCTAACACTGGTGCAGTTGACGGCTCCCTGAGCGAAGAAGCTGCTCTGCGCGCAATCACCACCTTCTACTTCGAATACGACAGTTCGGACCTGAAGCCAGAAGCCATGCGCGCTCTGGACGTTCACGCCAAAGACCTGAAAGGAAACGGCGCTCGCGTTGTTCTGGAAGGCAACACCGACGAACGTGGTACTCGTGAGTACAACATGGCACTGGGCGAGCGTCGTGCGAAAGCCGTTCAACGCTACCTGGTACTGCAAGGTGTTTCCCCAGCTCAGCTGGAACTGGTTTCCTACGGTAAAGAGCGTCCAGTTGCTACTGGCCACGACGAGCAGTCCTGGGCTCAAAACCGTCGCGTCGAACTGCGTAAGTAATTCGTCATGCGAACGTGCCGTCGTGCTGTAACTGTTCTGGCTCTCAGTCTCGCACCGCTTGCGGTGTGGGCTGCGGTTCCTGTGGTCGATGACAACTCCGGTTATAACAATAGCGGGAGCAGTTATCCGCCTGCGGGTTACGGTACGAACGGCGCCTATGCCGGGGGAGGGGTTACGGCCCCTGCCTCGGCACAGGGCGTGCTGTTCAACCAACTGCAACAAATGCAGGAACAAATCGCGCGCCAACAAGGTGCGATCGAAGTTCTGCAAAATGATGTAGCGCGCATGAAGCAGGAAAGCCTGGAGCGATACCAGGATCTTGATCGGCGTATTGGAACCGGCGGTGCACCCGCTGCGGCTCCTCAAAATTCTCCAGTCGGTGGCGATATGAATAATGCCACCGGTGCAGCTGCAGGTGCGAGTGCTGCCACTCAAGCCCCTGCGGCCAGCAGCGAACCGGGTGATCCGGCGAAGGAAAAGCTCTATTACGATGCGGCCTTCGACCTGATCAAAGCCAAGGATTTCGACAAGGCCAGCCAGGCGTTTGCGGCATTCCTGCGCAAATACCCGAACAGTCAGTACGCGGGCAATGCCCAATACTGGTTGGGCGAAGTGAACCTGGCCAAGGGCGACCTGCAAGGTGCGGGTCAGGCTTTTGCCAAGGTTTCGCAGCTGTACCCCAAGCACGCCAAAGTGCCTGACTCGCTGTACAAGCTCGCTGATGTAGAGCGCCGCCTGGGTCATACCGACAAGGTCAAAGGCATTCTGCAGCAGGTGGTTTCCCAATACCCGGGTACTTCCGCCGCTCAGCTGGCCCAACGCGATCTGCAGCGCATGTAAGGCTGTTTGACCCGTTTACAAGAAACCCGCGCTTGCCGCGGGTTTTTTCGTTAGAATTCACCCCCCTTTTTTATGAAACACCGCTTTTGGGGATCTGCGCGTTGGCGGGGTTCCTTTAAGTGCCTGACGGAGGCGGACAGCCTGTTTAGCTGTTACGCCCGTGGCGACTATGCAAGACACATTGAGAATTACCGAAGTTTTTTACTCGTTGCAGGGTGAAACGCGGACTGCCGGGCTGCCCACTGTATTTGTGCGCCTGACCGGTTGTCCATTGCGTTGCCAATACTGCGACAGCGCCTATGCCTTCACTGGCGGCACCGTTCGCCCGCTCGAGGATATCCTCGAGCAAGTGGCCGGCTTTCGTCCGCGCTACGTCTGTGTCACCGGCGGTGAGCCGTTGGCACAACCTAACGCCATTCCTTTGCTCAAGCAGCTGTGTGACGCCGGTTACCAGGTGTCGCTGGAAACCAGTGGCGCCCTGGATATTTCAGCTGTCGATCCACGAGTCAGCCGGGTGCTTGACCTGAAAACACCCGGATCGAAAGAAGCGCACCGCAATCTCTACGAGAACATCGCCCTGCTGACGGCCAACGATCAGGTCAAGTTCGTGATCTGCTCTCGCGAAGACTACGACTGGGCGGTCTCCAAGCTGATTCAGTACGGTCTCGACCAGCGTGCTGGCGAAGTCCTGTTCTCGCCAAGTCACCATGACTTGAGCGCGCGCGAGCTGGCTGACTGGATTGTCGCGGACAACCTGCCGGTGCGCCTGCAATTGCAGCTGCATAAATATCTTTGGAACGACGAGCCGGGGCGCTGAAATGACTGAGCAACTGAACACTACTGAAAAACGTGCGGTCATCCTGCTGTCTGGCGGTCTGGACTCGGCAACGGTCGTGGCGATGGCCCGTGCTGACGGCTACAGCTGCTACACCATGAGTTTCGACTATGGTCAGCGCCACCGCGCCGAGTTGCACGCTGCTGAGCGTGTAGCGCGTGATCTGGGCGTCATCGAACATAAAGTGATTGGCCTGAACCTGAACGGCATTGGTGGCTCGGCATTGACCGACAGCTCCATCGATGTGCCTGAGGCGCCGAGCGAAGGTATCCCGATCACTTACGTGCCGGCCCGCAATACCGTGTTCCTGTCTCTGGCATTGGGCTGGGCCGAAGTGCTCGGCGCGCGCGACATTTTCATCGGCGTGAATGCGGTGGATTATTCCGGTTACCCGGATTGCCGTCCCGAGTTCATCGAAGCCTTCGAGCGCATGGCCAATCTGGCGACCAAGGCCGGGGTAGAGGGGAACGGTTTCCGTATCCAGGCACCGCTGCAAAACCTCAGCAAGGCGCAAATTGTCCAGGCGGGCGTGAAGCTTGGCGTCGACTATGGGCTGACGGTTTCCTGCTATCAGGCGGACGATAACGGCCGTGCATGCGGCAAATGCGACAGCTGCCGTCTGCGTGCGGAAGGCTTCCTGGCGGCCGGAATCAGCGACCCAACCGTTTATTTTTGATTTATTTCAAATTAGGTGTTGAATAGTCCTTAAAAATCAGTATTATACGCGCCACCACACAGCGGGTCGTTAGCTCAGTTGGTAGAGCAGTTGGCTTTTAACCAATTGGTCGTAGGTTCGAATCCCACACGACCCACCATTTTAAAAAATCTGGAAGGCCCACGTAAGTGAGGATTTCCGGGTTTTTTTTTGCCCGCGATTTGAGCCTGGCTCAATCCGGGTGTTGCACCGCGTGACGCAGGTCAGAATGATCTTTTGCATCTCGGGGATATTCTGTAGCCTTGCGCAGCTTCAATGCTGTCCATGCCTGATGAATACTCACTCTCCCGGCGGTACCTTCTGTGGTCCGGAGCCGGGTGTATACTCGACTTTCGCGCGAAAGCGCCTGTAGGTCTTGCGATCATGACGCAAATTTCAGAACGCCTTCTGGTACAAGCCCACCTCGACGCCAAACAGCCCAAACCGCTGAGCGCCGAAGAGCAAGCCCATTACCGCGCCGCCATCGCCGCCGAGCTCAAGGCTCAGGACGCGGTGCTGGTTGCCCACTTCTATTGCGATCCGATCATTCAGGCCCTGGCCGAAGAAACCGGTGGCTGCGTTTCCGACTCTCTGGAAATGGCCCGCTTCGGCAACGCTCACCCGGCCAAGACCGTGGTGGTTGCCGGTGTGAAGTTCATGGGCGAGACCGCAAAAATCCTCAACCCTGAAAAACGCGTACTGATGCCGACCCTGGAGGCGACCTGCTCGCTGGACCTGGGTTGCCCGGTCGACGAGTTCTCGGCGTTTTGCGATCAGCACCCGGAGCGTACGGTGGTGGTATATGCCAACACCTCGGCAGCGGTAAAGGCGCGGGCAGACTGGGTGGTGACCTCCAGCTGCGCGCTGGAGATTGTCGAGAGCCTGATGGATAACGGCGAAACGATCATCTGGGGCCCGGACAAACACCTGGGCACCTACATTCAGCGCAAGACCGGCGCCGACATGCTGCTCTGGGACGGTGCCTGCATCGTTCACGAAGAGTTCAAGGCCAAGCAGCTGGAAGACATGAAGGCCCTGTATCCGGACGCCGCGATTCTGGTGCACCCGGAGTCGCCGACAGCGGTGATCGAATTGGCCGACGCGGTAGGCTCCACCAGCCAGCTGATCGCCGCTGCGCAAAACCTGCCGAACAAGACCCTGATCGTTGCGACCGACCGTGGCATCTTCTACAAGATGCAGCAGCTGTGCCCGGACAAGGTCTTCATCGAGGCGCCTACCGCCGGCAACGGCGCGGCCTGCCGCAGTTGCGCACATTGCCCGTGGATGGCGATGAACACCCTTGAGCGCACGCTTCAGTGCCTGCGTGAGGGCTCAGGAGAGATCTTCGTCGAGCCGGCGCTGATCCCTCAGGCGATTCGCCCGCTCAAGCGCATGCTCGACTTCACCGCGGCAGCG
>NZ_JBXAMS010000005.1:0-172249 GCF_058800905.1 Pseudomonas sp. GW822-FHT04C11 | reverse complement strand
TCGCGCCCCAGCGGGAGCAAGCTCCCTCGCCACAGGGTTTGGCGTTTCGGCGGGTTATTTTTGCTTCTTCGGGATCCGCACCAACTGGCTGTTGGAGTACATGTCGTGCCAGCTGCGCTGCTGTTTGTCGAAGAGTACCCAGAAGAACCCCAGGCCTGCGCACAGCAAGGATGCGATCGACACCACAAAGCGCAACAGCGCCTGCCACAGGCTGATCGCCGAGCCATCGGCGTTCTGCACACGGATGCACCAGACCTGCATGCCGAGGGTCTGGCCGGACCAGGTCCAGAATTTGGCAAAGAAGCCAAACAGCACGAACAGCAGGATGGTCGAGAACAGCGGATCGCCATCCAGCGCGCCGGCCTCGGTCAGGGCGCGCATCTGCTCTTCGCCGATGATTGCCATCTGCACCATCTTGTAGATACCGCCCGTAACGATCAGCAGGGCAGTGCACAGCAAGAAGTCGTAGAACATCGCTGCCAGGCGACGGCCCAGGCCGGCGGTGGGGAATTCACCCTGAGGGCTTAGCAGGTGTTTCGACATGGGGTGGCTCTCGGCTGAAAAAGAAGCCATTTTACGGAATTGCGCGCACAAAAAAGCCCCTGATGTCAGCATCAGGGGCTTTTTCGTTACAGAAGATCAGCCTTCTGCTTGTACTTCGTCAGCTTGCATGCCTTTCTGGCCCTGCACAGCGATGAAAGTGACTTTCTGGCCTTCTTTCAGGCTCTTGAAGCCGCTACCTTGAATGGCGCGGAAATGCACGAACAGATCCGGACCGCTTTCTGGAGTGATAAAACCAAAACCTTTCTCGTCGTTAAACCACTTGACGGTGCCGCTCTGACGTTGGGACATTTCTTATTTCCTTTGACGCAAAAATTGATGACAGCCTCTTTCTCATGAAAGAGTACTGGAGCTGGTTGCAGGAGAGTAAGAGGCGTCGAACGGGATGTAGCTAACTTGTAGGCTACTGCCCAGGTCACGATTCCAAGCGACCCATGCAAACACAGTGAACAAACTCTACGCCAACTACGGGAGAAAAAACAAGCCCCGTGGAAGCCGCGTATTGCTTGGCTTGATGACTGTTTCACAGGATGGATAGTGCGGCTTATTCGATAGTGTTGTTCAATTGTTTTCGATTGATATAAGTCAAGTTCACAATCGAAGTGCCTGATCCAGGTATGCACTGTTTTATGGCGGTTGCGTTACAGATTAGTGCACTGTTACGCAACCGCGTTACTTATAGGAACAGTCAATCAACCACGATAGTAGCGTTGTGGAACAAATGGCATTTTGCTTACAAGCAAAGGCACCTTTTTCCCACGTACAATCGCCCAAACCTGGGTATCGAGTGCGATGTAAGCACTGTCGAGGTAACCCATGGCCAAAGGACCACCCAAGGTCGGCCCGAAGCCGCCGCTGCAGACGCTGCCGATGATTTCGCCCGCTTCGTTGACGATTTCCGCACCTTCGCGCACCGGGGTGCGTTCCTGAGGTAGCAGGCCGACGCGTTTACGGCTGACACCGTTTTGTTGCTGGGCGAATACGGTCTCGGCGCCCGGGAAACCACCGGCACGCGCCCCGTCGGCACGCCGTGGCTTGGAGATGGCCCACAGCAGGCTGGCTTCGATCGGTGTGGTGTCGGTGTTCATGTCGTGGCCATAGAGGCACAGGCCGGCTTCCAGGCGCAGCGAGTCACGGGCGCCGAGGCCGATGGCCGCGACTTCCGGTTCGGCCAGCAAGGCCCGAGCGAGGGCTTCGGCATCGGCGGCAGGCACGGAGATTTCGAAACCGTCTTCACCGGTGTAGCCCGAACGGCTGACAAAGCAGTTGACGCCGAGCAAGGTCACGCGGGTGAACTGCATGAACGTCATCTTCGCCACTTCAGGGGCCAGGCGCGCGAGCACGGTCGCTGCAGCCGGGCCTTGCAGGGCGAGCAGGGCGCGTTCTTCGAACAACGGCTCGATGCTGCATTGATCGCCGATGTGTTGGCGCAGGTGTGCCAGGTCCTGGTCCTTGCAGGCGGCGTTGACCACCAGGAACAACTCGTCGTTCCCGAGGTTGGCGACCATCAGGTCGTCGAGGATGCCACCGTTCTGGTTGGTGAACATCGCATAGCGCTGCATGCCCACCGGCAGGTCGATGATGTCCACCGGCACCAGGGTTTCCAGGGCCTTGGCGGCGTTGGCGCCGGTCAGGCGGATCTGGCCCATGTGCGAGACATCGAACAACCCGGCCTGATCACGGGTGTGCTGGTGTTCTTTCATCACGCCCAGCGGGTATTGCACCGGCATGTCGTAGCCGGCGAAAGGCACCATGCGCGCACCGAGTTCGATGTGCAGCGCGTGCAGAGGGGTTTTCAACAGTTGTTCGGTGGACATATGCAGCTCCTGAAAATTGCACTGATGCAGATGCGTTCGCATCAGCACTCGATAATGTTGACCGCCAAACCGCCACGGGCGGTTTCCTTGTATTTGCTTTTCATGTCGGCGCCGGTCTGGCGCATGGTGCGGATGACCTTGTCGAGGGAGACGAAGTGTTGACCGTCGCCGCGCAGGGCCATGCGCACCGCATTGATGGCTTTGACCGAGCCCATGGCGTTGCGCTCGATGCACGGCACTTGCACCAGTCCGCCAATCGGGTCGCAGGTCAGGCCGAGGTTGTGTTCCATGCCGATTTCGGCGGCGTTTTCCACTTGCTGCACCGTGCCGCCGAGCACTTCGCAGAGCGCGCCGGCAGCCATTGAGCAGGCCACGCCGACTTCGCCCTGGCAACCGACTTCGGCGCCGGAGATCGAAGCGTTTTCCTTGTACAGAATGCCGATGGCGGCGGCGGTGAGCAGGAATCGCACCACACCGTCTTCGTTGGCGCCGGGGATGAAGCGCATGTAGTAATGCAATACCGCGGGGACGATCCCGGCTGCACCGTTGGTGGGCGCCGTGACCACGCGCCCGCCGTTGGCGTTTTCTTCGTTGACCGCCAGCGCATACAGGTTGACCCAGTCGAGCACCGACAACGGATCGCGCAGCGACGATTCCGGGTTCTTGCACAGTTGTCGATGAAGGGCGGCGGCGCGGCGTTTGACTTTCAAGCCCCCGGGCAGAATCCCTTCGTTACGGCAACCCGCGGCCACGCAGTCCTGCATCACTTGCCAGATTTTCAGCAGGCCGGCGCGGGTTTCCGCTTCCGGGCGCCAGGCGCTTTCGTTGGTCAGCATCACCTGACTGATGGACAACCCGTAAGTGGCGCAATGGCCGAGCAGGTCCTTGGCGCTTTTGAACGGGAAGGTCAGCGGCGTCGTATCCTCGACGATGCGGTCGGCGCCGGCAGCGTCTTCGTCGACCACAAAACCGCCACCGACCGAGTAATACTCGCGGCTGCGGATCTGGATGCCGGCCGCATCGAAGGCGCGAAAGATCATGCCGTTGGGGTGATAGGCCAATGGCTTGCGAATCATCGCCAGGTGGAGTTTTTCGTTGAATTCAATGACGTGCTCACCGAGCAGGTTCAAGCGACCGCTGCTGCGAATCTCATTCAGGCGAGCGGCGATATTCTCGGTGTTCACGGTGTCCGGGTGTTCACCTTCCAGACCCAGCAACACGGCCTTGTCGCTGCCGTGGCCTTTGCCAGTGGCGCCGAGCGAGCCGTAGAGCTCGACTTTGACGCAGGTGGTGGCTGCCAACAGGTTTTCACGACGCAGGCCTTCGACGAAGCGCGCAGCGGCGCGCATCGGGCCAACGGTGTGGGAGCTGGAGGGGCCGATGCCAATCTTGAACAGGTCGAACACGCTTAACGACATGGTTGTTCTCCGGTTTCTTGTTATAGGCGCAGCGCGAACCTGTAGGAGCAAGGCTTGCCCGCGATGAACGATGATGAGGTCAATCAGGTGGACCCTGTAACGGCTATCGCGGGCAAGCCTTGCTCCTACAGGGGGAGGCGTGTCCCTACGGAGGGGGGCGGGTGAATCCGCCCCCCTGCATAGATCAAGCGTAGCTTTCGATCGACGGGCAAGCGCAAATCAGGTTGCGGTCGCCGAACACGTTGTCGACCCGACCGACCGGTGGCCAGTATTTGCCTTCGATCAACGAAGCCACTGGATACACCGCTTGCTCACGGCTGTACGGGTGCGTCCACTCGCCAACGATTTCCGCAGCCGTGTGCGGGGCGTTTTTCAGTGGGTTGTCGTCCTTGTCCAGAGTGCCGTTTTCCACTGCGCGGATTTCTTCGCGGATGCGGATCATCGCGTCGCAGAAGCGGTCCAGTTCTTCTTTGGATTCGCTTTCGGTCGGCTCGATCATCAGCGTGCCGGCCACCGGGAACGACATGGTCGGGGCGTGGAAGCCGAAGTCGATCAGGCGCTTGGCGACGTCATCGACGCTGATGCCGCTGCTGTCTTTCAACGGGCGCAGGTCGAGGATGCATTCGTGGGCGACCAGACCGTTGCTGCCGGTGTAGAGCACTGGGTAGTGTTCTTCGAGGCGACGGGAAATGTAGTTGGCGTTGAGGATCGCCAATTGCGAAGCCCGCTTGAGGCCAGCGCCGCCCATCATGCGGATGTACATCCAGGTGATCGGCAGAATGCTCGCACTGCCGAACGGTGCCGCGCAGACCGCGCCTTCCTTGCGCTCCATGGCCGCGTGACCCGGCAGGAACGGCGTCAGGTGCGATTTCACGCCAATCGGGCCAACACCCGGGCCGCCACCGCCGTGCGGGATGCAGAAGGTTTTGTGCAGGTTCAGGTGCGAGACGTCGCCACCGAACTTGCCCGGTGCGCAGAGGCCGACCATGGCGTTCATGTTGGCGCCGTCGATGTACACCTGGCCGCCATTGTCATGAATGATCCCGCAGATTTCGCGGATGCCTTCTTCGAACACGCCGTGGGTCGACGGGTAAGTGATCATCAGCGCGGCGAGGTGCTCGCGGTGCTCGATCGCTTTGGCGCGCAGGTCTTCGATGTCGACGTTGCCGCGCGCATCGCACGCGGTGACGACCACGCGCATGCCGGCCATGTTGGCAGTGGCCGGGTTGGTGCCGTGGGCCGACGACGGGATCAGGCAGATGTCGCGGCGCTCTTCGCCACGGCTCTGGTGGTAGGCACGGATTGCCAGCAAGCCGGCGTATTCACCTTGGGAACCGGCGTTCGGTTGCAGCGAGATCGCGTCGTAACCGGTGGCGGCGCAGAGCATCGCTTCCAGTTCATCGGTCAGTTGCTGGTAACCGGCGCTTTGCGCAGGCGGAGCGAACGGGTGCAGGGCGCCGAATTCGGCCCAGGTCACCGGGATCATTTCGCTGGCGGCGTTGAGTTTCATGGTGCACGAACCCAGCGGGATCATGGTGCGATCCAGCGCCAGGTCCTTGTCGGCGAGCTTGCGCAGGTAGCGCATCAGCTCGGTTTCCGAGTGATAACGGTTGAACACCGGGTGGCTGAGGATCGGCGATTGACGCACCAGTTCAGCCGGGATGCGGCTTTGCACCGAGGCGGCCAGCGCGGCGAAGTCCGGCAGGGCTTTGCCGTCAGCCAGCACGCTCCACAGGGTTTCGATGTCGGCCTGGGTGGTGGTTTCGTCGAGGGACAGACCCAGGCGCTCGCCATCGATGACACGCAGGTTGACGCGCTGGGCGCGGGCCTTGTCGTGCAGGGCCGCGGTGTTGGCGCCAGTGGCCAGGGTCAGGGTGTCGAAGAAGTTTGCTTGCTCAACGTTCAGACCCAGTGCGCTCAAGCCTTTGGCGAGGATCGCGGTCAGGTGATGAATGCGGTTGGCGATCTGCTTCAAGCCTTTAGGGCCGTGATACACGGCGTACATGCTGGCGATGTTGGCCAATAGCACTTGGGCGGTGCAGATGTTGCTGGTGGCTTTCTCGCGGCGGATATGTTGCTCGCGGGTCTGCATGGCCAGGCGCAGGGCCGGCTTGCCGAAACGGTCCACCGAGACACCGACCAGACGGCCCGGCATGTCGCGCTTGAACGCATCCTTGGTGGAGAAGTAAGCCGCGTGCGGGCCACCGAAGCCCAGCGGCACGCCGAAGCGTTGCGCACTGCCGATGGCCACGTCGGCGCCGAACTCGCCCGGCGGGGTCAGCACGGTCAGGGCCAGCAGGTCAGCAGCGACTGCGACCAGCGCATTGGCAGCGTGGAACCGCTCGGTCAGTTCACGGTAGTCGAACAGGTCGCCGTTGCTCGCCGGGTATTGCAGCAGCGCGCCGAAGAACGCGCTGACATCCGTCAGTTCACGTTCGTCGCCGACCACCACGTCAATGCCCAACGGCTCGGCACGGGTGCGCAGCACGTCGAGGGTTTGCGGGTGGCTGTGGATCGAGGCGAAGAAGGCGTGGCTGCCCTTGTTCTTGCTCAGGCGTTTGCAGAAGGTCATGGCTTCGGCAGCGGCAGTGGCTTCGTCGAGCAGGGAGGCGTTGGCGATCGGCAGGCCGGTCAGGTCGCTGATCAGGGTCTGGAAGTTCAGCAGCGCTTCCAGGCGGCCCTGGGAAATCTCTGGCTGGTACGGGGTGTACGCGGTGTACCAGGCCGGGTTTTCCAGCAGGTTGCGCAGGATCGGCGACGGCGTATGGCAGTTGTAGTAGCCCTGGCCGATGTAGGTCTTGAACAGTTGGTTCTTGGCGGCGATGGCTTTGATCGAGGCCAGGGCCTCGGCTTCGCTCAAGCCGTCTTCCAGTCCGAGAACGCTGGTGCCTTTGATGCTGTCGGGGATGACGCTGGCGCTCAGGGCTTCCATCGAGTCAAAACCGAGGCTGTTGAGCATGGCTTGCTCATCGCCTGCGCGCGGGCCGATGTGGCGCGCGATGAATTCGTTGGCGGTGCTTAGATTTACTTGAGTCATGGCGGCTCCTCAGGCTTCGGCGTTGGCTTTGATCAGACGGTCGTAAGCGTCTTGATCCAGCAGTTTGGCGACAGCCGAGGCGTCGGTAGGCTTGAAGCGGAAGAACCAGCCTTCGCCCAGCGGATCTTCGTTGACCAGTTCAGGGCTGCTGTCCAGCGCCGGGTTCACTTCCAGCACTTCACCGTCCAGTGGCATGTACACGCCGCTGGCGGCTTTTACCGATTCCACGGTGGCCGCTTCAGCGCCTTGTTCGTAGGACTGCAGCTCAGGCAGTTGTACGAAAACCACGTCGCCCAAGGCGTTCTGTGCGAAGGCGGTGATGCCGACCGTAACGCTGCCGTCAGCTTCGGTGCGCAGCCATTCGTGATCTTCAGTAAAACGCAACTCGCTCATGGAAACTCCTAGGGGGCCAGATTCGTCTGGTGGACGCGATTGAATGCTCGTGCAGGGCAGAGCTGAATGTTCAGTGACTTGACAAGAACGTAGCAAGAACGCGGCCAACGTTTTTTATTCGTTATAAATCAATAGGTTGATGATTATTGCGGGCGAGGTGAAAAACACGACTGTAGCGAAATCGCTACAGATTGAGGCGTGTAAAAAAGCCTATGGGGATCAAAGCCTTGCGTAGCGCAGTTTAATCGAGTGTGTAGCGAAATCGTTCCGCTGTAGCGCATTCAGTACAGGTGGAGGTCGCTTTTGGCGTGAAGAATGGGTGCCTTGCGGTCGATTGTGGCGAGGGAGCTTGCTCCCGCCGGGGCGCGAAGCGGCCCTAAAACTTGCAATTGAGTTGCCGCAGATACTTCGCGTTTGCTGGTTTACGACTGCTTCGCCCGAGCGCGGACCGGCCGGCGGGAGCAAGCTCCCTCGCCACGGGGCGGTTATCGGGGGTCAGGGCTTGCCGGGAATCCCGTACTTGCGCAATCGATGGGCGATGGCGGTGTGGGAGGTTTGCAGGCGGCTGGCCAGTTGGCGGGTCGAGGGGTAGTTGACGTAGAGCTTTTCCAGCAGGGTTTTCTCGAACGCTTCCACGGCCTGCTCAAGGCTGTCGACATCCACGTCGCTTTCGCGGGCCACCGAGGTGCCGGCGATGTCCAGGTCGCCGATGTCCACCAGGCTGCTTTCACAAATGGCCGCGGCGCGGAAGATCACGTTCTGCAATTGCCGCACATTGCCCGGCCAGCGGTTGCCGAGCAGGGCCGGGTACGTGCCGGGCGCCAGACGACAGACCGGGCGCTGGATCTGTGCGCAGGCCTGCTGCATGAAATAGCGCGCCAGCAGCAGGATGTCCTGACCGCGCTCACGCAGCGGCGGGACTTCGACGTTGAGCACATTGAGGCGGTAGAACAGGTCTTCACGGAACGCGCCTTCGCTGACCATTTTTTCCAGGTTGCGGTGGGTGGCGCTGAGGATTCGCACATTGACCTTGACCTCGCGATCGCCACCGACCCGACGGAAGCTGCCATCGTTGAGGAAACGCAACAGTTTGGCCTGCAAGTACGGCGACATTTCGCCGATCTCGTCGAGGAACACCGTGCCTTGGTTGGCCAGTTCCATCAGGCCTGGCTTGCCGCCACGCTGAGCGCCGGTGAAGGCGCCGGGGGCGTAGCCGAACAGCTCGCTTTCGGCGAGGTTCTCCGGGAGTGCTGCGCAGTTCAACGCCAGAAACGGCGCGCTGTGTCGGGCGCTGATGGCATGGCAGGCACGGGCCACCAGTTCTTTGCCGGTGCCGGTTTCGCCCTGGATCAGCAGCGGAGCATCGAGCGCCGCCACCCGTTGCGCACGGGCCTTGAGGGTGCGGATCGCCGGGGATTCGCCGAGCAACGCATCGAAACCTTCGGCGTGATCGTGGTGTAACGCCGAGAGTTGTTCACCGATGCGATTGGGTTGATACAAGGTCAGCAGGGCGCCGGCATCGGTGATGGGTGTAGCGTCCAGCAGCAAGGTCTGGCCGTTGACGGTGATCTCGCGCAACGGCAGGCGGAAGCCGTTTTCCAGCAGCGTGTCCAGCAGCGCCGGATCGCTGAACAACTCGGCGACGCTTTCCCCGGCCGGTTCACGGCCGTACAAGGCGATCAGTGCCGGGTTGGCCAGCAACACGTTGCCCGCGCTATCGAGGGCCAGCACCGGGTCGGTCATCGCCGCCAGCAACGCGTCGAGTTGCAGGTGCCGACGTTGTCCGGGAAGAATGTCGACCACCGTCACCGCTTGCACGCCGCGCACATTGAACAGCGCATCGCTCAGCTCTTCGAGCACTTGCGGGCTAAGGGTCGGCGCATCGATGTAAACGTTCGGAGGCACCATTTCCACCGCATCCAGATTGAGATTGCGCCCACCGAGCAAGGCCAGGACTTCCTGGGTGATGCCGACGCGGTCGATGAAGCTGACGTGGATACGCATGGGACGGTTCAGTGTTCTGGAGTGCGGAGGGTGGCAAGTATGCCTTGGAGCGGGGTGTCAGGTGAAATTCGTAATCAAATTGTAGGAGCAAAGCTTGCTCGCGATGAACGATAACGCGGTGTATCAGTTACACCACGGTGCCTGCATCGCGAGCAAGCTTTGCTCCCACAGGTTATGGGTTATTACAGGTGTTCGGGCTTCACCGGATCTCCGGATTTCACATCGAGCTGCTTGCGTACGTCTTCGAACATTTCGTCGTAGTACTTGTGCAACGAGCTGATGTTGGCAGTCTTGGGCATGCCGTATTTCTGTGCGATGCGCGTGGCGTGTCGAGCAAAGTCGAAGGCCTGGTCTTTGGCCAGGAAGAAGTCTTCCTTCAGGTCCTTGCCCTCGACCGAACCATGCACCGTGAAAAGCATGCCTATACCTTCCTTGGGGTCGGTGGCGATCGCATAGTCGATGCACAGGTTGTAGCTGAAGTCGTCCTTGTTCAGTGCATGGCGCTCGATGTGCAAGTGACCGGGCTCAAATATGGCCATGGACATCTCCTTCAAAGGCGTTGAAACGGGGCAGGTTCAAGTCCTGCCCGGTTGGTTTTACAGGTAAGTGATACCAGATTCAGCCGTGCTGATTCGGGTGCCGGCCCTACCCTGGACGATCGCTTCGATGTCCGAGAGTGAACCGATCACCGCGACTTTGCCAGTGTTGCGGGCGAACTCGCAGGCAGCCTGGACCTTCGGCCCCATGGAGCCGGCGGCAAAATCGAGTTTTTCGATGTCGTCCGGGTGGGCCCGGGCGATGGCTTTCTGGGTCGGCTTGCCAAAGTCGATAAACGCGGCGTTGACGTCGGTGGCGATCACCAGCAAGTCACTTTCCAGTTGTTCGGCCAGCAGCGCCGAGCACAGGTCTTTATCGATCACCGCTTCCACGCCCTTGAGCTTGCGGTGCTCGTCGTACATCGTCGGAATGCCGCCACCGCCTGCGCAGATCACGATGCTGCCTTTTTCCAGCAGCCACTTGACCGGGCGGATTTCGAAGATGCGCTTGGGTTTCGGGCTGGCCACCACGCGGCGGAATTTGTCGCCGTCCGGGGCGATGGCCCAGCCTTTTTCGGCGGCGAGTTTTTCTGCTTCGGCCTTGGAATAGACTGGGCCGATGGGCTTGCTCGGGTGTTGGAACGCCGGGTCATTGGGGTCGACTTCGACTTGGGTCAGCAGGGTCGCGAAGGGCACTTCGAAGTCCAGCAGATTGCCCAGTTCCTGTTCGATGATGTAGCCGATCATCCCATCGGTTTCAGCCCCCAGCACGTCCAGCGGATAAGGGCTGACAGAGGTGTAGGCGGCCGCTTGCAACGACAGCAGACCGATTTGCGGGCCATTGCCGTGGGCGATCACCAGTTGATTGCCGGGATGGATCTTGGCGATCTGTTCCGTGGCGACGCGGATATTGCCGCGTTGATTGTCCGCGGTCATGGGCTCACCACGGCGGAGCAGGGCGTTACCGCCCAGTGCAATGACGATACGCATAATGCAATCCTTCTGAAATTCGGTGATCCCGTAGGAGCTGCTTTTGTGGCGAGCGAGCTTGCTCGCGCTTGAGCGCGCAGTGGTCGCAATCAGGCAGAATACGGCGCAACTGGTGCGACACGATTGAAGCCTTTACGACTGCTGCGCCCGAGCGCGGACCGGCCGGCGGGAGCAAGCTCCCTCGCCACAAAAACTGCTTCCACAAGAAGGAAGCGTCAGCCTGTTAGATATCCGCCAGCGCCGAGACCAGGATCGCCTTGATGGTGTGCATGCGGTTTTCCGCTTGCTCGAAGGCGATGTTGGCGGGCGATTCGAATACGTCTTCAGTCACCTCAACGCCGTTGGCCAGGTGCGGATAGCGCGCCGCAATGTCCTTGCCGACCTTGGTTTCGCTGTTGTGGAACGCCGGCAGGCAATGCATGAATTTCACCCGGGGATTGCCCGAGGCTTTCATCATTTTAGCGTTGACCTGGTACGGCAGCAGTTGTTCGATGCGCTCGTCCCACGCTTCGACCGGCTCACCCATCGACACCCAGATGTCGGTATGAATGAAGTCCACGCCCTTGACCGCCTCGGCAGGGTCTTCGGTGATGGTAATGCGTGCGCCGCTTTCTTCTGCGAAGGCTTTGCACTGATCGATGAAGTCCTGATGGGGCCACAGCGCTTTCGGTGCGCCGATGCGTACGTCCATGCCGAGTTTGGCGCCGATCATCAGCAGCGAATTGCCCATGTTGTAGCGCGCATCACCAAGGTAGGCGTAGCTGATGTCATGCAGCGGCTTGTCGCTGTGCTCGCGCATGGTCAGGGTGTCGGCGATCATTTGCGTTGGATGGAACTCGGCGGTCAGGCCGTTGAACACCGGCACGCCAGCGAACGTGGCCAGCTCTTCGACGATTTCCTGTTCGAAGCCGCGGTACTCGATGGCATCGAACATCCGTCCGAGAACGCGGGCGGTGTCTTTCATGCTTTCCTTGTGGCCGATCTGCGACGACACCGGGTCGATGTAGGTGACGTGAGCTCCTTGGTCATGGGCCGCGACTTCGAAGGCGCAACGGGTGCGGGTCGAGGTTTTTTCAAAGATCAGCGCGATATTCTTACCTTTGAGGTGCGGCTGTTCGGTGCCGGTGTACTTGGCACGTTTCAGATCGCGGGACAGGTCCAGCAGGTAGTGCAACTCGCGATTGGTGTGGTGCATCAGCGAGAGCAGGCTGCGATTACGCATGTTGAAAGCCATGATGTGGATCTCCTTGGATTTCGGTTATCCCCAAGGCCGGCGCTTTATAAGCGCTGGCCCTGGTTTGAAGGTTAATAGTCGATCGGGTCGCGGATGATCGGGCAGGTCATGCAGTGGCCGCCGCCACGGCCACGGCCGAGTTCGCTGGCGCTGATGGTGATGACCTCGACCCCGGCCTTGCGCAGCAAGGTGTTGGTGTAGGTATTGCGGTCGTAGCCGATTACCACGCCAGGTTCCAAGGCCACCACGTTGTTGCCGTCGTCCCACTGTTCGCGTTCGGCGGCGAAGCTGTTGCCGCCGGTTTCGACGACGCGCAGGGCCTTGAGGTTGAGCGCGGCGGCCACGGTGTCGAGGAAGCTGGTTTCTTCGCGGCGGATATCGATACCGCCCGGTTTGCTTTCGTCAGGGCGCAGGGTGAAGGCCACAATCTGGCTGACCACTTCCGGGAAGATCGTCACCAGGTCGCGGTCGCAGAAGCTGAACACCGTGTCCAGGTGCATCGCCGCGCGGGATTTCGGCAGGCCGGCAACGATTACCCGCTCGACCGCTTTGTGCTTGAACAGGTTCAGCGCCAGTTGACCGATGGCCTGACGGGACGTGCGTTCGCCCATGCCGATCAACACCACGCCGTTACCGATGGGCATCACATCGCCGCCTTCCAGCGTGGCGTTGCCGTGCTCCTGATCCGGGTCGCCGTACCAGACCTGGAAGTCGGCGTTGGTGAACTCCGGATGGAATTTGTAGATGGCGCTGGCCAGCAGGGTTTCCTGACGGCGCGCCGGCCAGTGCATCGGGTTCAGCGTGACGCCGCCATAGATCCAGCAGGTGGTGTCGCGGGTGAATTGGGTGTTCGGCAGCGGCGGCAGAATGAAGCTGGAGTGGCCGAGGAAGTCGCGGAACATTTCGATGGTCTTGCCACCGAAGCTGTTGGGCAGGTCATCGGCCGACACGCCGCCAATCAGGAATTCGGCGATCTTGCGCGGCTCAAGGCTGCGCAACCAGGCGTCGACTTCGTGGACCAGGCCGACACCCACCGAGTTGGCGGTGATCTTGCGTTGCAGAATCCAGTCCAGCGCTTCTGGGTTGGCGACGATGTCGGTCAGCAGGTTGTGCATTTCCAGCACGTCGATATCGCGCTCGCGCATTTTGGTGACGAAGTCGAAATGGTCACGCTTGGCCTGGGCCACCCACAGCACATCATCGAAAAGCAGTTCGTCGCAGTTGTTCGGGGTCAGCCGCTGGTGAGCCAGACCGGGGGAGCACACCATGACTTTGCGCAGTTTGCCGGCTTCGGAATGTACGCCGTACTTCACTTTTTCCGTGGTCATTTCAGATCCTCCAGATAACAAAACAGTCGAATGGTTCAGGTGCTACAGGGTCAGGAAGCCGTCGTAGAGTCCATAGGCCGCCACCAGGGCGCCAATGACTACCGCGGTGAAAATCAGCTTCTCGACGTTGGTGAAAACCGCTTTGCCCAACTCGCGCTTGGCCTTGGCGAACAGGATTGCGCCGGGGGCATAGAGCAGGGCGGACAGCAGCAGGTATTTGATGCCGCCGGCGTACAGCAGCCAGATCGCATAGATCAGCGCAGTGGCACCGATGACAAGGTCTTTCTTGCGTTCGGCCAGGGCGTTTTCGTAGCTTTCGCCGCGCACCGCCAGCAGCAGGGCATAGGCCGCCGACCACAGGTAAGGCACCAGAATCATCGAGGTGGCGAGGTAGATCAGCGACAGGTAAGTACTGGCCGAGAACAGGGTGATGACCAGGAAAATCTGCACCATCGCGTTGGTCAGCCACAAGGCATTGACCGGTACCTGTTTGAAGTTTTCCTTACGCAGGAACTCCGGCATGGTGTGGTCTTTGGCGGCGGCGAACATGATCTCCGCACACAGCAGCACCCACGACAGCAATGCACCCAGCAACGAGATGACCAGGCCGACACTGATCAGTACCGCGCCCCAGTGACCGACAACGTGTTCAAGTACGGCGGCCATCGACGGGTTTTGCAGTTTGGCCAACGCCGGCTGAGTCATGATGCCCAGTGACAGCACGTTCACCAGCATCAGGAACAACAGCACGGTGATGAAGCCAATGACGGTGGCTTTACCGACGTCCGAACGTTTTTCCGCCCGGGCCGAAAAGATGCTCGCGCCTTCGATGCCGATGAACACCCAGACGGTGACCAGCATCATGTTGCGCACCTGGTTCATTACGCTGCCCAGGTCCGGGTTTTTCAGGCCCCAGATGTCGGCGGTAAAGATGTCGAGTTTGAAGGCGAAGATCGCGATCAAGACGAACAGCACCAGTGGCACGACTTTGGCGACGGTGGTCACCAGGTTGATGAACGCCGCTTCCTTGATCCCGCGCAGCACCAGAAAGTGCACGGCCCACAGCAGCAGCGAAGCGCCAATCACCGCCGCAGGCGTATTTCCCTCCCCAAATAGCGGGAAGAAGTAGCCGAGGGTACTGAACAGGAGTACGAAGTACCCCACGTTACCCAGCCAGGCGCTGATCCAGTAACCCCAGGCGGACGAGAAACCCATGTAGTCGCCGAAACCGGCCTTGGCGTAGGCGTAGACACCGCCATCGAGGTCAGGCTTGCGGTTGGCGAGGGTCTGGAAGACGAACGCCAGGGTCAACATGCCCACGGCGGTAATGACCCAACCAATCAGCACTGCGCCGACATCGGCACTGGCGGCCATGTTTTGCGGTAAAGAGAATATCCCGCCCCCAATCATGGAACCTACTACCAGGGCGACTAAGGCGCCGAGTCGTAGTTTTCCGGAAGATTCAGACATGCATGACTCCATTGCCGGAGAAGAGAGAGCCACACTCTAAATCCGCTCGCTGACAGGACAGCTGATCTGGATCAGTTGATGGCCACATTCCATTGTTAATGACTGATGTGTGAACACTTCCTGAATAGAGCGTATGTGCCACAAGAAGCCTGTTCCAGAGGGCTTTTTACAAATTAACCGGGGATGGCTGCTAATAGCTGCGAGCCTTGAAGCTAGTTGTTTTTCCAGAATGCGAAAATTTTGCACATCTGTTTTCAGTACAGAATTTATGTATCTGGAATGCCCCACAAAACCGGCAAAGTGCCTTCATTGCATAGATGAGAGCATTCTGAATAAGCATTGTTTTTTGCCGTTATTTTATTAGCGTCATATCACGTTGCCTATTTAATGAATTGAACACTTGTTATGGTTTCAAAACATGACAAACAGTCGACTCGAGATGAGAGGTAAGGATGTCGCAACCGGCGCAAACGCTTCGACTCGGCGGGCTGATGCTGTGAGGTTGTTGCTTGACTATCAGCCGCCTTATGACTGGCCGGCGATGCTCGGCTTTTTGTCGGCGCGGGCGATTGCCGGGATGGAGTCGGTGGTCGATGGTGTGTACTCGCGCAGCATCAGCCTGAACGGTGTGCACGGCACGTTTTCGATTACGCCAGCGGCTGATAATGCGCTGGAGGTGAGGCTGTGCTTCCCCGATGCGTCAGTCGTGCCCGAGATCATTACGCGGTTGCGGCGGATGTTCGATCTGGACGTGGACTTGCCGCGTATCCACCAGCAACTGGCGGTTGATCCGTTGATGGCAAGGTTGATTGACGAGCGTCCTGGTTTACGGGTGCCGGGGACCTGGGACGGACTGGAGCTGGCGGTTCGTGCGGTGCTGGGCCAGCAGATCACGGTCGGCGCCGCGATCAAGCTGGCAGGTAAGTTGGTGGCGCAGTATGGCGAACCGTTGTCTGCGCCGCTGTCAGGATTGACTCATGTGTTTCCTCAAGCGGCGGTGCTGGCGACAGCGGATCTGGCAACGTTGGGAATGCCGAAAAGCCGTGGGCGGACGCTGTCTGGCGTGGCGCAGGCGTTGCTTGACGATCCCTTGTTGTTTGAACCGGGTCGGGGCGACGGTATTGCGCGATTGCTGGCATTGTGGGGGATTGGCGACTGGACGGCGCAGTACATCGCGTTGCGACAGATGCGCGAGATGGATGCGTTTCCGTCAGGCGATGTGGGATTGATCAACGCGCTGGCGGCGCTGGAAGGCGGGCCGGTGACGCCGCGCGAGTTGTTGGCCCGTGCCGAGGCTTGGCGACCGTGTCGGGCGTATGCGGCGCAGCTGCTGTGGACGTCGTTGGTTCGCATCGATTGATCGTTCCCACGTTCCGGTGGGAACGATCATGGGGGCTCACCATCGCGCCCGATGTGACCCCAATTCCCCGGCCGGAATGGCCCACTGCAACGGCGTGCCGGTTATTTTCAGCGGTACATGCAACCGATGCGCCGGGCCCCAGGGTGTCTGTTCGATCACCATTCCCTGATCGTTGTCATCTTCAGGCCGCAAGGCCTCATCCGTTCCCGGACCCTGTTCAACCAGCAACTTTGCCGTGCGCGCCAGAGACAATCGTGCCGAGCCACTGCGTCCGCTACTTAATTGCTCGGCCAACAACTTGATCGCACTGGCCGCCATCAGGTAACCGGTGGCGTGGTCCAGCGCCTGAACCGGCAAGGGTGTCGGTTTGTCCGCCTGCTTCCACCCCATCCCGGCCTCGGCGATGCCGCTGCTCATTTGCACCAGGCTGTCGAAACCACGACGGTTTTGCCAAGGGCGCTCCAGCCGTACGCATTGAGGCAAACGTCGATCAGGCCGGGGGCGAGTTCCTGCCGTTCGGCGGTGCCGTAGCCGAGGTGTTCGAGGGCATTGGCGCGGTAACCGTGGAGCAGGATGTCGGCGTCCTTGAGCAAGCTTTCGAATACCCCGCGATCGACGCTGTTGTGCAGGTCGAGGCGGGCGCAGCGTTTACCCAGGGTGACTTCCGGAATCACACCCGGTTCGTTCCACTGCGGTGGATCAATGCGCAGCACATCGGCACCCAGTCCCGCAAGGAAGCGGCTGGCAACGGGCCCGGCGAGGACGCGGGTCAGGTCCAGCACCTTGATGCCCGCCAGCGGTTGTGCGACCGAACCTTGCCAGGCTTTCGAGCGTTCGCTGTTGCCGGCGGAAAAATCAATCAGTGGCTCGGCGTTGACCGCCAACCCTTGAGGGTGGGACTGCCATTGTGGCCATGAGCGCATTTCAGCGGCGCAACCACCAGCCTCGACTATCGCGTGTTCCAGATCTCTTTTGCTCCATTGAGCGACCTTGGCGGCCATCGCGCTGCGATCAAAGCAGTGTCCCAGCACCTGCTCGGCGGCACTGCGGTGATGGGGGGCATTGGTGTGCAGGCGAATCCAGCCGTCCTGGGTCGCGTAGTCACCCGCGATGGGGTCCCACAGCGGTGGCACGTTCCAGCCGATCGGGCGGATCGATGTGGCAAACCAGAAGGAGGCGAGACGACGGTCGACTTCAAGGGCCGGTAACCGACCGGTCTGTTGCCGGAGCAATTCGCAGGCGGCCTGGCCGGCAGCCGCGATGCTGGCGCTGGCGAGGTCCGTCACGGCAAACACCGAGGGCAGGGCGCCTTTGGAGGTAAAGGTGATCGCAGTAGCGGGCAAGCCGAGCGCAGCTTGAATGGACGTCAGGAAATCAGTCATCGAAGGCCCTCCGGAAGAGAGCACCGATAATAGAACAAAAGATCACAATCTGTAGGCGCCCCCCCGCTCCTACAGAAAGCAAGGCCAGTTGAGCCTGGAAGATTGAATCAGGCCAATTCAGGGGTTGTGGCGTAAGCCTGTTCCAGCAGCACGGTGAAGCGGTTGAAGGCGTCGATGGCGCCATTCTCGACTGCGGCTTCTTCTTCGGCACTGAACTCAAGACCGTCGAGGGTTTTGACGAAGCGTTTCCAGCCTTCGGCGCGGCCACCGGCAGGTTCTCCCAGGTGACGGGCACCAAAGGTTTCGCTCAAACCCAGGCTAACGGCACGCTTGATCAGGAACGCGGCACCGAGTTTCGACCCTTCGGAGACGAAGATCCAGCCCAGGGCTTCGGCCTTGCCCGGGTTTTTCACGGCACCGGCCACCGGGGCCGGGACGTCGGTTTCCAGGTCAGCCAGGTCAGCCTTGGCGGCGTCGGCACGGCAACGCTGCGGCAGGTCCGGGACGATGGCGATCAGCTCGGCATCGTTGTACAGCGACACCAGTTCTGACTGGAACAGGTACTGGGCAACCACGAAGCGGGCGAAGTTGGCTTGGGTTTCGAACGGTGCATGGGCTTTCACCAGCGCGTCGAGCTTGCTGTGTGGCTCATTAGTGATCTGGTTCAGGCGTTGCGAGCGCAGGCTCGGGCGTTCAGAGGTATGGGCAGCGGTCATGAAGAGGTCCTTGAGAATGAAAGGCGCGTTGTAACTGGACGAACCAGACGACGCGGCAGCGTAAAAAATCCTCACTGCGCTTTCGTCCAAAAGCGCAGCAAGGCTCCATCAGTCAGATGTCCCAGATCAGGTTGATCGCGAAGTTGCGGCCCGGCTCGGTCAGGCGATCAAGGTTGGCCGGGCTGATCACGGCGGCTTCACCGACGCTGTCGTAACCGCGCACGTTGTCCCACTGCCAGTATTTCTTGTCGGCCAGGTTGTACACGCCAGCGCTGACGGTGACGTCGTCGGTCACTTTGTAGAAACCGCTCAGGTCGACCACGCCATAGCCCGGCGTCTTGAACTGGCTGCTGACGCCATCCGGCGACTTGAAGCTGCTGCTGTCGACGAGGTTTTTCTTCTGCACCAGGGTCCAACTGAGCAAGGCACCGTAGTTGTCCTGGTCGTAACCCAGGCCGAACACGCCGGTCAGCGGGTTGACCGCGTTGAGCGGTTCGCCGGTGTCGTTGTTGCGACCATGGGCATAAGCCACCGAACCCCGGGTGTAGAGGCCTTGCGGTGCGCCGAAGGTGTCGAGGTTCAGGCGGCCTTTGAGCTCAACGCCCTTGATGGTTGCGCGTTTGATGTTGTTGCTCTGGAACGTCAGCTCGTTGTAGCCCGGGGTGACGGCGTCTTCGTTGATGAAGTCGCGATACTTGTTATAGAACACCGCCACATCGAAGTGACCGGACTCGAAGTTGCCACGCAGGCCGGTCTCGTAGCTCTGGCTTTTTTCCGGCCCCAGATTCGGGTTCGGCTCCACGCGGTAGCCGGTGGTGGTGTTTTCGAAACGGCCATACAGCGCCTTGGCGGTCGGGGTGCGGAAACCTTCGGCGTACTGACCGTACCAGGTGTAGTTGTCGGTCAGGGCGTAGGTCAGGCCGAACTTGGGCGATACGCGATGCCAGGTCTTGTTCTCGTCGCTGACCGTGCCTTTGCCGTCGGCGGCCACGGTGTTGAGGAATTCCTGGGTGATGTGCGGCTTGAGCTGGGTGTAGTCGTAGCGCAGGCCCGGCAGGAAGGTCCATTTGTTCCAGCGGATCTGATCCTGGGCGAACAGGCTGTAGGTGTTGATGGTCGGGTCCGGGAAGTCGCTGGACTTCTTTAGCACATCGCTAGGACTGATCGCGCCGATCGCTGTGCAACCACGGCCAACTGCCAGGCAGGTTCCGCTGCCGCTGCGCGAGCCGGTGACTTTCTCTTGCTTGATGGTGGTGCCGTACGTCAGCAAATGGTCGGTTTCACCGAGGCTGAAGGCCTTATCGAGTTGGGCGTCGAATACCCACTGCTTTTCTTCGTAGAGGGTTTCGCGGCTGCGCATCACGTTGCGGCTGAACGGGAAGTAGTTTTCCAGGGTGCTCTGATCGGTCTTGGCAATCTGGTAGTTCAGGCTCCACTTGAGGTGATCGACCAGCAAGGCATCGAGGGCGAAGCTGTTTTCCAGGCCGAAACGTTCGCGGGTGATGGTGTCGTTGCCGGTGCGCGAGCGGTACATGCCCACTGGCTTGCCTTTGTCAAAAGGACCGCCGACGGCGCTTTGCTGGTCGGTGTCGCGGTCGTCCTTGTACTTCTCATAGGTCAGGCCCAGGCGCGCATCATCGGCGTAGTTCCAGCCGGCTTTGGCCAGCACGTTGGTGGTGCGCACGTCTTCCGGGTTGGCGGCGGTGCGATTGAGCCCCGTGCCGTTGTTGCTGCCGAAGGATTCGGTTTCGTGACCATCACGCTGACTGAAGTGCAGCAAGCCGTCGAGCTGCTCGGCGCGCCCGGCGACGCTGGCGGATTTCAGCCAGCTGTCATCAGCAGAGTTGTAGCCGGTTTTCAGGCGGGCGCCGACGTCTTTGCCGGGCTTGATGATGTCATCCGGGTCGAGGGTGAAGTAGCTCACCGCACCGCCGATGGCGTTGCTGCCGTAGAGCACCGACGCCGGGCCGCGGAGGATTTCCACGCGTTTGATGATTTCCGGGTCGACGTAGTTGCGCTGGGTCTTGGCGTACGGACCGTTGAAGAAACCGTTGGGCACTTCGACGCCATCGACCTGGGTCAGGACCCGGTCACCGTCGATACCGCGAATGTTGTAGCCGCTGATGCCGCCACGGGTGCCGGTGCCGCCGACCGAAACACCCGGTTCGTAGCGCACCAGTTCCTTGATGGTGTTGACGTTGTCGTGGTCCAGCTCTTCGCGAGTGTGCACGGTGACGGTGCTCGGTACGCTGTCGACGCTCTGCTCCTGACGGGTGGCGCTGATGGTCATCTGCTGCAGGGCGAGGGTGCCGCCGACACTGCGTTTTTCCAGCACGATGTTGTGATTGCCCAGCTTGCGATAGCTCAGGTTGGTCCCCACCAACAGGCGATCGAGGGCTTTTTCCGGGGGCAGCGAGCCGTGTACGCCCGGCGAGGCGACGCCTTCAGCCAGTTCGGCCGGCAAGCCGACCTGCCAACCGGTTACGGCGGTAAAGGCATTGAGTGCCGACACCAATGGCTGCTGGGCAATCGCGAACGAGTAGTCGCCCATGTTACGGCTCGGTTGTTCGACGGTGGCGGCCGAGACCTGTGCCGTGCCGGCCAACAGAATGGCGGCAGTCAGCAGGGGCAGCACGCAGGAAGGTGAAGAGGACCGGCGGGTAAGGCGAGAGGACATCGATAGCGCTCCGTGTCGCACGAATCTTATAGGTGCAGACTCACATCAGAGATGCGAATCAATTGCATTGGCTATAACGAGACGAACGATGAAACGCTATCGAGTAAAAATAATTCTCATTTAGTTCAGGATCACCAGTGCCGGAAATTCCTCGAGCCTGGCCGAGGTGATGTGGGCCAGCGAGCGCACCACGTCCAGCGGTTGGTCGAGACGGTAATTACCGGTCACCGCGACGTTGGCCAACTGTTCATTGGTGTTGATGATCCAGCCTGGGTAGTAGCGGCGCAACTCGGCCAGCACTTGGCTCAATGGGCAGTTTTCAAACACCAGTCGGCCCTGGACCCAGGCCAGATCGGTCGCCGGGTCGAGTCTGGCCGGTTGATCGAAGCCATTAGGGCCGATACGAATGCTTTCGCCCGCGCTCAGGCGCACGCGGGCGTTGCTGTGGGTGGTGCGCAAGTCGACGTCGCCGCGTTGCACGCGAACCTGCGCAATGCCGTCCAGGTAACGCACGGCGAGCGTGGTGTCGCGCACGCTGGCCGTGACCGGGCCGGCGTCGATTTCCAGTGGCAGGCCGCGATTGGCCGCCACCTCGAAATAGGCCTCGCCCTGATACAGGCGGGCAATGCGCTGCTGGTCGTTGATGGTGCTGGAGAACGCCGAATTGGTGTTGAGCAGGACTTTTGAACCGTCCTCCAGTTGCAGGCGCTGACGCTCGCCGACCACAGTCAGATGATCCGCCTGAATCCGCATCGGCAGGTTGCTGAAGCTGAACAGCCCGAGGATCAACACTGCCGCCATGGCCAGCGGTTTCCAGTGCGGGCGCAGGCGCTCAAGTTTTGAGATCTTGCGTTTGGTCGTGCTCAAACCCAGCGCGGCTTGCGCGACCTGCGGCCCGTCCCAGATCGCCTGGGCCTTGGCGAATGCTTCGGCGTTGCGCGGGTCGGCGGCAAGCCAGTCGTGGAATTCGCGGCTTTGTTGCTCGCTCGGACTGTCCAGCACGATCAGCCAGTCCAGCGCCTGGTCCATGGCGCTGGTGCTGGCTGAGTCCCGCGCCGGGAGTGGCGGGTGGGAAGGTGGGCTGTCCGTCACGGGTGTTCCTCGGCTGCGTCTGCGCGCGGCTGGTTTTTGATAGGGGGAGTGCAAACGACGGCTAAGGGTAGCAAAGCCTGAGTCATGACGTCGTTGTGCAAAATAATGGCTGGCAGACTCAGTGCTCGTTGAGGCGATCAGCGACACCGACGCAGATTGCCATGATCAGCTTCAGGTCTTTTTGCACGGTGCTCAAGGACACGCTGAGCTGTTCGGCGATCTCCAGATAGCTGTGCCCGTGCAGGCGGCTGAGGATGAAGATCTGCTGTTGGCGCGGGCTGAGTTGGCTGAGGCTGATGTTCAAGCGTTCGAGCAACTGTTCGGCATGGGCGGCGTCCTCGGCACTGCTGAGCGGCGCGGCGATGTTTTGCACGACGTCCAGCGGAACGTCTTCGAGCATCGTTCGGGACTGAATGCGCCGTGCGCGCAAATGGTCCAGCGCCAGGTTGCGGGCAGTTTGAAACACGAAAGGTTCGAGGTGATCGATGGCCCGTTCACTCAACGCGCGGGCCACTCGCAGGTAGGTTTCCTGCAAAAGGTCCTCGGCGGTGCTGTGGTTGTTGACCATCCGCTCCAGGGTCCGCAGCAGCGAGACTCGCTGCGCGAGGAAGACATGGTTGAAGCGCGATTGACTCACAGTAGGACCTGATCCATTTCAAGCGAATGATAATGCTTATCATCTGCTTGAAAGGTCAAGCGCTACCGGTGAGAATTATTTGCGGCCTTGCAGGTACACCGGGTAATCGGGGATCCGGTACGCGTGCGGCTGATCCATCAGCGGGCTGCTGAGCAGGTAATCGGCGCTGCATTCATTGCAGGCCACTGGAATGTTCCAGACCGCCGCGACCCGCAGCAATGCCTTGATGTCCGGATCGTGAGGTTGCGGCTCGAACGGGTCCCAGAAGAACACCAGCATGTCGACCCGCTGCTCGGCGATTCGCGCCCCCAGTTGTTGGTCGCCACCCAACGGGCCACTGATCATGCTTTCAACGGGCAGGCCCAGGCGTTTGCTCAACAGCATCCCGGTGGTGCCGGTGGCCACAAGCTCGTGTTGGGCGAGCTTGTCCTTCTGCCGCTCGGCCCAGTCCAGCAAGAACACTTTGCAGTGATCATGGGCAACCAGGGCGATGCGTTTGCGCGCCGCCATGGTTTTTTTGGTAAAGCTGATACCGATCATCGGCTGCTGCTCCCGCGTTACTGTAGGGGCAATCGGCCTTATTCGGCGTTGCACAGGGCGAGGCAGTTATCGAGCATGCGGTTGGAGAAGCCCCATTCGTTGTCGTACCAGGCCAGCACCTTGAGCAGCTTGCCGCTGGACTTGGTGTGATTGGCATCGAAAATCGACGACAGCGGGTTGTGGTTGAAGTCGCTGGAAACCAGCGGCAGGGTGTTGTAACCAAGGATCTTCGAGTGCTGGCTGGCTTCTTTGAGCAATGCGTTGACCTCGCCAGCGCTGGCTTCGCGCTTGAGCTGCACGGTCAGGTCCACCAGCGACACGTTGATCACCGGCACGCGCACCGACATGCCGGTCAGTTTGCCAGCCAGTTCCGGCAGCACCAGGCCCACCGCTTCGGCGGCGCCGGTCTTGCTCGGGATCATGTTCTGGGTGGCCGAACGCGCACGGTACGGGTCGACGTGGTAGACATCGGTAAGATGCTGGTCATTGGTGTAGGCGTGGATGGTGGTCATCAGACCGCTCTCGATGCCCAGCTCGCGGTGCAACACCTGAGCCACCGGGGCCAGGCAGTTGGTGGTGCACGACGCATTGGAAATGATCTGGTGCGATTGGCGCAGGATGTCGTGGTTGACCCCGTACACCACGGTGGCGTCGGCGCCTTTGGCCGGGGCCGAGATAATCACTTTGCGCGCGCCGGCGCTAATATGGGCAGCGGCTTTGGCACGGTCGGTGAACAGGCCGGTGCATTCGAACACGACGTCGACCTTTTCGGCAGCCCACGGCAATTCGGCCGGGTTGCGAATGGCGCTGACCGAAATCCGGTCGCCGTTGACGGTCAGGCTTTCCTGATCGTGCTGCACATCGGCATCGAAGGTGCCGTGCACGGTGTCGTACTTGAGCAGGTGGGCGTTCATCGAGCTATCGCCCAAATCGTTGATGGCGACGATCTGTAAATCCTGACGGTAGCCTTGGGTATACAGTGCGCGAAGGACATTGCGGCCAATGCGGCCAAAACCATTGATTGCAATTCGTAGAGTCATATGAAAAGCGCCTTCGTCATATTTGTTGTTGGAATTACAAGATTATTCGCAAAAAAATAGAAAACAAGCCTTTTTAGTGGCAATATTTTGTTTTATCTACAACGAGTGACCTGAATCAACTGGTCCGAGTGGTCAAGAAAACCGTCAGCGCGTCACGCGTCGATGCCTCTTGATCAGCATAGACACGAACAGGTCGCCACATCCGTTAGCCTGGAGTTCTACACATGCATCCCCGCGTACTTGAGGTCACTGAACGGCTTGTCACCCGTAGCCGCGCTACCCGTGAGGCCTACCTTGCACTGATTCGCGGCGCCGCCAGCGATGGCCCGATGCGCGGCAAGCTGCAATGCGCCAACTTCGCCCACGGCGTGGCCGGATGTGGCACCGAAGACAAGCAAAGCCTGCGGATGATGAACGCCGCCAACGTGGCGATTGTTTCGTCATATAACGACATGCTCTCGGCGCATCAGCCGTACGAGCACTACCCGGAACAAATCAAACACGCATTGCGCGAGATCGGTTCGGTCGGCCAGTTCGCCGGCGGCGTACCGGCCATGTGTGACGGCGTGACCCAGGGCGAGCCGGGCATGGAACTGGGCATTGCCAGTCGTGAAGTGATCGCGATGTCGACCGCTGTCGCGCTGTCGCACAACATGTTCGACGCGGCAATGATGCTCGGTATCTGCGACAAGATCGTGCCGGGCCTGATGATGGGCGCATTGCGCTTCGGTCATCTGCCGACGATTTTCGTTCCGGGCGGGCCGATGGTGTCGGGCATTTCCAACAAGGAAAAAGCCGACGTGCGCCAGCGCTACGCCGAAGGCAAGGCCAGCCGCGAAGAGCTGCTGGAGTCGGAAATGAAGTCCTACCACAGCCCTGGCACCTGCACCTTCTACGGCACCGCCAACACCAACCAGTTGCTGATGGAAGTCATGGGCCTGCACTTGCCGGGCGCATCCTTCGTCAACCCGAACACCCCGTTGCGTGATGCCCTGACCCGTGAAGCCGCGCACCAGATCACCCGCCTGACCAAGCAAAGCGGCAACTTCATGCCGATCGGCGAAATCGTCGACGAGCGTTCGCTGGTCAACTCGATTGTTGCGTTGCACGCCACCGGCGGCTCGACCAACCACACCCTGCACATGCCGGCCATCGCCATGGCGGCCGGTATTCAACTGACTTGGCAGGACATGGCCGACCTCTCCGAGGTGGTGCCGACCCTGAGCCACGTCTACCCGAACGGCAAGGCCGACATCAACCACTTCCAGGCTGCGGGCGGCATGTCGTTCCTGATCCGCGAACTGCTGGAAGCCGGCCTGCTTCACGAAGACGTCAACACCGTGGCTGGCCATGGCCTGAGCCGCTACACCCAGGAACCGTTCCTGGAAAACGGTGAGCTGGTCTGGCGCGAAGGTCCGATCGAAAGCCTCGATGAAAACATCCTGCGTCCGGTCGCCCGTGCGTTCTCGCCAGAAGGCGGCCTGCGGGTGATGGAAGGCAACCTCGGTCGCGGGGTGATGAAAGTCTCGGCCGTGGCACCGGAACATCAAGTGGTCGAAGCACCGGCGATGGTCTTCCAGGATCAGCAGGACCTGGCCGATGCGTTCAAGGCCGGCCTGTTGGAGAAGGACTTTGTCGCGGTGATGCGCTTCCAGGGCCCGCGCTCCAACGGCATGCCGGAACTGCACAAGATGACGCCGTTCCTTGGCGTGTTGCAGGACCGCGGCTTCAAGGTTGCGCTGGTGACTGACGGGCGGATGTCCGGCGCGTCGGGGAAAATCCCGGCGGCGATTCACGTCAGCCCGGAAGCCTTTGTCGGTGGTGCTTTGGCTCGCGTGCAAGAGGGCGATATCATCCGCGTCGATGGCGTCAAAGGCACCTTGCAGCTGTTGGTGGACGCCGATGAATTTGCCGCTCGTACACCCGCCAAAGGCCTGCTGGACAACGGCATTGGTTGTGGTCGCGAGTTGTTTGGCTTCATGCGCATGGCCTTCAGCTCGGCAGAGCAGGGCGCCAGCGCCTTTACCTCTGCCCTGGAGACCCTTAAGTGAAACTAGCGCTGGTCGGTGACATTGGTGGAACCAATGCGCGTTTTGCGTTGTGGAAAGACCAGCAACTGGAGTCGATCCAGGTGCTGGCGACGGCCGACTATGCCTGCCCGGAAGACGCCATCGGCGTCTACCTGAGCGGCCTCGGCCTGGCGCCCGGTTCGATAGGCGCGGTGTGCTTGTCGGTAGCCGGCCCGGTCAGCGGTGACGAGTTTCGTTTTACCAACAACCACTGGCGGCTGAGCCGCAAGGCCTTTTGCCAGACCTTGCAGGTCGACCGGCTATTGCTGGTCAACGATTTTTCGGCCATGGCGCTGGGCATGACGCGCCTGCAACCAGGCGAGTTCCGGGTGGTCTGCGAAGGCACGCCGGAGCCGTTGCGCCCGGCCGTGGTGATCGGTCCCGGTACTGGCCTTGGGGTCGGCACCTTGCTGGATCTTGGTGAAGGCCGTTGGGCCGCATTGCCAGGGGAGGGTGGACATGTCGACCTGCCACTGAGCAGTCCGCGAGAAACCCAACTGTGGCAGCACATCTACAACGAGATCGGTCACGTCAGTGCCGAAACAGCGCTGAGCGGCAGCGGTTTGCCGCGCGTCTATCGGGCGATCTGTGCTGTCGACGGGCATGAACCTGTGCTCGATACCCCGGAAGCCATCACCGCCGCCGGCCTTGCAGGCGACCCGATTGCCGTGGAAGTGCTTGAGCAGTTCTGCTGCTGGCTCGGTCGAGTGGCCGGCAACAACGTGCTGACCGTCGGTGGGCGTGGCGGTGTCTACATCGTCGGCGGGGTGATTCCACGGTTTGCCGATTTCTTTCTCAAGAGCGGTTTTGCCCGCTGCTTCGCCGACAAGGGCTGCATGAGTGAGTACTTCAAGGGCATTCCGGTCTGGCTGGTGACCGCACCGTATTCCGGTTTGACCGGCGCGGGAGTGGCACTGGAACAGGCTTGATACCTGTGGCGAGGGAGCTTGCTCCCGCTCGGCGGCGAAGCAGTCGCAAAACCTGACACTGCGGTTCTCGGATAATCCGCGTTCGCCGGGTTCAGGAGCGCTTCGCACTCCAGCGGGAGCAAGCTCCCTCGCCACAAAAGCTCGTTCGCGATGCATTTTTGATCAGGCATAATCCGTCCCAACACTAACAACAAGGATGCCTTCGAAGTGAGCTCAGTCAACAAGTCGATTTTGTTGGTCGATGACGATCAAGAGATACGCGAGTTGCTGGACACCTACCTCAGCCGCGCAGGGTTTCAGGTGCGGACCACGCCCGACGGCGCCGGTTTTCGCCAGGCGTTGAACGAGGCGCCGAGTGATCTGGTGATCCTTGATGTGATGTTGCCCGACGAAGACGGCTTCAGCCTGTGCCGCTGGATTCGCCAGCACCCGCGCCAGGCCCAGGTGCCGATCATCATGCTCACCGCCAGTTCCGACGAGGCCGACCGGGTCATTGGCCTGGAACTCGGCGCCGACGATTACCTTGGCAAACCCTTCAGCCCTCGTGAGTTGCAGGCACGAATCAAAGCCTTGCTGCGACGTGCCCAATTCGGTCAGGAGCGCTCTGGCGGCGAGGTGTTGGCCTTCGATGAATGGCGGCTGGACATGGTCAGCCACCGGCTGTTCCACACCGACGGCGAAGAGGTGATTCTCTCCGGCGCCGATTTCGCACTGCTGAAACTCTTCCTCGATCACCCGCAGGAAATCCTCGACCGCGACACCATCGGCAATGCCACCCGTGGCCGCGACCTGATGCCGCTCGATCGCATCGTCGACATGGCCGTCAGCCGTTTGCGCCAGCGTCTGCGCGATACCGACAAACCTCCTCGCCTGATCCGCACCGTGCGCGGCAGCGGTTATCAACTGGCCGCCAATGTAGTCGCCAGCAATGGCCACTGAGTTCTTCAGTCGCCTGATACGGCGGGTGCCGGTGCCGCGTTCGCTGCTTGGGCGGATGTTGCTGCTGACCCTGCTGGCGGTGCTGTTTGCACAGACGCTGTCGAGCGTGATCTGGGTTTCGCAATTGCGTGCAACGCAGCTGGAAGGACTGGTCACCGCGGCCCGCAGCCTGGCGCATTCGATGACCGCCAGCGTCAGTTACTTTCGTTCCTTGCCGGTGGCGTACCGGCCGCTGGTTCTCGACCAGTTGCGCAGCATGGGCGGTACTCGTTTCGTGGTGACGCTCAACGACAAACCGCTGGAAATGCAGCTGTTGCCGCCGACCCCGCGCAAACAAGCAGTGTTGGCGGCGGTGGATGACGTGTTGCGCGAATCGCTGGGCGCGGACACCAATATCTCGGTGCAATTCGTCAGCCCGGACGATCTGCGGATCTTCAATGGCGGTTTGAAACTCGACGAATTGCCGAGGTCCTGGGCGCATTACGCGCTGACCCTGGAGCCAGTCAATCCACCAGTGCTGGTTACCCAAATCAAACTGGCCCAAGGCGAATGGCTGTACATCGCTTCGCTGTTGCCCGAGCCCTATACCAGTCTGGAAGAGCAGGGCCTGCCGTCGCAGCAGGTCTGGTTCATCGTGCTCACCAGCGGTTTTCTGTTGTTGTTTATTGGCCTGTTGGTGCACTGGCAGAGCCGGCCGCTCAAGCGTCTGGCACGGGCCGCACGGGACATGTCGCTGGGCGCCGAAGTGGAGCCGGTGGCCGAGGGCGGTGGCAGTGAAGTGGTCGAAGTCGGCCGCGCCTTCAACGCCATGCGCGAGCGCATCAGCCGCTACCTGACGGAGCGCAGCCAGTTGTTCAGCGCCATTTCCCATGACTTGCGCACCCCCATCACGCGTCTGCGCCTGCGGGTCGAGTTGTTGGAAGATGAGCGGCTGCAAGCCAAGTTCGGGCGTGATCTGGATGAATTGGAGCTGCTGGTCAAAGGCGCGCTGCAATGCGTCAAGGACACCGACATTCACGAAAACATCGAGCCGGTGGACCTCAATCATGTACTCGATTGCCTGGTCGAGCCTTACCTGGCGCCCAACGGCAATGGTCGCGTAACCCAGCAAGGCCGGGCGCTGGCGCCGTATCCGGGTAAGCCGCTGGCGCTCAAGCGCTGTATTGGCAACCTGATCGACAACGCCCTCAAGTATGGGCAGAACGCCCATCTGCACATCGATGATGATGACAGCGCGTTTATCTTGCACGTCGACGACGAAGGCCCGGGCGTGCCTGAGCAGCGACTGGAGCAAGTGTTCGAGCCGCACTTTCGTCTGGCCGGACAGCAGCAGGGTTACGGGTTGGGGTTGGGCATTGCGCGCAATATCGCCCATAGCCATGGTGGAGAAGTCAGCCTGCAGAATTTGCGCGAGGGCGGACTGCGGGTAACGTTGCAGCTACCCAGAGATTGATGATCGTTCCCACTCTGCGTGGGAACGATCAATGTCACAAGTCAGTGACATACCCGGCCCCCTTCGTTACCTGCCCGCCACCGCCCGTTGTTTAGACTCCCCTCAGTCATAACAACAAAAAAGGCATCCCATGAACACCGCCCCTCCTGCTTTCAGCAGTTGGCTGAACGCACCTGCCCATCAGCAATGGCTGGCCGATGAAGGCTTGCGCCTGCTGGCTTTCGCCAAGGCCTCGAAGCTGTCCGAAGGCTTCGGCAACCTGGACGAACACGGCCAATTATCGGCTGACGCCCAGGCCCACACCATGAACACCGCCCGCATGACCCACAGCTTCGCCATGGCCCACATCCAAGGCTTACCGGGGTTTGCCGAGCTGGTGGATCACGGCATCAATGCCCTCAATGGCCCGCTGCGTGACGCCGAATTCGGTGGCTGGTTTGCGGCCCCCGATCACCGTGATGGCGATACCGGCAAGGTCGCTTATCTGCATGCTTTCGTGGCACTCGCGGCGAGTTCTGCGGTGGTCGCCCAAAGGCCCGGTGCAGAGGCGTTGCTCAACGATGCCATCGCGATTATCGAGCAGCATTTCTGGAGCGAAGAGGAGGGCGCGATGCGCGAATCCTTTAATCGCGACTGGAGCGAAGAGGAACCCTATCGCGGTGCCAACAGCAACATGCACGCCACCGAAGCCTTTCTCGCGCTGGCCGATGTCACGCAGGACAGCCGTTGGCTGAACCGCGCCCTGCGGATTGTCGAACGGGTGATTCACCGGCACGCAGCGGCCAACGACCATTTAGTGGTCGAGCATTTTGATCGCGATTGGCAACCGTTGCGCGACTACAACCAGGCCAATCCGGCTGATGGCTTCCGACCGTACGGCACCACGCCGGGCCATGGTTTCGAATGGTCACGACTGCTGTTGCACCTGGAGGCTACACGCGGGCAGGCCGGGATGTTAACCCCCGGTTGGCTGCTGAGCGACGCGCAACAACTCTTCGCCAACAACTGCCTTCACGGATGGGACGTCGATGGCGCGCCAGGCATTGTCTACACCCTCGACTGGGACAATCGCCCGGTCGTGCGCCAGCGTTTGCACTGGGTTCACTGCGAAGCCAGTGCCGCCGCCAGTGCCTTGCTCAAGCGTACCGGTGAGGCGCAATACGAAACCTGGTACCGGCGTTTCTGGAAGTTCAGCGACCGCAACTTGATCGACCGGATTCACGGCAGCTGGCACCACGAGCTTGACCCGCAAAATCGTCCGAGCGCCGAGATCTGGGGTGGCAAACCAGATCTTTATCACGCCTGGCAAGCGGTGTTGATTCCACGCTTGCCGCTGGCGCCGAGCATGGCCAGTGCATTGGCTCAAGGCTCTGTCTCGGTACTTATGTAACCATGCGGTGACATTTTGCCGTCGCTTCGTTACCTGCCAAGCGATCTACGCTGTTTAAACTCATTTGCAGCGCAAGCACCAGACTTGCATGCATAACAACAAGAAAGGTACTGCTAGATGAATGCGATTTCTCGCCTCGCCACTGTCGTTTCTCTTGCCACGCTGTTTCCCCTGACTGCATTTCCTCTCAGCGCCCTTGCTGCCGATTCCAAAGGTTCCGTGGAAGTCGTGCACTGGTGGACTTCGGGTGGTGAAAAAGCAGCGGTCGATGTCCTCAAGGCTCAAGTCGAAAAAGACGGCTTCACCTGGAAGGACGGTGCAGTCGCCGGCGGTGGTGGCGCTACGGCCATGACCGTACTCAAAAGCCGCGCCGTCGCGGGTAATCCGCCAGGTGTCGCGCAAATCAAAGGTCCGGATATCCAGGAGTGGGGCAGCACTGGCCTGCTCAGCACCGATGCGCTGAAAGGCGTTTCCAAAGCTGAAAACTGGGACGGCCTGCTCTCGAAGAAAGTCTCCGATACCGTCAAATACGAAGGCGATTACGTCGCCGTTCCGGTGAACATTCACCGCGTCAACTGGCTGTGGATCAACCCGGCGGTCTTCAAGAAAGCCGGTATCGACAAAGCCCCGACCACCCTCGAAGAGTTCTATGCCGCTGGCGACAAACTGAAAGCTGCGGGCTTCATTGCCCTGGCCCACGGTGGTCAGCCTTGGCAGGACAGCACCGTGTTTGAAGACGTGGTGCTCTCGGTCATGGGCCCTGAGGGCTACAAGAAAGCCCTGGTCGATCTGGACCAGAAAACCCTGTCCGGCCCGGAAATGGTCAAGTCCTTCACCGAGCTGAAAAAACTCACCGGCTACATGGACCCCAACCGCGCGGGCCGTGACTGGAACATCGCTGCCGCCGACGTGATCAACGGCAAGGCCGGCATGCAGATGATGGGTGACTGGGCCAAGAGCGAATGGACCGCCGCCCACAAGGTAGCGGGCAAGGACTATCAGTGCGTGCCGTTCCCTGGCACTGAAAAAGCCTTCACCTACAACATCGACTCTCTGGCGGTGTTCAAGCTCAAGGCTGATCGCACCGGCGATATCGCCGCTCAGCAAGACCTGGCCAAGGTCGCGCTGGGTAAAGACTTCCAGAAGGTCTTCAGCATCAACAAAGGTTCGATCCCGGTGCGCACCGACATGCTCAATGACATGAGCGCGTCGGGCTTCGACTCCTGCGCCCAGGCGTCGGCCAAGGACTTCCTGGCTGACGAGAAGACCGGCGGCCTGCAACCGAGCATGGCGCACAACATGGCCACTTCCCTGGCTGTGCAAGGCGCGATCTTCGATGTGGTGACCAACTTCATGAACGACAAGAGCGCTGACCCGGCCAAGGCCAGCGCCCAACTGGCATCGGCCATCAAAGCCGCCCAGTAACACCAGGACCGCCGCGGGCCCGACCTGCGGCCAACCCCAGATCTTCGTCTCCCTGCACGGGCCATGGCTCGTGTAGTGGGGGCGCTCGGTCCGGATTTCACTTCTTCAACTGGATTATCCCGATGAGCTCTGTGGCGGTTTTCAGCAAAGCCTCACCGTTCGACGCACTGCAGCGCTGGCTTCCCAAACTGGTTTTGGCGCCGAGCATGCTGATCGTCCTGGTTGGCTTTTACGGTTACATCATCTGGACATTCGTTTTGTCCTTCACCAACTCCAGCTTCATGCCGAGCTACAAGTGGGTCGGCCTGCAGCAATACGTCCGGTTGATGGAGAACGACCGCTGGTGGGTCGCGAGCAAGAACCTCGCGGTCTTCGGCGGCATGTTCATCGGTATCAGCCTGGTGCTCGGGGTGTTTCTGGCGGTGCTGCTCGATCAGCGCATTCGCAAGGAAGGCTTCATCCGCACCATCTACCTGTACCCGATGGCGCTGTCGATGATCGTCACCGGTACTGCCTGGAAATGGCTGCTCAACCCAGGCCTGGGCCTGGACAAGATGCTGCGTGACTGGGGCTGGGAAGGCTTTCGCCTGGACTGGCTGGTGGATCAGGATCGCGTGGTTTACTGCCTGGTGATCGCTGCCGTATGGCAAGCCTCCGGGTTTGTGATGGCGATGTTTTTGGCCGGCCTGCGCGGTGTCGATCAGTCGATCATCCGTGCCGCTCAAGTCGACGGTGCGAGCCTGCCGACCATCTATTTGAAGATCGTCCTGCCAAGCCTGCGTCCGGTATTTTTCAGCGCCTTCATGATTCTCGCGCACATCGCGATCAAGAGCTTCGACCTGGTGGCGGCGATGACCGCGGGCGGTCCGGGTTATTCCTCCGACTTGCCGGCAATGTTCATGTATTCCTTCACCTTCAGCCGTGGCCAGATGGGCATCGGTTCGGCGAGCGCGATGATGATGCTCGGCGCGATCCTGGCGATTCTGGTGCCGTACCTGTACTCCGAACTGCGAGGCAAACGCCATGAGTAATCAACTTGGCAAACCAGCCTTGAGCTTTAGCCGCATTGCGATCTATGCGACCTTGTTGCTGGCCGCTGCGGTGTACCTGATTCCGCTGGTGGTGATGTTGCTGACCAGCTTCAAATCCCCCGAAGACATCCGCACCGGCAACCTCTTGAGCTGGCCGCAAGTGATTGATGGCATTGGCTGGATCAAGGCTTGGGACGTGGTAGGCGGCTACTTCTGGAACTCGGTGAAAATTACCGTGCCGGCGGTGCTGATCTCGACCTTCATCGGTGCAATGAACGGCTACGTGCTGTCGATGTGGCGCTTCCGTGGTTCGCAGTTGTTCTTCGGCCTGCTGTTGTTCGGCTGCTTCCTGCCGTTCCAGACCGTGCTGCTGCCAGCCTCGTTCACCGTCGGCAAACTCGGCCTGGCCAACACCACCACAGGGCTGGTGCTGGTGCACATCGTCTACGGGCTGGCGTTCACCACGCTGTTCTTCCGTAACTACTACGTGAGCATTCCGGATGCGCTGGTCAAGGCGGCGCGGCTGGATGGTGCGGGCTTCTTCACGATCTTCGGGAAGATCCTGCTGCCGATGTCGATTCCGATCGTGATGGTCTGCCTGATCTGGCAGTTCACCCAGATCTGGAATGACTTCCTGTTCGGTGTGGTCTTCGCCAGTGGCGATGCCCAGCCAATCACCGTGGCCCTGAACAACCTGGTCAACACCAGCACCGGGGTCAAGGAATACAACGTTGATATGGCGGCGGCGATGATCGCCGGGCTGCCGACACTGCTGGTCTACATATTCGCTGGCAAGTATTTCCTGCGTGGGCTGACGTCCGGCGCGGTCAAGGGGTAGAACATGGCAACTCTCGAATTACGCAACGTCAACAAAACCTACGGCAGCGGCTTGCCGGACACCCTGAAAAACATCGAACTGAAGATCGATGACGGTGAATTCCTGATCCTCGTCGGCCCGTCCGGTTGCGGCAAGTCGACCTTGATGAACTGCATCGCCGGCCTGGAAAACATCAGTGGCGGGGCGATTCTGGTGGATGACGCTGACATCAGCGGCATGAGCCCCAAGGATCGCGACATCGCCATGGTGTTCCAGTCCTACGCGTTGTACCCGACCATGAGCGTGCGCGACAACATCGCCTTCGGCCTGAAGATCCGCAAAATGCCGGCGGCTGAAATCGACGAAGAAGTGGCGCGGGTCGCCAAGCTGCTGCAAATCGAACACCTGCTCAGCCGCAAGCCCGGCCAGCTCTCTGGTGGTCAGCAACAGCGCGTGGCCATGGGCCGTGCGCTGGCGCGGCGGCCGAAGATTTATCTGTTCGACGAACCGCTGTCCAACCTCGACGCCAAGCTGCGGGTCGAGATGCGTACCGAAATGAAACTGATGCACCAACGCCTGAAAACCACCACGGTCTACGTGACTCACGACCAGATCGAAGCCATGACTCTGGGCGACAAAGTGGCGGTGATGAAGGACGGGATCATCCAGCAGTTCGGCACGCCGAAGCAGATCTACAACGATCCGGCCAACCTCTTCGTTGCCAGCTTCATCGGCTCGCCCCCAATGAACTTCATCCCACTGCGTTTGCAGCGCAAGGACGGCCGTCTGTTGGCGTTGCTCGACAGCGGCCAGGCGCGTTGCGAGCTGCCGCTGGGCATGCAGGACGCCGGTCTTGAGGACCGCGAAGTGATCCTCGGCATGCGCCCGGAGCAGATCGTTCTGGCGAACGGCGAGGCTAATGGTTTGCCGACCATTCGCGCCGAAGTCCAGGTTACCGAGCCGACCGGTCCCGATACGTTGGTGTTCGTCAATTTGAACGAAACCAAAGTCTGCTGCCGTCTGGCACCGGATGTTGCGCCGGCCGTGGGCGAGACCCTGACCTTGCAATTCGACCCATCGAAAGTGCTGCTGTTCGATGCCAAGACGGGCGAACGCCTGGGGACGGCCGGTCAAGCGAAAACCGGGACTCACAGTGACAACGTCGCTCAGTTCAAAGGGCGCTGAAGATCAAGTTGTGGGGGATTCGCGGCGGATGGGGACATCCGTCGCAACCGCTGTAAACCGCGTTAGATAAAAACAGTTAATAACAATAAAGACGAGGATGTAGGGATGAAAAAGAAGAACAACGCTCAGCTTATCTGCCAATTGTCGGCTGTTGCGGTGCTGACCATGGCCGGTAACGTACACGCAGCTGATGCATTCAGCGCCGACTCCAAGTGGATGACAGGTGACTGGGGGGGCGAGCGGACCAAGCTGATCGACCAAGGTATCGACATCAAGGCGGATTACGTCGGTGAAGTGGGCGCCAACCTTCACGGCGGCTACAACCACGACAAGACCGCACGTTACGCCGACCAGTTTGGCCTGGGCGTGGCGTTGGACCTGCAAAAACTGTGGGGCTGGGACAACACCCAGGCCAAGATCCAGCTCACCAACCGTAACGGTCAGAACATTTCCAATGACCGTGTCGGCGACCCGCGTGCTGGCACCTTGAGTTCCTCCCAGGAAGTCTACGGTCGTGGCCATATGGTCCGTCTGACCCAATTGTGGGTCCAGCACCAGTTCCTCGACGGCAAACTGGACGTCAAAGCCGGTTACTTCGGCGAAGGCGAAGACTTCAACACCTTCCCTTGCGAGTTCCAGAACCTGGCGTTCTGCGGTTCCCAGGCGGGTAACTGGGCGACCGGTATCTGGTACAACTGGCCGGTCATGCAGGCGGCGGTTCGCGTGAAGTACAACATCACGCCTGAGTTCTATGCGCAGATCGGCGCATACAACCAGAACCCATCGCAACTGGAACACGGTAACGGCTTCAAGCTCAGCGGCAGTGGTACCAAAGGCACCGTCTTGCCGGTCGAACTGGTCTGGTCGCCGAAGGTCAACAACCTGCCGGGCGAATACCGTGTCGGTTACTACAAGAGCACTGCCGACGCCAATGACGTCCGTAAAGACGACAATGGCGATGATGCAGCGACCACAGGCAAGGCCTTCCGCAGCCACGACAGCAAGCACGGTTACTGGTTTGTGGCGCAACAACAACTCACCACCCACAACGGTGATGCTTCTCGCGGTCTGAACGTCGCGGCCAACGCGACGTTCCACGACAAGGACACTAACGTCGTCGACAACTACCAGTCGCTGATGTTTGTGTACAAGGGCCCATTCGATGCGCGTCCAAAAGATGACGTCGGAATCGGTTTTGCCCGTATCCATGTCAACGATGACGTGAAGAAAAATGCCGAGTTGGTCAACGCCGCCAATGGTGTCAGCGACTACGACAATCCGCTGTTCTCGCCACTGCGTTCCACCGAGTACAACTACGAGATCAACTACGGTTTCCACGTTACCAACTGGCTGACTGTGCGTCCTAACCTGCAATACATCACTCACCCGGGCGGTGTTGATGAAGTCGACAACGCGCTGGTCGCCGGTTTGAAAATTCAGTCGGTGTTCTAACGCAGCTGCGATAAGCTCCTCTCCATGTGCGCATTTTTGCGGACGGCCAAGGCTGTCCGCTTTTTTTTGGGGCGGCGCACACGACGGTTTTCTGTGGTGAGGGAGCTTGCTCCCGCCGGCCGGTCCGCGCTTGGGCGCAGCAGTCGTAAATCCGCTAAATGTGGTTTAGCTGAAGCAGCGCGATGACTGGTTTTGGGGCCGCTTCGCAGCCCAGCGGGAGCAAGCTCCCTCGCCACAAAAAAGCGCTGTTGTGACAATGGTGATGAGTACATCCATGATTTTCAGGACCGCGGCACATGCTTGAGCATCCGCTACAACGCTTCTTCAAATCCCTGCGCGAGCGCCCGGTGTTTGCCTGGGAGCGCTATCAGCAGCGTGAGGTGCTGGTGATCGACCATCCGCTGTGTCAGGCGGTGTTCAGTCGTCAGGGCGCGCAGTTGCTGCATTTCCAGCCCACGGGCCAGAAGCCCTGGCTCTGGTGCGCGGCGAAGTGGCCGCAGGTCGGCGCGATTCGCGGTGGGGTACCGGTGTGCTGGCCGTGGTTTGGCCGTCATCCCAGCGAAAATGCCTGGCCGTCCCATGGTTGGGCGCGGCTGATCGACTGGAAGCTGATCGACAGCAGCACCGATGACGACGGCGTGCGCCTGCATTGGCAATTGCAGTTGTGTGACTGGCAGGTGGACCTGCATGCGCACTTGGGCGAGCGTATGGATTTACGCCTGAGCACTGAGCATCAGGACAGCCTGCCGTGCCAGTTGAGCCATGCATTGCACGCCTATTGGCGTATTGGCGACGTTGCTGAGATAGCGCTGTCTGGACTCGATGGCGCGCAAGGTTATGACCAGCTCAAGCGCGAGTTCTGCGAGCAAAAGGGCGAGTTGCGGGTGGAAGGTGGCTGTCAGCGGGTGTTCCAGCATGAGGGCGAGTTACAGCTCAAGGACCACGCCTGGCAGCGCCAGTTGTGCATCGATACCGGCGACAGCGCTGACACCGTGGTCTGGCACCCCGGGTCACGGCCGCTGTTGGGAGTGAGCTGGAATGAGGTCTCGGAGTTTGTCTGCGTAGAGGCAGCCTGCGGAGGCACCGATAGCCTGAGCCTGGCACCGGGGGAGCGGGCGCATTTGAGTTTGCAGGCGCGGATGGGAGGGTAGAGGTGGCACACAAACCCTGTGGCGAGGGGGCAAGCCCCCTCGCCACAAGTGGGCACTCGGCTTGGACAGACGTCAGCTGAACTCATCCCCGATCGGATACCGGCTGGCGTTGAGGCTTTCCTTGATCTTGCGCAGGTGCGGCTGGAAGTCGACGCCGCGGCGCAGGGTCATACCGGTGGCGAGCACGTCGAGCACGGTCAGCTGGATGATTCGCGACGTCATCGGCATGTAGATGTCGGTGTCTTCCGGCAGCGGGATGTTCAGGCTCAAGGTGCTGGCCTTGGCCAGTGGCGAACCCTCGGCCGTCAGACCCAGCACCGAGGCACCGTTCTCACGGGCAATGCGCGCCACCTCGACCAGTTCGCGGGTACGCCCGGTGTAGGAGATGATCACGAACAGTTCGCCGGTGTGGGCCACCGAGGCAATCATCCGCTGCATCAGCACGTCGGCATGGGCGGTGACCGCCAGGTTGAAGCGGAAGAACTTGTGCTGCGCATCCAGCGCCACCGGGGCTGACGCACCGAGGCCGAAGAAGTGGATCTGCCGGGCCTGGATCAACAAATCCACGGCGCGGCTGATCAGGTTCGGGTCCAGTGCCTGGCAGGCGCTGTCCAGTGAGGCGATGGCGCTGCCAAAGATTTTCTGGGTGTAGGCTTCAGGGTTGTCGTCGGCTTCCACGGCGCGGCTGACATAGGCCGCGCCGCTGGCCAGGCTTTGGGCCAGTTGCAGTTTGAGTTCCGGGTAGCCGCTGACACCGAACGAACGGCAGAAACGGTTGACCGTCGGCTCGCTGACCGAGGCGGCCTGGGCGAGGGCGGCAATACTGAAGCGAGTGGCCTGCTGCGGGTTGAGCAGGATCACTTCGGCGACCTTGCGTTCGGCCTTGTTCAGGTCTGCAAGGCGATTCTGGATTTGTTCCAGTAAATTTCGCACGCGGTCCATTTATGTTCCTTAGGTCGGCTATGCAGATTGGGCCTGTGAAGCGGCCCATAATGGTGGCCTATCCTACTGATGGCCCCGACCGACCACCACTCGGAATCTATATTTTGGAAAAATGTTGTGGTTATTACTACATTTTTCCTTGAGCGATGCCTTAAAAAAAGGTATTTGTAGCTTAACTTGATAAAAGAACAAACATCATGCCTTCGATTACGGTTGAACCGTGCACCTTTGCCTTGTTCGGCGCCTTGGGCGATCTGGCCCTTCGCAAGCTGTTTCCTGCTTTGTACCAACTGGATGGCGCTGGCCTGCTGCACGAGGACACGCGCATTATCGCGCTGGCCCGTGAACCAGGCAGCGAGCAAGAGCATCTGGCATTTATTGCCCGTGAACTGCGCCATTACGTTGATGCCAAGGAACTCGACGAAACGGTGGTCGAGCGCTTCCTGGCACGCCTGACGTACCTGCATGTCGACTTCCTCCAGCCTGACGACTACGTCGCCTTGGCCGAGCTGGCCGGTTCGGCGCAGCGGATGATTGCCTACTTCGCGACGCCCGCTGCGGTGTACGGCGCGATTTGCGAGAACCTGGCGAAGGTCGGCCTGGCCGAAAACACCCGTGTGGTGCTGGAAAAGCCAATCGGTTCGGACCTCGAGTCGTCGCGCAAGGTCAACGACGCAGTGGCGCGGTACTTCCCGGAAAACCGCACTTACCGTATCGACCACTACCTGGGCAAAGAGACGGTCCAGAACCTGATCGCCCTGCGTTTCGCCAACAGCCTGTTCGAAACCCAGTGGAACCAGAACTACATTTCCCACGTGGAAATCACCGTCGCCGAGAAAGTCGGGATCGAGGGCCGTTGGGGCTACTTCGACAAGGCTGGCCAACTGCGCGACATGATTCAGAACCACCTGCTGCAGTTGCTGTGCCTGATCGCCATGGACCCGCCAGCGGATCTTTCGGCCGACAGCATCCGTGACGAGAAAGTCAAAGTGCTCAAGGCGCTGGCGCCGATCAGTCCGGAAGGCCTGACCACCCAGGTGGTGCGCGGCCAGTACATAGCCGGTCACAGCGAAGGCAAGTCGGTACCGGGTTACCTGGAGGAAGAAAACTCCAACACCCAGAGCGACACCGAAACCTTCGTCGCCCTGCGTGCCGACATCCGCAACTGGCGTTGGGCGGGCGTGCCGTTTTACCTGCGTACCGGTAAACGCATGCCGCAGAAACTGTCGCAGATCGTCATCCACTTCAAGGAACCGTCGCACTACATCTTCGCTCCCGAGCAGCGCTTGCAGATCAGCAACAAGCTGATCATCCGCCTGCAACCGGACGAAGGTATTTCCTTGCGCGTGATGACCAAAGAACAGGGCCTGGACAAGGGCATGCAGCTGCGCAGCGGTCCGTTGCAGCTGAATTTTTCCGATACCTATCGCAGCGCGCGGATTCCCGATGCCTACGAACGGTTGTTGCTGGAAGTGATGCGCGGCAATCAGAACCTGTTTGTCCGTAAAGATGAAATCGAAGCCGCGTGGAAGTGGTGTGACCAGCTGATTGCCGGGTGGAAGAAGTCCGGTGATGCGCCCAAGCCGTATGCGGCGGGCTCCTGGGGACCGATGAGTTCCATTGCACTGATCACGCGGGACGGGAGGTCGTGGTATGGCGATATCTGAATTCAAACTGCCTCAGGGCGTCAGCGCTCATGAGTTTCGCAGCCCGGTGTTGCTGGCCGAAGGCCTGGCACTGAAGGTGGCCAAGCAACTCAGCGACGCTATCGATGCCCGAGGCGCCGCGACGCTGGTGGTCTCCGGCGGACGCAGCCCGGTGGCATTTTTCCAGCATCTGGCCAAGCAGACGCTGGACTGGTCCAAGGTCGTGGTGACCCTGGCCGACGAGCGCTGGGTACCGGTAGAGCACGCCGACAGCAATGCCGGTCTGCTCAAGCGCTACCTGTTGCAAGGCCCGGCAGCCAAGGCGAAGTTCCTCAGCCTCTACAGCGCCACTGCCAACCTTGAACAGGCTGCCGAGCAGGCCGATCGCTTGCTCGCCGAGTTGCCGGCAATCGACGTGCTGGTGTTGGGGATGGGTGACGACGGCCACACGGCCTCGCTGTTCCCCAACAGCCCGAACCTGGTCGAAGCCTTGCGAGCCGACGGCACGCGCCGATGCTGGCCGATGCTGGCGCCGACCGTGCCGCATCAGCGCCTGACCATGAGTCGTGCGCTGCTGGCCTCGGCAAAGTTCACTGTGCTATCGATTTCCGGTCAGTCCAAGTTGACCACCCTGAGTGCCGCACTGGCCGGTGACGATGTCGCCGCAATGCCGATTCGCGCGTTTCTGCAACCCACGTTAGAGATTTACTGGTGCCCATGAACCAAGGATCAGCCGCTATGACAAACACTCAACCGACCGTTTCCATGGCGGACAAAGTTGCCCTGATCGACAGTCTCTGCGTCAAGGCGCGGATTCTGCCGGTGATCACCATTGCCCGCGAACAAGACATTCTGCCACTGGCCGATGCCCTTGCCGCAGGTGGATTGACGGCCCTGGAAGTCACCCTGCGTTCGCAGTTCGGCCTCAAGGCCATCCAGGTATTGCGTGAGCAGCGTCCAGAGCTGGTCACCGGTGCCGGCACCGTGCTCGATCGCAACATGCTGGCTGCCGCTGAAGCTGCCGGTTCGCAGTTCATCGTTACTCCGGGTATTACCCGCGACCTGCTGGAAGCCAGCGTTGCCAGCCCGATTCCGCTGTTGCCAGGCATCAGCAACGCCTCCGGGATCATGGAGGGCTACGCCCTGGGCTATCGCCGCTTCAAGCTGTTCCCGGCGGAAGTCAGCGGTGGCGTGGCAGCGATCAAGGCCCTTGGCGGCCCGTTCGGCGAAGTACGTTTCTGCCCGACTGGCGGTGTTGGCCCGGCCAATATCAAGAGTTACATGGCACTGAAAAACGTGATGTGCGTCGGCGGTAGCTGGATGCTTGATCCGGAGTGGATCAAGAACGGCGACTGGGCACGTATCCAGGAGTGCACCGCCGAGGCGCTGGCTCTGCTGGACTGATTGGTTTTACCGGCTGTTTTTTACGCAGAATCGTTGTAGTTGTGTTCTACGGCTTTACGGCGCACTTGGTCAGTGCGCCGTTTTTTTTTGCCTGTGGAAAAGCGGCGGCCCTGTAGCAGCTGTCGAGCCTGCGAGGCTGCGTTCGGCTGCGCAGCAGTCGTAAAATCAGGCAGCGGATTCTTCCAGGCAAACCGCATTCGCAGGATTTGCGAGGACTTCGCCCGAACGCGGTCCGCCTCTAACGCTGCCTCGCGGGCTCGACAGCTGCTACGGGGAGTTGGAACGCCTATAGCGGCATACATAGTTACCGCAACCCACCCCGCAGATCTGTTTATCCTTCGAGCAACTTATGGAGGAAGCGACTCATGGAAGAACACGCAACAACCAAGGCAACCGGGCCGGTCTGTTTATTGGCTCCCGAGCAGATTGCCGGCCCGTACTTCAGGAACCCCAGGTTGATCCGAAGGAACATCAGTGAAGGCGCCAGTGGCATTCCCTTGCTGCTCAAACTGAGCCTTGTCGACGTCAGCACCTGCGAACCGGTGACGGATGCCCTGGTGGATATCTGGCAATGCAATGCGCGAGGGGCCTATTCAGGCTGGAGCAAGATCAATCCGGATAAAGAGGTCGATGTCGGCGATATCGGCTCGGTTCCACGTACCGATGACGACACTTATTTGCGCGGTGGGCAATTCACCGATCGCAAAGGCGCCGTCAGGTTTACCACGATTTATCCGGGGTTTTATGCGGGGCGCAGCGTGCACATCCACGTTGCCGTTCGAATCGTAACCGGCAGCAATCACCTGGAGGCGCGGCATGTTGCCTGGGTCGGTCAACTGTACCTTCCCGAGGTGACATCGCGTTCGGTACTGAGCGCCAAAGACTATACCGGGCGAGGCGTCTCACCGTTGCGCAACGATCAGGATGAGCTTTTTACCCAAATGCATGGGGAAGACTCGATCCTGAAAATCCACACCATTGCCCGCGATTCCTGGGAAGACGGTTATTTCGGGCAGTTGACCATCGGGATCGACAAGCGTGCGATGTCTGCGCAGATCAAACCCGAAGACTTCGACATCTATACCGTGTGAACACCAGCCTCGGTGTTCATCACCTCAACTCAGCTTGATCAGGGCCTGAGCCAGCAGCTGCATTTCCTGTGAGGTGTTGGTCAGGCCCGGTGTAATGCGAATACAGCTGCCGCACGCCGAACCGCTGCGGGTCACGGTGAACAGGTTGTAGTCATTGAGCAGGCGCTCGACCATCGCTTGCTGGTCGGCATGTCGGGTGAAGCGCATCGAGGTGATGCCGCAATACAGGCGCGGATCATCCGGGGTCATGACTTCAATGCCCTGCACATCGCGAACAGCCTCGACCCACAGATTGCGCAGGTAGTTAAGCCGTGCACCCTTGGAGGCTGCGCCACCGATGGAGCGATGTTCTTCGAACACCAGTGGCAAGGTCAGTAACGCCGGAATGTTTGGCGTGCTGTAAGGCGTGCGCGAGCGGATGTCGGTGGGCGGGAAGTGAAACTCGTCCATGTCTGGATCGATATCGGCCAGACGTTGTGGTGCGATGTAGATGAACCCCAGGGTCAACGGTGCGCCGATCCATTTGTGCAGGTTGTAGCCGGCAAAAGAGATGCCCAGGTCATCAAGGTTGAATTCAATCTGGCCGAGCGCGTGGGCGCCGTCGAGGATCACGTCGATCCCGTGCTCTTTGGCCGCAGCGGCAATCGCCTTGACCGGCATCACCAGGCCGGTGCGATGGGTGACGTGGGTCAGCGCCATCAGCTTGAGCCGCGGATAACGCACGAACGCCTCGCGGTAGGTCGCCACCAACGTCTCGAAGCTGGCGGGATGAGCATGCTCGATCTCGATCACTTCGACACCGCGATAGCGAGCTAGCCAGCGCATCGCACTTTTGACCGTGTCGTATTCCAGGTCGCACAACAGCACCTGATCGCCCGGTTGCAAGCCGTTGTAGTTGCGAATCAGCGATTGCAGTGCGTCCGAGGCGTTGCGTGTCAGGGCTACCGCTTCGGCGGGCACCTGCAAGAGCTCGGCCAGTTGCCCGCGTATTTTCAGGCTTTCGAGTTTTTCGAAACGCTGGCGCACATGCACCGAGTTGCTGCGGTTGATGAGCTCGATGTTGCGTTGGTACTCCTCGACCACGGTACGCGACATGCGGCCGAAGTAACCATTCTCCAGATTGATCGGACCTGGCTGGACTTCGTAGCGGTCGGCGAACGTTTGCCAAAAAGCTTCATCAAGGGCACGGCGGGTGTTTTCGGGCATGGGGGCGACTCGTTCCGTGGTTCAGTGGCGTGGTTTGGGTTTGCCATGTTTGGCGCGTAGCGGGTCGAGCAAGTCGGACAGGCCGTTGTGATCGATTTCCTGCATCAGGGCCAGCAAGCCACCCAGTTCACCGTGGGGGAAACCCTCGCGGGCGAACCAGTTCAGGTATTGGCCGGGCAGGTCGGCAATGATGCGCCCCTTGTATTTGCCAAAGGGCATTTCGCGGGTGACCAGCAGTTCAAGCTTTTCGGGATTCATCGATCGCTCGTCTTGATTCAAACAATCTGGAAAATACAGGCATTCTGCATGCAGGCCAATTGACAGATCATGCAAATAACTCGGGTGCAGATGTTTGCTTAAAAGTTAATGTATTGAAATTTATCGTAAAAACTTCAAATCGAGGGCTGGCACACGAGATGCAGTGTTTTAGGTATCCCTCTTGGTCTGCGAGGAATTGAAGAATGACTGACATCAATAGAGAAGTGATTTCAGTCCTGAACGACCTGATCGAGATCAGCAAGGACGGTCAGGAGGGTTTCAAGACCTGTGCCCAGGACATCAAGCATCCTGAACTGAAGGCGCTGTTTGTCAAACGCGCTGCCGAGTGCGCCAGCGCCGCTGCCGAACTTCAACATACCGTGCGTTCGATGGGTGGCGATCCCGAGACCAGAACCCATGTCGGCGGTGATAGGCATCGTCGTTGGGTCGGCGTCAAATCATTGGTCACTGGAAAGAGCGAAGAAGTGGTGCTCAACGAAGCCAAGCGTGGCGAGGACCATGCCCTGAAGGCTTACAAAGCAGCGCTCGAGAAGATCAACGAAGACAATCTGCTGGGGATTCGTGATCTGGTCGAACGTCAGTATCACGGGGCGCAACGCAACCACGATCAGGTCAAAGCCTTGTGTTATCAGGCTCGTGCCCGGTCGTAAGTCGGTTAAAAACGCCTGGATCAGAGGATCGTTCCCACGCGAGCGTGGGAGCGATCATATATGAGGATCAGCCAATGCTGATCGCGGGCAGTGTCGGCAAGGTCACGGTCTGTTGCTTGCGCGGTGCGAGGATTTCGGCCTCGCCGTCGACGACCAGTTCATCGCGCTGGTTGAATACCCGAGTGGCGATGCGCACGCGGAACTTCGGCAGTTTTTCGAGGATTTCCAGGCGTACGGTCAGGGTGTCGCCGATTTTTACCGGCTTCTGAAAGCTCATTTGCTGACCGATATAGATAGTCCCCGGCCCAGGCAGCTCGCAGGCGACGGCGGCGCTGATCAGCGCACCGCTGAACATGCCGTGGGCGATGCGCTCCTTGAACATGCTCGCTGCCGCAAATTCGGGGTCCAGGTGCACCGGGTTGTGGTCTCCGGACATCGCTGCGAACAGCTGAATGTCACGCTCCTCGACGGTCTTGCTGTAGCTGGCGGTCTGGCCGACTTCGAGGGCTTCGTACGGGGTATTGGTAACCTGGGTCATGTGTCTTGAATCCTGTGACGAGTTAAGTGTAATAACCAAACATTATTCGGTTCGGGGTGGCCGGCGATGGCTCAATGCCTCAGCCAGCCATTTGAGCAGGTCCGCGGTCACTTCATCGCGGTTGCTCTCGTTGAACAGTTCGTGCCGGGCTTGCGGGTAGATATTCAGCTGCATGCACTGGTTGCCGGCGCCGCGCAGTGCGTCGGCCAGAGCCTTGAGACGTTTGCCTTCGCTCACTGGATCACATTCACCACCGATCACCAGCAACGGCAGGCCCGGATCGATCTCCGCGAGATTGGACGCTTTGCTGATTTGCTGCAAGCCGCCGAGCAGGTCGATCCACAGCTGATTGGTACAACGGTAGCCGCAGAGCGGGTCGTGGACGTACTTGTCGACTTCGTCCGGGTCGCGGCTGAGCCAGTCGAACCGAGTGCGATGAGGCTTGAAGGGCTTGTTGAATGAACCGAACGACAACCACTCGATCAGTGCACTGCGACCGGTAGGCCCCTGGCGCCAGCGTTCGAAACGCGCAATCAGGCGCGCTACTCGGTAAAGCGCGACGGGCTGGAAGTTCGAGCCACTGAGCACGGCAGCGTGCAGGCTGGCGCTGTGGTGCAGCAAGTACGCCTGGGCGATGTAGCTGCCCATGCTGTGACCGAGCAGTACGATCGGTACGCCCGGATGGTGCTGACCGATGTGCTGATTGAGGCTGGCCAGATCACCGACCACTTTGCACCAGCCGTCCTGATCGGCGAAATGCCCGAGCAGGCCGTATTCGGCGGTTTTGCCATGACCGCGCTGGTCCAGCGCATAGACGCCGTAACCCTCGGCACATAAAACCTGCGCCAGCCGCGCATAACGACCGCTGTGTTCAGCCATACCGTGGGACAGCAGAATCACCGCCTTCAGCGGGCCTTCAGGCAACCACTGGTTGACGAAAAGTCGACTGTGATCGCTCGCGGTCAACCAGAAAGTGTCGTGGATCATGGCGATTCCTTTGCACGGTTTTGTTTAGGTGCGGCGTCGTTGCATTGTATAGCTCATCAACCGCAGGACGTGCGATGTGGGTGTCCCTCAGCAGCAAGATTCACACTGTCAATGAAGCTGGTGCGTATATTTGCCTGAATCACCATAGCTGCTAGTGTCCCAGAAGCCCCGCTTTTCAGCGTCACAGAGAGCGGCCCGGATTCGCTCAGGTAAAGAGGACAAGTACAATGCAACCTGATTTCTGGAATGACAAACGCCCGGCCGGCGTACCCAATGATATCGAACCGGGTGCCTACAAGTCGGTGATCGAGGTGTTCGAGCGTTCCTGCAAGAAATTCGCTGACCGTCCGGCGTTCAGCAACATGGGTGTGACGCTCACCTATGCCGAGCTTGAGCGCTACAGCGCGGCGTTCGCTGGCTACCTGCAAACACAGACCGACCTGTTGCCCGGTGATCGTATCGCGGTGCAGATGCCCAATGTCCTGCATTACCCGATTGCCGTGTTCGGCGCGTTGCGAGCCGGGCTGATTGTGGTCAACACCAACCCGCTGTACACCGCGCGTGAGATGCGTCACCAGTTCAAGGACTCCGGTGCCCGGGCACTGGTGTACCTGAACATGTTCGGGCAGAAGGTCCAGGAAGTACTGCCCGACACCGAGATTCAGTACCTGATCGAAGCGAAGATGGGCGACCTGATGCCGACCGCCAAGGGCTGGCTGATCAACACCGTGGTCGACAAGGTCAAGAAGATGGTCCCGACCTACGACCTGCCGCAGGCGATTTCCTTCAAGAGCGCGCTGCGCCTGGGCCGAGGTCAAAGCATCAAGCCGCTGAACGTCAGCCTCGATGATGTCGCCGTGCTGCAATACACCGGCGGCACTACCGGGCTGGCCAAGGGGGCGATGCTGACCCACGGCAATCTGGTCGCCAACATGCAGCAGGCCCGCGCCTGTCTTGGCCAGTTCGGCAGCGATGGCAAACCGCTGTTGCGTGAAGGTCAGGAAGTGATGATCGCGCCGCTGCCGCTGTACCACATCTATGCCTTCACGGCGAACTGCATGTGCATGATGGTGACCGGCAACCACAACGTGTTGATCACCAATCCACGGGACATCGCCGGTTTCATCAAAGAACTGAAAAACTGGCGGTTCTCGGCGCTGCTGGGGCTCAACACGCTGTTCGTCGCGTTGATGGATCATCCGGACTTCAAGACCCTGGACTTCTCGAGCCTCAAACTCACCAACTCCGGCGGCACCGCACTGGTCAAGGCCACCGCCGAACGCTGGGAGCAGATAACCGGTTGCCGGATCACCGAAGGCTACGGCTTGACCGAAACCTCGCCAGTGGCCTGCACCAATCCGTATGGCGACAAGTCGCGTATTGGCACGGTCGGCCTGCCGGTGCCGGGTACCACGTTGAAAGTCATCAATGATGACGGTGTCGAACAGCCCCTGGGCGAGCGCGGCGAGCTGTGCATCAAGGGCCCGCAAATCATGAAAGGCTACTGGCAGAAACCCGAAGCCACTGCCGAAGTGCTGGATGCCAACGGATGGTTCAAGTCCGGCGACATCGCGGTGATCGACCCGGACGGATTCGTACGGATTGTCGATCGCAAGAAAGACATGATCATCGTTTCGGGTTTCAACGTTTACCCGAACGAAATCGAGGATGTGGTCATGGCGCACCCGAAAGTCGCCAACTGCGCGGTGATCGGTGTGCCGGACGAACGTTCCGGGGAAGCGGTGAAGCTCTTCGTGGTAGCGCGTGAAGCGGGGATCAGCCTTGAAGAGCTGAAGGCCTACTGCAAGGAAAACTTCACCGCCTACAAGGTGCCCAAGCACATCGTGCTGCGCGAGTCGCTGCCGATGACGCCAGTGGGCAAGATCCTGCGACGGGAGCTGCGCGATATCGCGTAATCGTTAGAGGCCGCGCTTCGTGCGATCGCGGGCAAGCTTTGCTCCTACAGGTTTAGTGTCGATCAGCCAATTGTGGCACGACACAAATCCGTAGGAACAAGGCTTGCCCGCGATGCTTTTCAGCGGGGGTAAACGCCAATTTCAGGGCGTTTCAAGGGAGTATAGATTTTTTGCTCTAAAACAGACCATTTACAGGTCTTGAGTCATTAAAGTGACTGTAGGGGCTTCTTTTGGCTCTAGTAGGGCCTTGGCAAAGCTGCTACTCTCGGCGCGCTTTGTGACTTCTCGGCCTAGGTAAAGGCCAGATTCACCAACAAAAAGACACCAATAATAATCGCAAAATGCGGTGAAGAATTCGCGTTGCTGAGGAGTGGGCTTCCATGATCGAAGACTTTTGGAAGGATAAGTACCCAGCTGGAATTGCTGCCGAGATCAATCCAGACGAGTATCCGAATATTCAGGCAGTGTTAAAGCAATCCTGCCAACGCTTCGCCAACAAACCGGCCTTTAGTAACCTCGGCAAGACACTCACCTACGGTGAGCTGTACGAAATGTCCGGTGCTTTTGCCGCTTACCTGCAACAGCATACCGATTTGCAGCCGGGCGATCGAATTGCCGTACAACTGCCAAACCTGTTGCAATACCCGATCGCCGTATTCGGTGCCATCCGCGCTGGCTTGATCGTGGTCAACACCAACCCGCTGTACACCGCGCGGGAAATGGAACACCAATTCAACGACTCCGGCGCCAAAGCGCTGGTGTGCCTGGCGAACATGGCGCACCTGGCCGAGGCCGTGGTGCCCAAGACAGGCGTCAAGCACGTCATCGTCACCGAAGTGGCCGACCTGCTGCCACCGCTCAAGCGCTTGCTGATCAACAGCGTCATCAAGTACGTGAAGAAGATGGTTCCGGCCTATCACTTGCCCAAGGCCGTCAAGTTCAATGACGTGTTGAGCAAAGGCCATGGCCAGCCCGTAACCGAAGCCAACCCGGCCAGCAGCGACGTTGCCGTGCTGCAATACACCGGCGGCACCACCGGCGTGGCCAAGGGTGCAATGCTGACCCACCGCAACCTGGTGGCGAACATGATGCAGTGCCGGGCGCTGATGGGTTCCAACCTGAATGAAGGTTGCGAAATCCTCATCACGCCGCTGCCGCTGTACCACATCTATGCCTTCACCTTTCATTGCATGGCGATGATGCTGATTGGCAACCACAACATCCTGATCAGCAACCCGCGCGACCTGCCGGCGATGGTCAAGGAACTGTCGAAGTGGAAGTTCAGCGGTTTCGTCGGCCTGAACACCTTGTTCGTGGCGCTGTGTAACAACGAAGCGTTCCGCAAGCTGGATTTTTCAGGCCTGAAAATCACCCTGTCCGGTGGCATGGCCCTGCAACTGGCCGCTGCCGAGCGTTGGAAAGCCGTCACCGGTTGCGCCATCTGCGAAGGTTACGGCATGACCGAAACCAGCCCGGTGGCCACCGTCAATCCAAACCAGAACATTCAGATAGGCACGATCGGTATTCCGGTTCCGTCGACCCTGTGCAAAGTCATCGATGACGCCGGCGTTGAACAGCCGTTGGGCGAAATCGGCGAACTGTGCGTGAAAGGTCCGCAAGTGATGAAAGGCTACTGGCAGCGCCAGGAAGCCACCGATGAAATCCTCGACAGCGAAGGCTGGTTGAAGACCGGTGACATCGCGCTGATCCAGCCAGACGGCTACATGCGCATTGTCGATCGCAAGAAAGACATGATTCTGGTCTCCGGTTTCAACGTCTATCCGAACGAGCTCGAAGACGTACTGGCCACCTTGCCGGGCGTACTGCAATGCGCAGCCATTGGTGTACCGGACGAGAAGTCGGGCGAGGCGATCAAGATTTTCATTGTCGCCAAACCGGGGGTAACCCTGACCAAAGAGCAGGTGATGACGCACATGCGTGCCAACGTCACGGGCTACAAAGTGCCGAGAGCCATCGAGTTCCGCGATGCGCTGCCGACCACCAACGTCGGCAAGATCCTGCGTCGCGAACTGCGCGACGAAGAGCTGAAGAAACTCGGCTTGAAGAAGGTCAGCGCCTAAAACAAAAGCCCCGCAGATGCGGGGCTTTTTTTCAGATACCTGGATCGTTTCTTGTGGCGAGGGGGCTTGCCCCCGTTGGGGCGCGAAGCGACCCTGAATTGGGCCTGCTACGCAGTCCAGCGGGAGCAAGCTCCCTCGCCACAGATACTTCTTAGGCCTCCAGACTTCCTTAAGTGAACAGCATTGCCGCATTTGCGGGGCTTTTTGTTTCTTCAGATCTTTTGCTGTTAGAGGCGGAACTGCGCGAAGTTGACGTTGGTACCGGCCGGGCGCATGTCCTGAAGGTACGAGTCCTTGTCAGCGCTCAGTTCCAGGCTCAGGGCCGCCTTGCGCTTGCCTTCATTGCGCACCACCAGGCCTTCGAGCTTCTCGCGCAGGAACACCGTCGGCACTTTCAGGTGCAGCAGTTCGTCGGTGGCCGGCGTGTACATCAGCAGGTGAACCCATTCGTACTGACCAATGGCCAGGCGCGCAACCGGGATATCAAACCACCAGATATTGCGGTTGCGGTTCAATTCGGTGAAATGGCAGTTGTTGACGCCAAGCACTGCACCGCCGAGTTCCTGGTTTCTGCGGGCAATGGCCTGCTTTTTATCGAGTTTCATAACGTTCCTACGGGATTGGATCTTCAGCGCCACGGCCTGAATACGTTGCGCATTCTCGGGGCAAAGCCCGCAAACATAAAGCCCAACCTGCATGTGCTGATGAAATGACCGGGTGTAAATAAATGAAACTCTGTGCAACGTCCTCAGGTCAACCTCTACGTAGTCACTGACCTTTGAGTGTTCACAGGAGAAATACCATGAGCAGCACTGGCGATAAAGTTAAAGGCCTGGCCAACGAAGCGGTCGGCAACGTCAAGCAAGGTGTGGGTAAAGCCACCGACAATCCCAAGTTGCGAGCCGAAGGCAAGCTTCAGGAGAAGAAAGGCGAAGCCCAGCAAGCGCTCGGCAAGGCTAAAGACGCGATTAAGAAAACCATCGATAAAATCTGACCCGATAACCTGTTTTAGTGCAGTGTGACGGCCATCCGAGGATGGCCGTTTTTCTGTGGCTTATTGTTATGAATCCCCCCCGAAATTGTTCCAAAGTCGCCAAGTAGGTTACTTTGATGTAGAAAACGGCCCCCTGAGTCGCCCCCGACTTCAACCTTTTTGCGGCGAAAGGAGACGCTATGATGTTCCCCGAGTTGAAAGGCTTGCCCTTGCACCGCGTGATGATGCGCACCGTCACCGAGTTTATTAATGACGAGATGTCGACGTATGCCTCGGCGCTGGCCTATCAGATGCTGTTCTCGCTGTTTCCCTTCATTCTGTTCCTGATTGCCCTGATCGGTTTCCTGCACCTGCCGGATTTCTTTTCCTGGCTGCGCCTTCAGACAGAGCTGGTATTGCCGCCGCAAGCGCTGGAACAAGTGAACCCGGTGATCGACCAGCTCCAGCAATCCAAGGGTGGATTGCTCTCGGTGGGTATCGTCATCGCCCTGTGGACCGCCTCGGCGGGTGTGCGGCTGATGATGAGCGCGATGAACGCAGCCTACGATGTGGTCGAAGGCCGGCCGATCTGGAAGCGCTTTCCGCTGTCGGTCTTCTACACCGTGGGTATCGCCGGCATGCTGCTGGTCGCTGCCGCCTTGATGGTGCTCGGCCCGCAGGTGATGGAATGGATTGCGTCACAGATCGGCATGGAAGAGTTCATCGTCACGCTGTGGACGATACTGCGCTGGCCGGTGATCGTCATTTTGCTGATGGTTGCGGTTGCGTTGATTTATTACGTGATGCCTGATGTGAAGCAGAAGTTCCGCTTTATCACGCCGGGCTCGGTGCTGGCGGTGGTGGTGTGGATCATCGCTTCGCTGGGTTTTGGTTATTACGTCAAGACCTTCGCCAACTACAATGCCATGTATGGCAGTATCGGCGCGATCATCGTGCTGTTGCTGTACTTCTATATTTCCGCCGCGGTGCTGTTGCTCGGCGCGGAAATGAATGCGGTGATCGATCACATGTCGAGCGAAGGCAAGCATCCTGGTGCCAAGGACTTCGGCGAACACGACGAAAAACACCATGTTTCGGGACTGGGCCGGGACCACTCGCTCAACCCAACCACTGACGAAGCCTGACGATGATCCGTGAAATTCTGAAAATGGGCGATGAGCGCCTGCTGCGTATCGCTCCGCCGGTACCGGCCGAAATGTTCGACAGCCCGGAACTGTGGCAGTTGATCGATGACATGTTCCAGACCATGGAAAGTGTCGGTGGCGTTGGCCTGGCTGCCCCGCAGATCGGCGTCGACCTGCAACTGGTGATCTTCGGCTTCGAGCACAGTGAACGTTACCCGGACGCTGACGCCGTACCGCAGACGATCTTGATCAACCCGTTGATTACGCCGCTTGATCCGACGCTGGAAGAGGGCTTCGAAGGTTGCCTGTCAGTGCCGGGGCTGCGGGGGGCGGTTGAGCGTTATCAGCACATTCGTTATGAAGGCTTCGATCCCAAGGGCGAGCCGGTTGTGCGAATCGCCTCGGGGTTTCACGCCCGAGTGGTGCAGCACGAATGCGATCACCTGATCGGCCGGTTGTACCCGTCGCGGATCACCGACTTTCGCAAGTTCGGGTTTACCGAGGTGATGTTCCCGGATCTCGACCCGACGGCTGATGACTAAAGGCGCTAAAAGATCGCTGTTTACCTGCCCGGCTCCAGGCCCATGGCGATCATCGGCTTGTTGCGTTTATAGCGAGCCAGGCGCTCGGCCAGTGCATAGGGCAACAACGGGGCCGCAGTGAAGCCATTGCACTCATAAAAACTGCGCAAGTCCGGGTGGCAGAACAGCCACACCGGCGCCTTGATCTGCACCAGCGCCTGGGCCATCAACGCCCCCGCAATACCTTGTCCCCGAAGGGCCGGGTCGACAAATAACCCCGTCAGCCAAAACCCCTCCGCCATCGGCCGCAAACAGAGTCCGGCGATGATCTCGTCGCGCTTGCCTACCCACAGTTGAGCGTCGCGAACGGCTTTCATCGATGACTGGTGACTGCGGTAAAACTTGTTCAGCAAAGGCCACAGTGGCTCGGCAAGCTGGGTGTACTGGGTGTTGGGCATGTGCGAGAGGGTCACTGCGAAAAATGCGCCTATTATAAAAGAACCAACGCTGCGAGATAGGTGTATACCTGATCTCATATTCCCAGTTGGTGGAGCGTGCATCATGAGCAAAGGCATGGATTCGAAGAAAGCGGCGAAAAAGAAACCGACCAAGACAGCCGTTGAAAAACGCGCTGACAAGAAGGCCAAAAAGGTCGGTGTGTTCGGGCACTGAGCCCGCTTTGACGGAGCCCGGCAATCGGGCTCCGCGTTCATTCTCAAGTGTTCACTTCCAGGTAAATCAGCCATTGAGCTGCAAGATTTCCCCGTGTCGTTGCACAGAAGGGGATAAGGCCGACATTTGTCTGTTGGCTTGTCCTGTTCTGAGCCGAGCCATGTCCTATTACCTTGATCAAAACCTGCGTGAAGAAATTGAAACCCTGCGCCGAACGTTTGCCGGTCGCAGCGAATGGCCGACCTGGCTGTTGTTGATCGGCGTCTACGCGTCCTGGTTTGGCGTACTGCTGGCCAGCGCCTGGCTGGGACTGTGGTTGAGCACGCTGCTGCTGATACCGATCGTGGTGCTGTGGATGTCGGTCCAGCATGAACTGTTGCATGGGCATCCGACGCGCTTTACCTCGCTGAACAAACTCCTCGGTTACGCGCCATTTGCCGTCTGGTACCCGTACACCCTGTACCGCGACAGCCACCTTTTGCATCACCGCGACGAGGACCTGACGTTACCCGGCCGCGATCCGGAAAGTCGCTATGTGAGCGCGCAGCAGTGGCAGGGCAGTTCAGTGTTCGAGCGCAGCCTGCACTGGCTGAACAAAACCGTGTTGGGGCGCTTCGCCGTCGGTGCGCCATTGGCGTTACTGGCGCTGGCCAAGGAAGAATTCCAGCGCTTGCGCCACGGAGATCGCCAGGCCTGGTTGATGTGGCTGACCCACGGCGCGTTGACCGTGCTGATGCTGACCTTCATCGCGGGTTACAGTGCTGTTCCCGTCTGGCATTACCTGTTCTTGATCAGCGTGCCGGCGTTGTCGGTCGGGGCGATCCGTTCCTACTATGAACATCGTCCGCACCGCGAATCGCAAAAACGCACCGTGCTCAACGAGGCTGCCTGGCCTTGGCGCTGGTTGTTCCTGAACCTGAACCTGCACCTGGTGCATCACGATCTGCCGGGTTTGCCGTGGTTCTATTTGCCACAGGTTTATCGCGCGCGACGTGAACAATGGCAGGTGCGCAGTGGCGGGTTTCTGGTGCGCGGCTATGGTGAGCTGTTGCGTCGGCACGGGCTCAGTCCCGTCGACAGTCCGCAGCATCCCTTCAGTTGAGAAGCGGCATGATTTCAGGTTTTGCAGAATTACTGATGTACGTCGCCCCCGAGCCGATACGTCAGGCCAATGAACACTGGCTGGCGCGTATCGTCGAGCGGCTCGGCGCGACCCGTTTGAACGCTGAAGGCCTGTCGTTGATGGAGCTTTGGCTGGCCCCGCAATTACTGCTCACGCAGACCTGTGGCTATCCGCTGATGACGACACTGCGCGGGCAGGTGCGGGTGATCGGTCGGCCGCGTTATGAGCTACCGGACAGCAGCGCTGGCAACCATTGCAGCCTGCTGCTGACCCGGGCCGACGACCCGCGCCGAACCTTGCCGGCGCTGCTGGAGTGCCGAGCGGTGATCAATGGCGAGGACTCCAACAGCGGGATGAATCTGTTGCGTCACCGCATCGCTGCGTTGCAACGCAATGGTCAGTTTTTTTCCAGCGTCTCGGTCAGCGGCAGTCACCGGGAAAGCCTGCGCTGGCTGCGTGACGGGCGCGCGGATCTGGCGTCCATCGACAGCGTGACCTTCGCCTATCTGGCACGCCATGCGCCGCAGGAGGTCGAAGGTCTGCGGGTGGTGGCGCGCAGTGCGTTCAGCCCAACCTTGCCGTATATCGGGGTCGCCAGCCTGACGGACGGGCAAATCGGGCACCTTCGCGAGGTGATGAACCAGGCGTTGAATGAACTGCCTGATGTGGTTGAAGTCCTGGGGCTCCACGAGGTGTTGCCGGCTACTGAAAGCGACTATCGGATCCTCCTGGATTACCGGCAGGAAGCCGAAGAGCTGGGGTATGGACGACTGCGTTGAGGATTGACGCGATTGGTGGACGATGTGATTTATTTATTTCTAAAAAATATATAAAAATAGTTTTTAAGTATTATTAAAGAATAAGGCTCCTTGCTAGGATCGCTGCACCGGACCACCGGACATCCAGCGCAACCCTATCGATTGGAGCCTCCATGTCCGGCACCGACCTTTCTCACAGCGAATACGTCGGCGGATTGTTCCGCTGTCATTATGTTTGGTTGTGCAATCGCTTGCGCGGCTACCTCGATGCTGGCATCAGCGCCGAAGATGTCGCCGCCGAGGCCTTTGCGCAGCTCCTCGACTCGCCGAACCTGACGTCGATCCAACAGCCTCGTGCCTTGCTGACCACTCTTGCTCAGCGGGTGATTTATCGTCTCTGGCACCGACGGGACCGCGAGCGTGAACACCTTGATCAGTTGCGGCACATTCAGCCCTGCCAAGGGCCGTCGCCGGAAGACCTGACGCAGCAGTTGCAGACCTTGAGTGTTCTCGATCAGGCGCTTGACCGCTTGCCGGGCAAGGTCAGGGCGACGTTCCTGCTGTCACGGCTCGAGGGCCTGACTTACCCGCAAATCGCCGCCGAACTGGGCATCTCCCAGCGTTCGGTCAGCGTCTACATGACCCGCTGTCAGACGCTTTGCCAGCGCAGCGCCAATCAACCATTGTTCTCACCCCCCACCCTGAGGTCCGCATGAGATCAATCAAAACCTGGCTCGGCAGTTCGCTGCTGGTCTTCAGCCTTGTGGCGACACAGGCCCCCGCGGCGGAAAAAGTCGCACCCATTCACTTCGGCGACATCACCTGGGAAAGCGGCAGCCTGATCACCGAGATCCTGCGTTTGATCGTCGAGAAAGGTTATGGCTACCCGACTGACACGCTGCCGGGCAGCACCGTCAGCCTTGAAGCCGCGCTGGCCAAGGATGATATTCAGGTCATCGGCGAGGAGTGGGCGGGGCGTAGTCCAGCCTGGATCAAGGCTCAGGCCGAGGGCAAAGTGTTTGGCCTGGGCGATACCGTCAAAGGCGCTACCGAAGGTTGGTGGGTGCCGGAATATGTGATTAAGGGCGACCCCGAGCGCGGGATCAAACCGCTGGCGCCGGAGCTGAAATCGGTCGCCGATCTGGCGCGCTACAAGGACGTGTTCCGGGATCCGGAAGACCCGACTCGCGGGCGCTTTCTCAACAGCCCGACCGGCTGGACCTCGGAGATCGTCAACAGCCAGAAGCTCAAGGCCTATGCGTTGAACGAGAGCTTCGTCAACTTCCGCACCGGCTCGGGGGCGGCGATGGATGCCGAGGTCAGTTCATCGATTCGGCGCGGCAAGCCGGTACTTTTCTACTACTGGTCGCCGACACCGCTGTTGGGGCGTTTCAAATTGGTGAAGCTCGACGAACCGGCCTTCGATGCCGATGCCTGGAAAACCCTGGCCGACGCCAACAACCCACACCCCAAAGGTACGCGCTCGATGCCGGCCAACCTGGCCATTGGCGTCTCGGCACCGTTCAAGGCCCAATACCCGGACCTGGTGGCGTTCTTCGAGAAAGTCGATTTACCGATCGATCTGCTGAACCAGACCCTCGGCCAGATGAGCGAAAAACGCCAAAAACCGCGTGAAGTCGCACAGGCCTTCCTGCGTGAACAACCGCAGGTGTGGCAAGGCTGGGTACCGATGCAGGTCGCGACGAAAGTCAGCAGTAGTCTGTAGGTGTGGCATTCACCGGTGATGGCGCTCATGAAGTCGCCATCGCCGGCAAGCCGTGCTCCTACAGGTTTTGCATGAGCCCTTGATCTCGAGCACATCACATCACCGTAGGAGCAGGGCTTGCCAGCGATCAATCTTCAGTCGTGCGCCACTTCCGCCGCCAGCGCCTCGCTTACCGCAGGCCGTGAGCCAATCCGTACCTGAAAACGCTCCAGCGGCGGCCATTGCTTCAGGTCGATATCAAACAAGGAAGTCCACCGCAGTACGCTGAACAGATAGGCATCAGCGATGCTGAAGCGTTCGCCCAGCAGATAATCCTGTTGTTCCAGTGTCTGGGTCAGCACGGCAAACCGCTTGAACAGTTTCTCCTTGAAGAGCGCTTTCACCTGATCAGGAAACTGCACGTTGAACAGCAGTCCCAGGCCGCCGTGAATCTCACTCGAAATGAAGTTCAGGACCTCCTGCAAACGCACTCTTTCCCAGGATCCGCATGTCGGTGCAAGGCCGGCAAGCGGGCGAAGATCCGCCAGGTATTGCAGGATTGACGGTCCCTCGGTCAGCACATCGCCGTTATCCAGTTGCAGCGCCGCGACATAACCTTTCGGATTGATCGCAAGAAAGTCGGCACCGTCGCCGGTCTTCTTCGTTCGGTTGTCGACGCGGACCAGCTCGAATGGCAACTGCAGTTCACGCAGAACAATGTGCGGTGCAAGGGAGCAGGCTTGAGGCGAAAAATACAACTTCATGATCAGGGTTCCAGGTGAGGATTTTGATCAGTGTCATAGTCGCCCGCGCATGTCGTAAAATTAATCTTTCAGACATCAGCCATAAGGATAGCTACTGCCATGATGAACCTGATGCATTGGCGGATGCTGGTGGCTATCGCCGACACGGGCAACATTACTCGCGCTGCCGAGTGTGTCGGCATGACTCAGTCGGGGGCCAGTCAAGCGCTGGCCTTGCTTGAGGACGTGCTCGGTATTCAACTGTTTGTCCGGGAAAACCGTCAGACCTTGCCGACCGCGGTCGGAGTCCACGTGATCGACCAGGCGCGGGTGATGCTTCAGGCCCTTGAGACCATCCGGGCTACTGCCGACGCGGCGCGGGATATTCAGCGTGGCACGATTCGCCTGGCCAGTTTTCCGATGGTGCTTGCAACGTTTCTGCCGCCGCTGTTGCGCCAGTTCAAGCAACTTTATCCCGGTATTCAGGTGGTGGCGCTGGAGGTCAGCGACAACGAAGTCGAAGCGTTACTCGGCGCTGGCCTGGTTGATCTGGGCGTGGTGCTCAATCCTCCACCTGAACGCAATGCCGGAATGTTGGGGCGAGATACCTGGGTTGCGGTGCTGCCGATGGCGCACCCATTGGCTCGAGGAAACCACGAGCACGGATTGAGGTTGGAGACGTTGGTCGGGCAGCCATTCGTGCTGGCCACTGGTGGATGCAGCGTCAATGCCCGCAGTCTGGCAGCGGATGCAGGTCTTGCGCTGCTGGATGTCCGGGTTGAAGTTCGAGAGTGGGGCAGTGCGTTCGCGCTGGTTCGGGAAAACGTCGGGGTGACACTGGTTCCGGAAATGACCTTGCCAGCCAATCGCAAGGGGTTGCGCGTGCTGCCGTTGGCGGTGCCTGTTCATCGAGAGTTTGCGTTGGTCGCGACACCGTTGAGGGAACCCTCTGCGGCGGTGCAGGCGCTGCTGGCGATGCTCCATCCTGCGGCGCTCTGACCATCGATAAAAAGATGGCCTATTGATGGCCTTGCATCCGTGGCGTTGCTGTCTATGCTCACTCGTAGCTACTGATGCCGGTCAATTTATAAAGCGTGAAAGTCTCGATGCCTCAGCCCGATTGTGCTTGAGTCAGTGTTTTGCGGCCGGCTGTAAATTGAATGATCGATAAGAGTGCGCCACTTAAGGCACTGCGGTGAAAAGGAGTGTTTCTTAGAGGGAATTACTTGTGAATGTTGGGTTGGCCCCTGCACGGGGCGTCAAGAAAAGGATGGCTTGATAAGAGCGTTGCGTTATGGACACTCCGATTAATCATCATTGATCACCTGACTCTTATCCTTCGTCTGAGGATGCGTTTGCCTGTTCTGTGGAAAGTCGTCGTAAGTCCAGTGAAAGACTAGGAACTTCCGTTCATCAAAAGACAGCGCTGAAGGTGATACCACCATGTTCAATCGACACCACAAGTCTGACTTGCTTGAGATAGAGCGATTTAGCTGCGCATTGACCGAGGCCAATGCCAAGTTGGCGGCGATCAGCCGCTGCATGGCAATGATCGAGTTTGACCCCACCGGTGTGATCCTCGAGGCCAACGAAAACTTTTGTAAGGCCGTCGGCTATTCCATCGAGGAGTTACGCGGCAAGCATCACCGGATTTTTTGTGAAGAGGATTACGCCAAAAGCGAAGATTACCAGCGCTTCTGGCGTGAATTGGGTCGTGGCGAATCAAACAGTGGCACCTTCTTGCGCATGAACAAGAGTGGCAAGGAAGTCTGGCTTGAGGCCAGTTATATGCCGGTGATCGGGACTGACCGGCACGTACGAAGCGTGATCAAGGTGGCCTCGGACATCACGGCCCGAATCAATAAAGAGCATGAAAACCAGAGCGTAGTGAATGCCTTGGGCCGTGCCATGGCGGTGATCGAATTCTCCCCCGATGGCAGGGTGATTACTGCCAACGATAACTTTTTGCAGACCATGCACTATTCACTTAACGAAGTAGTGGGTCAGCACCACAGCCTGTTCTGTCATCGCTCGGAGAGCGAGTCGGCGGCCTACAAGGCATTCTGGGCTTCGCTCAACCGAGGTGAATTCCATTCGCGTCGGTTTGAACGGGTCGACAAACACGGTCGCATGGTCTATCTCGAAGCTTCGTACAACCCGATCTTCGACACCAAGGGCCGCTTGTACAAAGTGGTCAAGTTCGCCAGCGACATCACCCGGCAAATGACCACGTTGCAGACTGCCGCCGAGTCGGCCCATTCAACCTCGGTGCAAAACGACGCGTGCGCCCAGAAAGGTTCGCAGGTGGTGCAGCAAACCGTGCAGATCATCGAAGAGATCTCCAGGGATCTCAACGAAGCGGCCCTCAGCATCGATGCGGTGAGCAAACAGTCCGATATCATCGGCACCATTGTTCAGACCATTCGCGGTATCGCCGATCAGACCAATCTGCTGGCACTCAACGCCGCAATCGAGGCTGCGCGGGCCGGCGAACATGGGCGAGGATTTGCGGTGGTTGCCGACGAGGTGCGTAGCCTGGCGGCACGAACCAGCCACGCAACCGTGGAAATTGTGGAAGTAGTGCGCAAGAACCACGACTTGTCCTTGAGTGCAGTGTCGAGCATGCAATCAAGTTTGAGTCGTACTGGACTTGGTGTGGAACTGGCCAATGAAGCGGGCGAGGTGATCCTGGAAATTCAACAGGGTTCACGGCATGTGGTGGACGCCATCAGTCAATTCAACTCGACATTGCAACTTGGTTAAAACGTCATGCAACTAAAAGGATTTCGATCAAGTGTCATTACTTGATCGAGAATCCTTTTTGTCGTTCCAGCGACTATTTAAGAGTGCACGCGAAGCGGGTTGCTCAGGCGACCGACGATATCGAGCGCACTGTCGAGCAAGCGCATGCGCATGAACGATTTGGCCGGCCAGTCCTGTTTCAGCAAGGCCAGACGCTCGATTGCCCAGCGTTGAGGCTCGACCCGTTCGCGCAGGTGGTCAAAGCAGTCGCTGACCTGAATGGCCAACTCATTCCAAAGTGCATCTTCCGGCATCTTCCAATGCCGGGCGCAGAGCAGAACCAGCTCACCGAGATGGCACATGAAGGTGGTGTGCAAGAGTTTGTCGCGCACGAAGTCCGCATCGTCATACAGCGTCATCTGCGGGTCATGCAACTGAAGGTCTAGGCCTTGCCGGTGCAAAGTCTGGCGGTGAATCCGAATGTCGCCGAAGTCACGTACCAGCAGTCGGCTTAACTGTCCCTCGGCACTCATGACCATGAAGCTGTTCTGCTGGTGTGCCTCGAAGGCGACCCCGTAGATCAGGTACAGACCGAGCAATCCGGGAACGGCGATCGATAGATAGTCACGGCAAAAACGCAGCAGTTCCGGTCTGCCGTCGCCTCCTTGGGCCAACCGGACCCACTGGCGCAGTAACGGTTGTCCGTGTTCATCCAGGGCAAACAGGCTGCCAACGGGAACGGCCATCTCGCCCGGCTGCAACACGCTTGACGGGTTGTCCCGGTAAAGCACCGCCAGGTGCCGGGAGCGTTGATCATCTGCCGGTTGCGGCGAGTAATGCACGCCAATACGTTCCGGCACGATGTTCAACACGGCTCGAATCTGCGTCTCCTGCTTGAGTATTTGCAGCAACAATCCGCTAACCCTTGGCCCCATCCGCGCAGAGCGTGGCGAAAGGGTGCGCTGCACGCTGGTCAGTCGTAGCGCCACCGGAAGCTTGACCATCGGTGAACAGCGGTTTGCGTTGGGCGCCAGGGTGCGAAACGACATGGTCGGCTGACCGTTGAACGCAATGATGGTGGTCACGACCAGCACGCGGTCGGCAATTTCGCGAGCAAACGAGCGCGGTAGTTCCTCTGCGGCTTGCCACGGATGGACGGGGATGGGCAGGTAGTCATCCGGGTCGAGACCTTGGGTTAGAAGGTGCTGGATCAATTGTTCGGCCGCGAGCGGGAAATGCCCTTGCCACCAGCCGCGGTAATGCTCAGGTCCGATCAACGATTCGACGTGAGTCCATTGCCGGTGCAAGGCGCACAGGACGACTGGCACGCAGGCTTCGAATTCCGGTGATAGAGCAATGACCTCCGTGGTGCCCAAGCCAAGCTTGGTCTTGTAGTTCGGGTGCCAGGGATGACCCAGCGTGCCCCACTGTTCAAGCACCGATGTCGGGTTCGGGTGGGCGGTGTTGCTCTTGAGCCAGGTCAGCAGATTATCGTCATCGGCGAGCTTGAACTGTTCACGCAGTTGCCGGCTCCAGCCGTGGTGAAAGGCCTGGCACAAGGTGGCGTTGCAGAAGCTGTCATCAAGCTCCTCGCACAGGCGAACGAGGACTTCGGGTGACGGTAAAGGCTCAAGTTGCGTGCAGAGCAGGTTTAGCAACTGTGAAGGAAACAGCAGTTTTTGTGCTGGGCATTCAGAGCGATGCAGCGTGATGTCGCCCTGTAGGTCCCAACTGTTCATCCGCGCCGGGATAAGCCCTTCGAAACACAACCGGGCACCATCGAGCAGCGTAAGCCAATGCACCGAGCCTTCGGCTTTCAGGCTTTTTGGATTCAGCAGGCCTTCGCGCAGCAGCGCCTGCAATAAGCGCTGAAAGCTTGCGCGGGTGCTGAACTCGAGTGTATCGGACAGATGGCCGAGGCTTATCCGGCGAGACGTGAACGCCTCGGTCGCCAGGGCTTCGCTCCAGCGTGAGAGTAACCCTTGCTGTTTTTGCGGGTCCGTGTGCATGACATAAGACTCCTTGGGGCGGTTAAAAGCAGCTCCAAACAGGCTACGGCACGCGCAAAAAAAACGATGGCAAGCGTTTCCGACAAATCTGTGGGACGCATCCGATGCTGTTGGCGGGAAGGTCCGAGAGCGGTTTGCGCGAGGCATTTCGCTCATTGTCGGGCGAGGTACTCAGAGGGGCGCGATGGGGATGTCAAACAGCTGGAATGCATCATCTACTGGTTCATAGCCAAGCACCCGCGTGGTTTCGCTCAGGTCCAGACGCTTGAAGCGATTATTGGAAATCCCGTGGCCGATCAGGTACTGCACACCTTCAACCTCCACCGAGCGCTGGAGTAACTGCACCGCGTCGCGGGGGCTGAGCCATGCACTCAGGTCCCGGGCATTGGTCAGTTCATGACGATCCGGGAACTCGAATGCGCCAATGCGCAGCGCGATAGTCGACAGACCACGCTTGGCCGAATAGAAAGCACACAGGGCTTCGCCATAACATTTGCTGACACCGTAGAGATTGGCCGGCATGACGGGCATGCCCGGTGTGATCTGCCGGTCCACCGGGTAACCTTCGATGGTTTGCGCACTGCTGGCGAACACCAACCGCTTGCAACCGGCCGCCACCGAGGCCTCAAACAGATACGTGGTGGCCAGGATGTTGTTGGGTAACAACTCGTCGAACGATGCCGTGGCGTGAGGAATGCCGGCCAGGTGCACGATGACGTCGATGCCTTCGAGCGCGGCACTGACGGCTGCCGCGTCACTCAGGTCGAGGCAGAAAAACCGATGTGGCGCGTTGACCGTGAAGCCGGGCTCGACCCGGTCGGTGAGGGTGAAGGTGTAGCGGTCTTTCGAAGCCTCGAAAAAAGTTTTGCCAATTCTGCCGCAGGCGCCGGTCAGCAGTACCTTGAGTCCGTTCATGTCTGTCTCTTTCTGGGGAGGAGGCGAGCGTCTGGAATCTATCAGCCCCCCCTGCATTGGGCGATCTTAAATACTCGATAGTGAGGTCGGTGGTCATTACCCACACTTCATCGAGGTTGGCGTGCCCTGCATTCATCACAAGCGCCGGACCGTCTCCTTTTGGATGGGCGGCAAGGCAGTTTTTGATCGCCGGCATCAAGCGTGGATCGCGGGTGTGCCGGATAATGATGTTTCAACGTTTGGCCGGCTGCCCTCGACGCAGCGGGGTCAAGGGCAACGCTCACATTTGCACGTAGAGCTGTCGGGCTCAGGTACTCTCGCGAACCTTTAATTCAAACCCCATATCGACCACCGGATTGGCCACCGAGTTGCCGGCCATCAACGCCAGCATGTGTTCGGCGGCGCGCCGGCCGATGGCTTCACGCGGGGTGCTGATGCTGCTCAGGCGCGGCACCATGTGCGCCGAGGCCGGCAGGTCGTTGAAGCCGAGGACGGCGACTTGTTCGGGGATCTTGATCCCGTGACGCATGGCTTCGAGCAGGGCTCCATGGGCCAGGTCGTCGTTGCCGAAGAAAATCGCGTCGACCTGCGGATGGCTGGCCATCAGCTGCAGGAATAATTCGCCACCAAGGCCCACCGAAGAGGGACGCGGTGTCAGCAACTCAAGGTCCGGGTCGTACAGGCCGGCTTGCTGCAAGGCGCGCCGGAAGCCTTCGCCGCGCAGCAAGGTGCGTTGGTCGAGCTGTGCGCCAATGTAGGCGAGGTGTCGCCGACCGCGGGAGATCAAGTGTTGTGCGGCGGTTTCGCCGGCACTCAATTGCGAGAAGCCGACGCAGTTCAGGCCGGCGCCCGGGTCCAGGTCCATCATGTAGACGCAGGGGATATTGCTGGTTTCGATCATCCGGCGGGCACTTTCGGTGCGATCGAAACCGGTCAGCAGCAACCCTCTTGGCTGATAGGCCATGTAGTTGCGCAGCAGGTTTTCTTCTTCATCACGGGAATAGTGATAGTTGCCGATCAGCACTTCGAAGCCTTTGGGACGCAGCACCTGATGGATGGCTTCAAGGGTTTCGATGAACAGCAGGTTCGACAGCGACGGTACCAGCACCACCACCGAATGGCTCTGGGCCGAGGCCAGGGCGCGGGCAGCGGGGTTGACCACGTAGTTCAGTTCGAGCGCGGCCTGCTGGACCTTTTCCACCAGTTCGGTGGCGACGGTGCTGATGCCGCGCAAGGCCCTGGACGCGGTGATTGGACTCACGCCTGCCAGACGGGCGACTTCGTTGAGGGTAGGGCGGCCGGTGGTGCGAGTATTTTTATCGTTTTTAGTGGAGGTCATCGGGCAGCTTGCCAAACAAAATTCAAGGCACTAAGGTAGCGCTGTCTCGATGCGGCTGCAAATGCTTGAGCAGGGATTGCCTGATCCCTGTTGTTTGGCGTTGGGAAAGAACGTGCTGCAACCCATAAAAATGACAAGAAGGCGTCGGCAATGCCTGCTTTTGCACTAGAGTTTCACGTAGCAAAGGTAGCGCTGTCTGCGCGCTGAGGTGTTACATGAGTCAACCCATCACCGCCCTGGTCATCATGGGCGTGGCCGGCTGCGGCAAGTCCAGCGTCAGCGAGGCCCTGTGCCAGCTGAGCGGTGCAACCGGCATTGAAGGCGATACCTTTCACCCTGCCGCCAATATCGAAAAGATGAGCGCGGGTATTCCCCTCAACGACGACGATCGTGCCGGCTGGCTCGACAGCCTGTGCGAGGAGTTGCGTCGCGTCGATGCCTCGGGCGCACGCCCGGTGTTGACCTGCTCGGCGCTCAAACACAGTTACCGTGAACGCTTGCGCAGCGCCTTGCCGGGCCTGGGTTTTGTGTTCCTCGAGTTGACCCCTGAAGTCGCCGCCGACCGCGTGGCTCATCGTCCGGGGCATTTCATGCCGTCGACCTTGATCGCCAGCCAGTTCGCGACCCTTGAATCCCCCGTTGGCGAGCCACTGACCCTGGCGCTCGATGCCTCGAAGCACAACGTCGATGAACTCGCCCGGCAGGCTCACGCCTGGTGGCTCAGTCATGGTTTGAAACTCGCCGGCTGAGTGTTGTTGCAAGAGATAGCGCTGTCCTGACGGCTTCTGAATAACCCGCTTCAATAACAACAACAAACAGGAGATACCCCCCATGTTTGGCATGTCCCACGAGTCGTTTTTGCTGCTTGATGCAGTGATCACCGTGATTGGATTAATCGTCCTGATCACCAAGTTCAAGCTTCATCCTTTCATTGCATTAATCATCGCTGCGGCTTTTCTCGGGCTGACCTCGGGCATGCCGATTGGCACCATCATCAAGGCGTTCCAGGACGGTTTTGGTGGGGTACTCGGGTTTGTCGGGATCATCCTTGCGTTGGGCACCATGCTTGGCAAAATGATGGCCGAGTCGGGTGGGGCGGATCAGATCGCCCAGACCCTGATTCGCGCGTTCGGCAAAGAGCGCGTGCAATGGGCCATGATGTTTGCGGCCTTCCTGGTCGGTATCCCGTTGTTCTTCGAAATCGGCTTTGTACTGCTGATCCCGCTGGTGTTCATCGTTGCCCGGCGCACCGGCGTTTCAATCATCAAGATCGGTATCCCGTTGCTGGCCGGTCTGTCTGCCGTGCACGGTCTGGTTCCGCCGCATCCGGGACCATTGCTGGCCATCGGGGTGTTCGGTGCGGACATCGGTAAAACCATTCTCTACGGTCTGATCGTTGCCCTGCCGACCGCGATCATTGCCGGTCCGATCTACGGCACGTTCATCGCCAAGTACATCCCCGGCCATCCTAACCAGGAACTGGTGGATCAACTGGCTCGCGAGCCGCACTCCAGCACCTTGCCGAGCTTCAGCATCACGCTGATCACCGTGCTGTTGCCGGTGTTTCTGATGCTGCTGAAAACCTTTGCCGACATCGCACTGCCGGACGGGCATTTCTTCCGCACCTGGATGGACATGATCGGCCACCCGATCTCGGCGTTGCTGCTGGCGCTGCTGCTGTCGCTGTACACCTTCGGGCATCGTCAGGGCATCGGTTCCAAACAGATCCTCAAACTGCTCGACGCCAGCCTGGCGCCGACCGCGGCGATCATTCTGATCATCGGTGCCGGTGGTGGCTTCAAGCAGATGCTGGTGACCAGCGGTGTGGGCGATGTGATCGGCCACATGGCGGTGAGCGCGCAGATTTCGCCGATCCTGCTGGCCTGGCTGGTCGCGGCGGTGATCCGCGTGGCGACCGGTTCCGCGACCGTGGCGACCATTACCGGTGCAGGCATTGTGGTGCCGGTGGTGGGGATGATTCCGGGCGTGAACCGCGAGTTGCTGGTGCTGGCCACCGGCGCGGGTTCGTTGATCCTGTCGCACGTCAACGACGCCGGCTTCTGGCTGGTCAAGCAGTACTTCAACATGACCGTGGCCGAAACCTTCAAGACCTGGACCGCGATGGAAACCATCCTGTCCGTCGTTGCGCTGGGCTTTATTTTGTTGTTGTCGCTGGTGGTTTGATTTATCGCGGTGCCTGCACGTTGTGCGGGTGCCGGACTTACAGAGTCATCTGAGCCGCGAGAGGATATTCAATCCTTGTCGCGGCTTTCTTCTTTGCGATCCTCAATCCCTGAATACCACTCGTCGGCACTGTCAACTTTGACAGGTAGGCGCTGTGTTGAGCCGCGCGTAAAAGTTGCTCATGAATTCGTGACTCATTTATGCGTGCAGGGAGAAAAAATCATGACCGCTAAAGAACCAGGTGCAACGCAGGCAAACCGAAAAGTCACAGTGAGCGAGCTTATCAATGACACCGATCCAGGCACTTTAGTCAACGGTGTTGTATGGGCGGAGGGCGCGGCCGAAAAAACCTATGCGGTCAATAAATTTGATCCCGCCACGCGAGACGATCAGTTGTCCTATGCCCCGGGGCCAGATCGTACGACAAAATATGTGTTCAATAAGTACGCAGACAATGGCTTTAAGTGTTTTGGTTATAGTGGCGATTGGTTGATTGGCGATACCCGTTATGGCAATGGACCTGGTGAACCTGACCCGAGCTACGCCAGGGGAGGACGTGGAACCAACTTGACGAGATTCCTGGGCAAAACCGGGACCTTCCACAAATTGATTCTCGGTTTTTTAGCCATTGTGGGGGACAAAGGTGTTAATCGGATTCCGATCTACAACTCTCTAGTCCTCTGGGGGCTTGTGAGTCCGCCAGCAATCCCCGGCGAGCCGACGGAGGCTGAATTGGAGGCAGCCGAAGCACAATGGAGTGGGCATGTGAGGTTTATTGATCCCTGGAATGATCTAGCAGCCTATATCAACTGCAATTTCCCAGGGTATGCCAGCGAAGACTATTCAGATCTTTATCGACCCGAAAAAGCGCAAGGTGTGCTGGGGGCTTTGCTTCAAATTTATCAGTCTAATCCTGGCCTGGAGCTTTCCCTGAGCCTTGGCGGTTGGTCTATGAGCTATGCCTTTTATGCCGTCGCGCGCGAGCGAGACCCTGCAAAAAGAAAGATTTTTATTGATTCAATTGCGACTATTTTCACAACATTTCCCATGTTCACAAGCATTGATATCGATTGGGAATATCCAGGGGTGGAAGGTAATAAACCTGGGCCGAGTGATACTTGGTTGGGTAATCCCTACGATGACGATGATGCGGCTTACTTTGCTGAATTGATACGAGAGTTGAAGGCCAGGTTGCCTGCGGTAAAAATAAGCATTGCTTCGATTGCTGCCCCGGCCAAATTGGCCAAATCCAGTATTCCGGCGCTTATTAAGGCAGGCCTTGATGGTGTTAACGTCATGGCTTATGACTTTTTTGGTACGCCTTGGGCGACACAGCTTCAGCACCATTGCAATCTATATCGCAGTGACCCTGATGACATTAACGAGAACTCTGTTGATGCGGCGGTGCAGTACCTATTGGGACTTGGCGTGCCCTCCAATATGATTTATGTCGGGTACGCCAACTACAGTCGAAATGCTCAGCAAGCTGAACTGACAAGCGTGTCACCACTGGTGGGGAAATACGAGCAACGCCCGGGAAGCGACGATGTTTCTAATTCGACACCTGGATGTTTTGAGCCTGGCGTGACAGAAATGCCTGGTATGTTGAAACACTATCTTGATCTGGAGACGCGCGAACCCCGGAATGGCTTTATCTTGTATACCGATGAAAGAGCAAACGCAGACTTTCTCTATAATCGAACAACCAAAGTATTTATGTCACTGGATACGCCTCGAACCGTAAAATTGAAAGGTGAATACGTGGTGGAGCATAAGCTTGGGGGGCTATTCAGCTGGATGATTGATCATGACCCAGGTCTGATGAACAACGCTGCGCGTGAAGGGGTCGGCTGTACGTTACTGGAGGAGGTTATCGACATGAAACCTTTCTACTACAAAGGCGCGACTACGTTACAGCCATAACGCTAGCGATCAACTTCCCGATACGAAAATGCCCCTGTGAGCGCAATACACTCACAGGGGCATTCTTCGTTCTACTGGCTTAAACGCAGGGATCAACCCGCCGCCGCATCCGCCCGGAACATCCCGCGAATCCCGCGGACCGCCTGACGAATCCGGTCCTGGTTTTCGATCAGGGCAAAGCGCACATGATCATCCCCGTATTCACCAAAGCCCACGCCCGGCGATACGCAGACCTTGGCTTCGGCCAGCAGTTTCTTGGCGAACTCCAGCGAACCCATATGCGCATAGGCTTCTGGAATCTTGGCCCAGACGTACATCGAGGCTTTCGGGTTTTCGACCATCCAGCCCAGTTCATGCAGGCCTTTGACCAGCACGTTGCGCCGTTGCCGATACTGCTCGGCGATGTCTTTGACGCACTGCTGATCACCTTCCAGCGCGGCGATGGCCGCCACTTGCAGCGGGGTGAAGGTGCCGTAGTCGTGGTAACTCTTGATCCGTGCCAGAGCGTTGACCAGTTCCGGGTTGCCGACCATGAAACCGATCCGCCAGCCGGCCATGTTGTAGCTCTTGGACAGGGTGAAAAACTCCACCGCGATGTCCTTGGCGCCCGGCACCTGCATGATCGACGGGGCTTTCCAGCCGTCGTAGACAATGTCGGCGTAGGCCAGGTCATGCACCACCAGCACGTCGTACTGCTTGGCGAGGGCGATCACCCGCTCGAAGAAATCCAGTTCGACGCACTGCGCGGTCGGGTTGGACGGGAAGCCGAGAATCATCATCTTCGGCTTCGGAATCGAGCCGCGAATGGCCCGCTCCAGCTCGGCGAAAAAGTCCACGCCGGGGATCAGCGGCACCGAGCGCACTTGTGCGCCGGCAATCACTGCGCCGTAGATGTGGATCGGGTAGCTCGGGTTCGGCACCAACACCGTGTCGCCCTGGTCGAGGGTGGCGAGCATCAAGTGCGCGAGGCCTTCCTTCGAGCCGATGGTGACAATGGCTTCGCTTTCCGGGTCGATATCAACTTGGTAGCGATCCTTGTACCAATTGGAAATCGCCCGGCGCAGACGCGGAATCCCCTTGGAGGTGGAGTAGCCGTGGGTGTCTTCGCGCTGGGCAACGGTCACCAGTTTTTCGACGATGTGCGGTGGAGTCGGGCCGTCAGGGTTACCCATGCTCAAATCGATGATGTCTTCGCCACGACGACGGGCGGCCATCTTCAGCTCGGCAGTGATATTGAATACGTAAGGGGGGAGTCGATCTATGCGCGCAAAGCGGCGCGGCGAACCTTGTTCGGCCATTGTTGCCTCGAGTAACGTAAGCGCCCGGAACCGTCCGAGCGACGCTGGCCACTGCGGTGGCCTGTGGCGGAAGATAAGGGCGCTGATGGCCGATTGTCTAGTGGCGAGGTTCAACTATTTTTCACCACGCGGTTGATCGCATGCGCAAGTTTTCACTCTCAACCCGCGTGCGCATGCTTCTTGCAGAAGTTTGAATTTACTCAACTACCACCTTTAAACGAGATGAAAAATGGAGTTTTCCAGCGGCTTTTTACTGAGCCTTTCTTTGTGCCTGGACATCGGCGTGGCCAACATTGCGATGATCACACTGGCCATGCAGCGCGGGTATTTTCAGGGTTTTGCGTTGGGGCTCGGCACCTGTGTCGGCGACCTGGTATACGCGGTGCTGGCGCTGGCCGGCATGACGGTACTGTTGCAGTACTCGGCAGTGCGCTGGGTGCTGTGGGTCGGTGGTTCGGCATTGCTGCTGTACTTCGCGGCGAAGATGATTCACTCGGCGATTTATCACAGCGCCGTATTGGCAGAGGCCGGTGAGGTCAGTGCCGGTTCCCATCGGCGGGAGTTTTTCCGTGGGATTTTTCTGGCAATGTCGTCACCTAGCGCGATTCTCTGGTTCGCTGCCGTCGGCGGTACGCTGATTGCCCGTTCCGGGGGCGGTAGCCTGAGCAATGCCGCACTGTTTCTGGCAGGGTTCTTTTGCGCCGGGCTGCTGTGGTGCGTTGCCCTGTGCCTGGCGGCGACCCAGGGCGGCAAACTCTTGGGTGACAAGCTGCTGCGCTACTCTTACCTCGCATCTGCTGCGATCTTCTGTTATTTCGCGGTCTACGTGATCGTTTCTGGCTATCAGGAGTTTATCCTTCCGGCGGCTGTTGCAGAACTTCCGGGCCTTTGACTGGGGGAATCCGGTTTGGCTTCTATACTTGCAGCCGAACCCACCTTCAGTTGCAGGAGTTGATTCATGGATGATCCAAAAAAGGGCGCAGTCGCTGAGCCGCGCTTCGAAGCGGGGCATTTTCTGCTGATCGCAGGACTTGGTGGGCGGTTTAGCGCGGACACCACCGAAGGCATTCCCAAGCTCTGGGAGAAATTCGTACCGCACATCGGTAACGTTCCTGGGCAGATTGGGGAGGTAACCTACGGCGTCTGCTGCAATCCGGACGGTAAAGGTGGATTTGAGTACATCGCCGGTGTCGAAATCAGCAAGCTCGATGACCTGCCAGAACTCTACCGCTGGATCGAAATACAGCCTCAGCACTATGCGGTGTTCAAGCACGAAGGTGCGCTGGACACCCTGCCGCAAACCTTTCAGTACATCTGGAAAACCTGGTTGCCAACGTCGGGTTACGAGGCCGCCGATGCCCCGGAGTTCGAGCGCTACAGTGACGACTTCAACCCGAAGCTCAATACCGGCGTGCTGGAAATCTGGGTCCCGCTCAAAACGGCCTGAACGGGTTGAGAGGCGGCGCACTCAAGCGCCGCCGCCACTCGGCATCTGCACTATTTATCTTTGCTGATTCGCCGCGCTCGCAACACATCGATCGTCAGCGTGATAAAGCCAAAAGCACTGATAGTGAACAGCATAAGAAGACCGACCTGAACGCTAGTCATGGTGAGTTTCCCTCTTCATGGCGAAAGACAGGGACAAGCAATAGCCCGAACCTTGCGCGAAAGAAAGCCGCTATACGAAGGCTTTACGGGCGTGCCGATGATCGATATGCAGACCTTATTAATTTATGATTCGCTCCCTCTTTTTCGCTGATCGGGCCACGCCATGAACTCCCCCACGACTGTCATTCGCCAGGTCACGCCGGCTGATCTGGATCGCTGTTTCGCCATCGAAATCGAAGCGTATGAAGGTGATGAAGCGGCCACGCGCGAGAAAATCGCCACGCGCATTGCCACCTGGCCGCAAGGTTTTATCGTGGCCGAGGTCGACGGTGTCGTCGCCGGGTTTATCAATTCGGGGGCGGCGTATCAGGTGGAAATGGCGGATGAGGCCTTCAAGGAAATGATCGGCCATGACCCGGATGGCCCGCAGGTGGTGATCATGTCGGTGGTGGTACACCCGGACTTTCAAGGGCTGGGATTGGCGAAGCGCTTGATGAGCGAGTTCATTGTCCGCATGCGTGATTTGGGCAAAATCCGCATCAACCTGATGTGCAAGGAGCGGCACATACCGCTGTATGCCGGGTTTGGTTTCGCCTACCTCAACGTGTCCGCATCCGACCACGGCGGCATGGCCTGGCATGAAATGGCGCTGGATCTGTAACGTCCACTACAGATTTTGCGCCGAGCGCCCGTTCTGCCAACGCCTCATATCCCCTGTAGGAGCCTCGACGTTGGAGATGGCGATTCTCAATAAAGGCTGTCGTGCAGCCTGACAGGGGCTTCTCGATCATACGCCTCGGCATCGAACTGGCCGTCATTCAGGCGCTTGTGAAAGGCGCCTGCGGTGGGCAGGGCCGAGCGCTCCAGGTACTTTTCCGGGTTCCACAAATCAGAGCGGACGATAGCCTTGGAGCAGTGGAAATAGGCGGCTTCGACCTCCACCAGAATCACCGTGCGCGGCGGTTTGCCGTTCACCGCAAAGCTTTCCAGCAGAGCGGGCTCGGCGCTGATCCGCGCGCGGCCATTGACCCGCAATGTCTCGCCAATTCCCGGAATGATGAACAGCAACGAGATCCGCGAATCGAGGACGATATTGCGCAAGGTGTCTATGCGGTTATTACCCGGACGGTCGGGAATCGCCAGGGTTCGTTCATCGATGATCCGCACAAAACCGGGTGTATCGCCACGCGGTGAACCGTCCATGCCATCGGGGCCGACCGAGCTCAGGATGACCAGCGGCGAGGCGCGCACCATCGCCTGGTAATCGAGGTTGAGAAAGGGGATTTCCTTGCGCACGGCGCGGTCGTGAGGGCGGCCGTAAATCGCTTCAAGTTGTTCGATAGTGGTCAGCATTGTGCACTTCATCCATGAAAGGTTATCGGGTGTTCAGAACGCCAGGGCCATGCGCCGCTCATAGCCGATCCGGCCTTTGTAGGCGTTGCCGCTATCGACCCAGCCTTGCTTGAGGTAGAGCCCGAGCGCCGATTCGTTGTGTGCATCCACCGACAGCTCCAGCCCCTTGATTTCTGGCCAGGCCTGGCGCGCAGCGAGTGGCAGGGCCTGCAGGAGTGCGCTGCCATAACCCTTGCCCTGGTGACGGTGATCGACCTGTAGCGCGTGCAGGGTCGCGGTGTCTTCATGAGCCCAGTGCGGCAGGAACGGTGGACGCTTGAGCAGCAGGAACGCTACCGGAATCTCATCGACGAGCAGGGCAAAGCCCTTGATGCCGTCACGCGGTGCTGACAACAAGGTGTGCAGGGCCATGTCGATATCGCCGGAGAATTGCTTCTGCCGGTCAGGGATCTCAATGGCTTCCAGTTGCTGGCATTGAAAGGGTGTCAGCTGTTCGTAGGGAACGAGTTGGGTCGTCACTGGCGGTGTCCGTGGTCCGACAAAGGTGAACTGCGGATTTTAGCCAGTTTGTCTCTTCGACATTTATTTTATTTGAGCGGTCGATTTGGCTCGTCGCCAGACGACTAAGAGTGTCTTCACACAAAAAGCACACTGATGTTCAGACGCTGTTCAAGCGGCCACCCTGATCGTCGGGATTTTCGCCAAATACTCAATCTGCAGCCATAGTTGATCAGCCTGATGACGGAGAGTCTTATGAAATACCTATGCCTGGTCTACAGCGACGAACAGCTCCTGCATACCTCGCCCGACAGTCCCCACGACGCCGAGTGCATAGCCTACGCCGAGTCGGTTCAGGGCAGCGGCCGGATGCTCGCCGCCGAGGCGCTGGAATCCGTTCAGACCGCCACCACGGTGCGTATGCGCGGCGGCAAGCTGTCGATCACCGATGGCCCGTTCGCCGAAACCAAGGAGCAACTGGCCGGTTTTTACCTGATCGATGCGAAGGACCTGAACGAGGCCATTCAGGTCGCCGGCAACATCCCGGCAGCTCGGGTCGGCAGCGTTGAAGTACGACCCGTCCGTGAGTTGAACCTAGGGTGATTACAGGCATGGCAAACTGATGCCGGGCGAGTCGGTCAAGGCGCTGGTCGAGGCGGTTTATCGCAACGAATCGCGGCGCATCCTCGCCACGTTGATTCGCTTGCTGGGGGATTTCGACCTTGCCGAAGAGGCTTTGCATGAAGCCTTCTTTGTCGCAGTCGAACGCTGGCAGCGCGATGGCGTGCCCGATAATCCACGCGCCTGGCTGGTGTCGACCGGGCGTTTCAAGGCCATTGACGGTTTGCGTCGTCGGACACGATTTGCCGCCTCCCAAGCGGCGTTGGTGGCGCAACTGGAAGAGCTCGAAGAGACCGACTGGAGTGCTGAGGATGTGGAAGACGATCGCTTGCGGCTGATCTTCACCTGCTGCCACCCGGCCCTCGCGGCGGATGCGCAGGTGCCGTTGACGCTGCGCGAAGTCTGCGACCTGACCACTGAGGAAATCGCCCGGGCGTTTCTCGTTGCACCGTCCACCATCGCTCAGCGCATCGTGCGTGCCAAAAGCAAAATCCGTGACGCGAAAATCCCCTATCAAGTGCCTTCCGTTGCCGAATTGCCCGAGCGCCTCGACAGCGTATTGCGGGTGATTTACCTGGTGTTCAACGAAGGGTATTCGGCGTCGGTCGGCAGTGAGCTGACCCGCGAAGACCTGACCCGCGAAGCAATCCGTCTCGGCCGCTTGTTGATGGAGCTGTTACCGGAAGCAGAAGTGATGGGGCTGCTGGCGCTGATGCTGCTCAATGAATCGCGACGCCCGGCCAGAACCTCGGCGTCGGGTGAGTTGATCGTGCTTGATGAGCAGGATCGTTCGCTGTGGAATACCCAGATGATTGCCGAAGGCTGTGCCTTGATCGAGCGCGCGTTGAGCACGCGTGGCTTTGGACCTTATTGCCTGCAAGCCGCGATCTCGGCAGTGCATGCCGAAGCCGTAACGGCCGAGCAAACCGATTGGCCGCAGATTGTCGGGCTGTATGACGTGTTGCTGCGAGTGCAGCCTTCGCCGGTGATTGAACTCAATCGCGCGGCGGCGCTGTCCCGGCGCGATGGGCCGCTGGCGGGGTTGACGCTGGTCGAAGGGATTCTGCAGCGAGGCGAGCTGCTTGACTATCACCTGGCCCATTCGGCGCGCGCCGAGTTCTGTCGGCAACTGGGACGTGTTGAAGAGGCAAGGGCGGCTTATTTGCGCGCCCTTGAATTGACTCGGCAAGCGCCGGAGCGACGGTTTATCGAGCGGCGGTTGAGTGAGCTCAAATGATGGCTGCACCGCATACCTCATCCGTATCTGTATCCGATCCCGCATCCGTATTCGTATCCCGCATCGGCATTCGCATCGGCATCCGCATCCGCATCCGTATCCCGTATCCGTAGCAGCTGCCGAGCCCGCGAGGCTGCGTTCGGCCGCGAAGCGGTCGTGAATCAGGCAACGCGTTCTTCCAGGCAAACCGCGTGCGCAGGATTTGCGAGGACTTCGTCCTCGAACGCAGCCTCGCGGGCTCGGCAGCTGCTACGGATACGGGATGCAGATTACGGATACGGGATGCAGGTTACGGATATGGATGAGGATTCGGGTACGGGGGCGCCCAACACCCTGTTTCACTCCAGCATCTTTGCCAGCAACCAGCTCCCCGCCGGCCCAGGCGGATGCAGGCGTGACCAAAGGGCGTCGACCGACACCGGTTTCGGCCAACCGCGGACCTTGAGTTCCTGTAACGAGCCCGCTCCAAAACGCCCGACCAACCAGCGCGGCAAAGGCGCCCAACCAAAACCGCCTTGGGCCATTTCCAGCAGCATCAGGTAACTGGGCGCCGACCAGACTCGGCCTTGGGCACGGGTTTCGTAGGGATTGATGATGGTTGCCAGGCGCAATTCACGGTGCTGCTGCAACGTTTCCTTATCGACTTTTTGCAGCGCCGCCAGCGGATGTTCGGTCGACACGAACAAGGCAATTTCCGTGCGCTCGTCGACCGTCACACTGTTCAGGTCGGCCGGGTAGTCGGACTGCATTTCGGCGAAGGCGATATGCGCGCGCCCGCGTTGCACCAGGGCGATCAAATCGTCGCACTCGGCTATCAGGCATTCGAGTTCCAGGTCCGGGTAGCGCTGCTCGAAGTCACTCAACGCGGCTTCAAAACGATCGGACTGGTAGGTGTCGGAAATCGCCACCGTCAGCTTCGCCTCAACGCCTTGGGACAGTTGCGCGGCGGTCATTTCCAGGCGGCTGGTGGCGGCCAGAATGTCTTCGGCGCGTTGCAGCATGACATGCCCGGCCGAGGTCAGTCTGGGCTTGCGGCTGCTGCGATCGAAGAGTGTCACGTTCAGGTCGATTTCCAGGCTGGCAACCGCCGCGCTGATGGTCGACTGGCTCTTGCCGAGTTTTCGCGCCGCCGCAGAAAACGAGCCTTGGGTCGCTGCCTGGACAAACGCCAGCAGCACTTCATGTGAGGCCATGAACTATCGCCTTGATCGATGGTTACTAGTTATGAAGTATCGGTGTGGTGGTAGATGATGGCAACCACATTCACCCAGGGAGCTTGATGATGAGCACCAACAAATCCTTTACCGAACGTGTTTTTCAGGCCATTGGCTTCGAGCTGCTGGCGGTCATGCTGTGTACACCATTGCTGGCGTGGCTGATGGACAAGCCGATGCTCGAGATGGGCGCCGTGACCATTGCTATCGGTCTGATCGCCTTGGCCTGGAACGTGTTGTTCAACGGTTTGTTCGACCGTCTGCTCAAGCATCTGGCGCTTACCCACAGCGCCGCTACCCGAGTCGTGCACGCTTTGCTGTTCGAAGGGGGGCTGGTGGCGGTCAGCGTGCCGCTGATTGCCTGGTGGCTGAACGTCAGCCTGTTGCAGGCGTTGATTCTGGACATCGGCGTGTTGCTGTTTTTCCTGCCGTACACCTACCTCTACCACTGGGCGTATGACGTGGTGCGTGAGCGACTGGTAATGCGCGAGTCTTGCGAGGGATAAAAGCCAGGATCGTCCGAACCGCGTCCGGACGATCTTTTAATCCTGATTACAAAAACATCCCGCCCGACGCTTCGACCCGCTGCCCATTGATCCATTGGCCACCCGGCGCCAGCAGTAGGGCAATGGCGGCGCCAATGTCGTCAGGTTTGCCGGCGCGACCCAGCGCCGTATTGCTGGCCACCAGTTGATTGATGTCCGCGTTATCGCGCACCGCACCGCCGCCGAAGTCGGTTTCGATGGCGCCCGGTGCCAGGATGTTCACCGCGATGTTGCGCGCGCCGAGTTCCTTGGCCTGGTAGCGCGTCAGCACTTCCATCGCCCCTTTCATCGCTGCATAGGCGCCGTAACCCGGCAGGCTGAAGCGGGTCAGGCCACTGGAAATATTGATGATCCGGCCACCGTCATTCAGCAGCGGCAGCAGGTTCTGGGTCAGGAAAAACGGCCCCTTCAGGTGAATGTTCATCAGCAGATCGAACTGCTCGACGGTGGTGTTGGCGAAGTTCGCGTGCACGCCGACCCCGGCGTTGTTGATCAGAAAGTCGAAGTGCTGGCAATCGAAGTGATTTTTCAGGACCTTCCCGACCTCTGCGGCGAACGCGCCGAAACCTTCACTCCGGCCGACGTCGAGTTGCAGCATGGCGGCGCGACCACCAAGGCTTTCGATCTGTGCGACCAGCGCCTGGGCTTCATCGGCGCGGCTGTTGTAGGTGCCGATAATGTCGATGCCCTGAGTCACCAGATGCAGGGCGGTGCTTTTGCCAAGGCCACGGCTGGCGCCGGTGATCAATGCGATTTTGCGGTTCATGGGACGTTCTCCAGAGCAGTGAGTGATGATGGGAGAAAGTTTATTTATCCGTATTGTGGTGATAAACAGGCTGTAATCGGAATCACTGGTCGGAATAACCGAACAATAAAGAGTGGCCCCCCCATGAACAAACTGGAACTGTTGCGCACCTTCGTCCGGGTCAGTGAAATGTCGAGTTTCACCCTCGCGGGCGAAAGCCTCGGCTTGCCCCGTTCTACTGTTTCCGAACACGTCCAGGCCCTGGAAGCCCTGCTCGGTACACGCCTGCTGCAACGCACCACGCGCAAGGTTCAGGCAACTCAGGACGGGCTGGTCTTGTACGAGCGCAGCAAGGATTTGCTGTCGCACATGGATGAAATCGAAGGGCTGTTTCGCCAGGACGAAGCCTCGCTGACCGGGCGGATTCGCATCGATATGCCGAACATTCTGGCCCGTCGGGTGGTGATGCCGCGCCTGCCGGAGTTCATGGCTCGGCACCCTCATCTGGAACTGGAAATCAGCAGCACCGACCGCCGGGTCGATTTGCTCGGCGAAGGGTTTGATTGCGTGCTGCGGGTCGGCGCGCAACCGGATCAAACGGTGGTCGCTCGTCACCTGTGCGACTTTGCCATGGTCAACTGCGCCAGCCCGGCCTATCTGCAGCGCTATGGTGTGCCGCAGCGGCTCGAAGACCTGGCGCAGCATCGGCTGGTCCATTACGTCGGCGTACTGGGTTCGCGCCCGGAAGGTTTTGTGTACGAGGAGGAAGGCAAGCTGCGTCGAATGCCGATGAGCGGCAGTGTGACGGTCAATAGTACCGACGCTTACGAGTCCGCGTGTCTGGGTGGTTTCGGGTTGATCCAGGTGCCGCTGACGGGGATGCAGTCGTACCTGCTGAGCGGTGAATTGGTGGCCGTCTTGCCACAGTTCAACGCACCGTCGATGGAGGTTTCGCTGCTCTATGCCCGGCAACGGCATATGCCATTACGCGTGCGGGCATTCATGGACTGGCTGGGGCAGGTGATCCAGGCAACCCACTGACTTGTAGGAGCCGAGCTTGCTCGCGATAGCGATTTCACATTCAACGCAACGGTTGACTGTGAAATCTCTATCGCGGGCAAGAGCTAGGCGCCCCCCGCTCCTACGAGGTCATGCGTCAGATGTGGAAGTAACCCACGCAGGAGTCGAACGGCAGGCGCTTGAGTTCGATCTTGTTCAGGTCGAACACTTCGCGCAGGGCTTTGGTTTCGCCCGGGAAGTTGCGATAAGCGACTTCGTCCAATACCACGATGGCGCCTTTTGGCATGTACGGCAGGAAGGTTTCCAGCGCGACTTTGGTCGACTCATACAGGTCGGTGTCGAGGATCAGCATCGCCACGACCAGGTCCGGACGGGTCTTGACCCACTCCGGCGCGGTCTTGCAGATATCGCCCTTGACCAGTTCGCAACGCGGGATGCGGTTGACCGGACGCAGCAGGTCGTTGGCGTCGATCATGTCCTGGATCAGCGACTGGTCGGTGTCGGAGAACATGGTCTCGTTGACGTCGGCCGGGTCTTCGTCCTTGTTGATGCTCTGGAAGCCTTCGAAGGTGTCGAAGCCAACGATCGAACGGTTGATCGCGTAGGGTTCCAGGATCATCGACAGGTGCATGTAAAGCATCAGCGAGTTGCCCTTGTACACGCCGCACTCGATGATCGCGCCCGGGATTTCGGCGACCTTCTTGAACAGCTCCATGCGCGACAGCGCAGCGGTCACGCCGATGCGGTTGGCGAACACGTATGGGGCGTCGGCCACGTACTCGGCGTCGACCCGCTTGAGAACGCCAGCGCGGGTTTCGTTGTATTGGGCCTCGGCAGGCGTAATGCGACGCTTGGTCATGATTGGATTCCTTGGAAATTCGAGAAGTCGTGGGCGTGGAAATAGTCTTTGAAGCCGGCGCCGACATCCGGGCAGGCGCTGTCGACGTTGATCGCGCCGCGCTTGTGCTTCAGGTCATCGAGGTGCATCAGGCGGAAATCCACGCTGAAGCGGGTTTGTTCGGTGTAATTGGGAACCGTGCCGTGCAGGTGTGAACCCGAGAAAATCAGCATGTCGGCGGTGTTGCCGGCAATGCGGATCTCGGACGCCGCGTCGATGTCCTCGGTTGGCACCGGGTGCTGACGGGCTTCTTCCTTGACGTTGTCCTTGGCGCGCTGGCGTTGCACGTCGATCCAGTCGGAGAGGCTCCACTGCGCCGAGGTGTTCTTCACCGGCTTATCGAAGTACGCCGGGTTGATCATCATGGTCTGGTCCGGCTGGATCGTATAAACCGGCATCCAGGTGTTGATCTGGCAGTCGACGCCACCGTACCAGGTGTCGCGATGGGGTTTGTAGGCGTAGCTGACGCCGGCATGCAGGTAATCGTAGTTGGGCACAACACGAATCCGCGGCACGTCGAAGATGAACTCTTCGGGGGCTGCACCGATTTCTTCGGTGAAACCACGGATCAATTCTTTGGCCCGCAGGCTATTGGTGAACTGGCCTTTGAGGCGGGTCACCAGCACCACGAACTCTTCCACCGGCATCAGGCGGTGCAGGGCCTGGTGGTCAGTCTCGCCGTCAAATGCGGCGGTGATGCTTTCCTGAGCGAAAGCACAGAGTTCTTTCGCTGCGTTGAGCTGGGTGTTCAGGAAGATATCGCCAGCGTAGATGGCGCTTTTGAAGTCAGCTTTCTTCTGAAGCTGATTGATGTACAGATTCACGGTTCCCCCTCCTGAATGCATCGGGTCTCTTAAGAGTCGGCACCAAGGTAACAAACTGAAGCCCGATCCAGCGGGTGCTGAACCAATTAGTGCTTAATCCACTGATTTTGCGACGAAATGCCTGTCGAGTGAGCGTGCCGCCGATGGCTCTTATAAAAAAACTCCCGAACCGATTGCCCGGTTCGGGAGTTTTTTTACGTGTTGTCGGGTTCAGAACAGTTGGGTGAACAACCAGTACAGACTACCGGACAGCAGAATCGCCGCCGGCAAGGTCAGCACCCAGGCCATTAGCAGGTTGCGGATGGTCTTCATCTGCAAGCCGCCGCCGTTGGCCACCATGGTCCCGGCCACGCCGCTGGACAGCACGTGAGTGGTCGATACCGGCAGGCCGAACATGTCCGCCGCGCCAATGGTCAGCATCGCCACGGTTTCTGCCGAGGCGCCCTGGGCGTAGGTCATGTGGGTCTTGCCGATCTTTTCACCGACCGTGACCACAATGCGCTTCCAGCCGACCATGGTGCCCAGGCCCAGCGCAATCGCGACGGCGATTTTCACCCACAGCGGAATGAAGCGCGTGGCGTTGTCGATCTGCTGTTTGAACAATTGCAGTTTGCCCGTGGTGTCGGCATCGAAGTCGCCGACCTTGTTCTTGTCCATCAGGCGAATGGTTTCGCTGGTCAGGTACATGTCGTTACGCACGTTGCCCATGGCTTGCGCCGGGACTTTGGCGAGCGAGCCATAACCTTTCACTTCGTTGCCGATGTTGCCCGCCAGGGCGGCGAGGGCAGGGATCAGTTGCGGTGTCGCTTCCTTGCTGCGCACGTATTCGGACAGCACGGGGCGCGGGTCGGCCGGGGCCGGTAGCGGAGCACTTCTGACCAACGCTTGCTGGGTCACTTCGGCCACGGCGGCGAATTGCAACGCCTGGTCGGCTGGCATGGTGCGGTTCAGCGCATAGGCCATCGGCAGGGTGCCGACCAGAATCAGCATGATCAGGCCCATGCCTTTTTGGCCATCGTTGGAGCCGTGGGCGAAGGACACGCCGGTGCAGGTCAGGATCAACATCCCGCGAATCCACCACGGTGGTGGAGTGTTGCCTTTGGGGGCTTTGTACAGCGCGCGATGTTTGACGAAGATGCGCAACGCCAGCAGCAACAGCGCGGCAAATGCGAAGCCGATCAGTGGTGACAGCAGCAACGCGTAACCGACCTTGGTGGCTTGCGCCCAGTCGACACCGCTGGTGCCGTCGCGTCCGTGCATCAGCGCATTGGCGACGCCGACGCCGATGATCGAGCCGATCAAGGTGTGGGATGACGAGGCCGGCAAGCCCAACCACCACGTGCCGAGGTTCCACAGGATTGCCGCGATCAGCAGGGCGAAGATCATCGAGAAACCGGCGGTTGAACCGACTTGCAGAATCAGCTCCACCGGCAGCAAGGCGATGATGCCGAAGGCTACGGCGCCGCTGGACAGCAACACCCCGAGAAAGTTGAAGATCCCCGACCAGACCACCGCGAAATGCGGCGGTAGCGAATGGGTGTAAATCACCGTTGCCACGGCGTTGGCGGTGTCGTGGAAGCCGTTGACGAACTCAAAACCCAAGGCAATCAACAGCGCCACACCCAGCAGCAGAAACGGCGTCCAGGTGGTCACCGTGGTGCCGAGGTCATGCATGTCGTGCATCAGGCTGTAGGCGGTGAACAGCAGCCCCATGGCCAGCACCGCGAAAAACACCACGGCGGTAAATACGCCGGGTTTTTTATCGAGTTGCGGGCCGGCACTGCTGGCGGGGGCGTTGGAGGCGGCGGTCAAGGAAGGCGTAGCCATGGCCGGACAATCCTGTGTCAGGGAGGAGTGCCGGTCATGATCGTTGCCGAATGTTACAGCGAGACTGCTTTGGGTCAGTGTTTGGTTAATTGCCGAACTGTTGCTTCGCTTGAGAACCTGTGGCGAGGGAGCTTGTCGGAACGCCGCACCGCCCCGTTCGGCTGCGAAGCAGTCGTAAATTGGGTAAATGGGGTGTGTCTGGGGAAAACAGGTGGCAGGTTTCAGGGTTGCTTCGCAACCCAGCGGGGGCAAGCCCCCTCGCCACAATGGGGCTGTGAATCCTGGAAACCTGGATCAATAATCCGCCCGCTTGCGAAACGCCCAACGCCCGGCCAGTACCGTGAACGTCGCGACCAGTGCCACCAGAATCCAGAATCCTTCCGGGTCGCCGGCAAGGGGAATCCCGCCGACGTTCATGCCGAAGAAACCGGCAATGATGTTGATTGGCAGCGCCAACACCGTGACCACGGTCAGGGTGAACAGCGTTCGGTTGCTTTGCTCGTTGAGGTTGGCGGCGATCTCTTCCTGCAACAGCTTGATCCGTTCGCCGAGCGCCGTGAGGTCGTTGATGATCAGCGCGAACTCCTCGGTGGATTTGCGCAGCTCCTTGACGTCGTCCTTTTGCAACCATTGCGGCGGACGGTTGAGCAGGCGCAGCAGCGAACCCGGCTCCAGTGCCAGCAGCCGTTGCAAACGCACCAGCACTCGACGATTGGCGCCCAGTTCGGCACGGTTGGTGGACAGTCGCGATGACAGCAACTCGTCTTCGATCTGGTCGACACTCTGGCTGGTCTTGCGCACGATCTGCGTCAGCACTTCGCCCTGGTCGCGGAGCAAATGCACGAGCAGTTCCAGTGGCGAACGAAAGCATTCGCCGGCCTTGACCGAGGAGCGCAGCTTGTCCACCGAGTGCAGGGGTTGCAGGCGTGCGCTGATGATCAACCGACTGCGGGCGCAGACCCAAAGGGTCGAGACGTCTGACGAGACCATGCTGCTGAGGTTGAACACCACGTCGTTGACCACTGCCAGCAGCGCCGAATCGACGTGCTCGATGCGCGTCGAGCGCGAGCCTTCATGCAAGGCTTCGAAAAATTCTTCCGGCAACTCCAGGTGCGCTTTCATCCAGCGCTCGCACGCGGCGTGGGCGAGGTTCAGGTGCAGCCAGAGGAACTCGTCCTCGGCGCCCGGTTGTTGCAGCAGCTGCAGCGCCTTGGCCGAATCGATCTCGCGACCGCGTTCGCCGGGACGAAAGCTGAAACCGTAGAGCAGGCCGAACAGGTCAGAATCGCGGTGGCGTTGATCGATGCTGTGGTTCATGGAGTCTCGCTGAAGGGAGGCGCCTGTCGTACGTTTCACAGGCTCACATGAGCGGCATCATGGCAACGCGGTTTGACAGTTTTGTGACGGTTTGGTGGCTCGCGTAATAGAGCCTTTACCAGTGGTCGGATTGGCTTCAAGAAAACGCGGCACACGCCGATGACGCCTAAGTTGGCTCAGGCACTTTGGTGTCCGGCCCGCATGTTGTCGACAGGGAGGTCCGGACATCTCGCATGCCCTACCGATGCGAGTCTTATCCCTGTTATGAGTATCACTCGATGTTTTTGCAAAAATCCCTGCGAGCGCAAATCCTGGCACTGCTGAGCGGCAGTCTGATCGCGATGTTGCTGATTGCCCTGGCCTGTTTTCACTTACTCTCCAGCGGGGTGCAGAACTACCGCAACCTCATCGAAGGCCCGTTACGTACCTCGCAACTGATTGACGAAGCCAACCTGCAATTCAAGGCTCAGGTCCAGGAATGGAAAAACGTCCTGTTGCGCGGCAAGCAACCGGCTGAGCTGGACAAATACTGGAAGCAATTCGAGGACCGTCAGGGCGACGTACAGAACATCCTCGGTGAATTGACCCGCCAACCGGGCATCGACGCCTCACTTAAAACCCGCCTTGAAAGCCTGCGTGATGCGCACCGGGTGCTTGGCGGCGCGTATCAAAAAGGTCGAGAGGCTTATCTGGCAGCCGGTGGTGATCCTTCGGCAGGTGATAACGCGGTCAAAGGTGTGGACCGCGCCACGAGCGAGCAGATGAGCGAACTGGTCGACGAGTTGCGTAAACAGGGCCGCGAACAATCGACGCTGATCAGCGCCAGCGCCGATCGCACGGTGTTGCTGGGTATCCTGGTGATGCTGGCTTCGGGCCTGTTGATTGGCTTGCTCAGCCTGTGGCTGGTCAACCGCAATCTGGTGGAACCGATCCGCAAGCTGATCGAATACGTCGCGCACTTGAGCCAGGGCCGGTTTGCCGAGCGGGTGGCGAGTGATCGTCAGGATGAGCTGGGCAAGCTGGCGGTGGCTGCCAACACGCTGCGCGATTTCCTTGCCGAGACCTTCAGTCGCTTGCAGCGCAGCGCCTCGGATCTGGACAGCGCCAGCGGTGAGCTGAACTCGATTGCGACCTTGATGGCCCATGGCACCAACGAACAGTTCAATCGCACGGATCAAGTCGCCACGGCGATGAACGAAATGTCCGCCACTGCCCAGGAAGTCGCTCGTCATGCGGCCGACGCGGCACGGGCCGCCGATGATGCCGATCAGTCGGCACAACAGGGCGAGAAGGTCATGCAAGGCACGATTCACACCATCACTCAGATGCGCGGCGAAATCGCCAACACCGCGACGGTCATCCGCCAACTGGAAACCGATAGCGGGCGTATCGGCAAGGTGCTGGAAGTGATTCGCGGCATCGCCGAGCAAACCAACTTGCTGGCATTGAACGCCGCTATCGAAGCCGCTCGGGCCGGAGAAGCCGGACGCGGGTTTGCTGTGGTGGCCGATGAAGTACGCAGCCTGGCCCAGCGCACGGCGGCGTCGATCATCGAAATCAACCAGATCATCCAGAGCGTGCAGACCGGTGCGGTAGATGCGGCGCAGGCCATTGAAAGTGGCCAGTCGCGCAGCGAAGAAAGCGTCGAGCAGGTCACTCAGGCCGGGGCCATGCTTGAGCGCATTACTGCATCGGTGGAGGCGATTCGCGACATGAACCGCCAGATCGCCACCGCTGCTGAAGAACAGACCTCGGTGGCCGAAGACATTTCGCGCAACCTGACCGAGATCACCAGCATCGCCAGTACCAACCTGGACAACGTGCAGCGCACTGAAGCGGCGAGCAACAACCTGCACGGGTTGTCGGGGCAATTGAACGCGGTGACGGCGCGTCTCGGCGCCTAGCCAACTGAAATGTGTATCGGCACGCTAACCGTGTCGGTACACGATTGATCTCAAGTGTGGGTGTTGCACGTCGATGATTCGGTTATCCCTAACCTCATCGAAGGAAACGCCCATGGTCAGCCTCACATCGGTCTCGATCAATCAGACTCTGTCCACTTCCACCAGCAAGACTGCCATCAGCGGCAGCACCGATACCGACACCACGCAAAGCACAACCACGACGGGCAGTTCGACCACCGACAGTGGCAAAGTCGCGGCCGGTGGTGCACCTGCGTCGGGTGGCAGCAGTTCGAGCAGCAGTAGCAGTGAATCGGATACGGTGAAAGAGCTGCGCAAGCAGATCGCCGAATTGCAAAAGCAATTGCAGGAGCAACTGCAACAACTGCAGGCCGCTCAGGCCAGTCAGGAAAGTGCGGATGCCAAAGCGGTGAAAGTCGCCGCCGCCCAATCGCAGATCGCAACCACCTCGGGTTCATTGGAAACCGCTACGGCGGCGTTGACGCAAGCGCTGCAAGAGTCAGGCAGCAGCACGTCGGGATCGTTGGTCAGTACAACGGCGTAATGTTTCGGCCTGCCTGGCTGCGCCTTTGATATCCCATGTCCCATGAAGCTCGTGCCACCGGTCGGATTCAGGGGCAGAAAAGGCCTTGATTTACCGCCTACCTGTTAGTTCTGACAGTAGACGGGGTGGTGCCCTGAGGATTGTATGGAACGGTCAGCGCAGCCTGCGCTACTTTTCTGTCAGGAGCGATCCCATGTCTTTGAGCAAGTTGGAAATGTTGGAAAAGTTGGAAAAACGGGGAAAGTCGGAACAATCGGAAAAAAAATGGGAGAAGTTGGATGTTCCAAGCATGAAGCCGGCGGTCGGTTACGATGGACAAATCGATGAACAGTTGATTGGCGTGCATCTGGACGCTTTGGTCTTGGGCGGGCAAGGCTATGAAGCAGAGGATCATCTTCAGGTACGCTGGAATGGCACAACCGTGTTTCGGCAAGATATCAAAAGCGCGGAAGTTGAAGCTGGCGTGGAGGTTGAAATAGAAAAAAGATACGTTGTAGCGGGTGATGCCACGCTTAAATACTTCATCATCAGTCATGTGGATGGAGAAATCACCGACTCACATGAATTGCATCTTAAGGTTAATCCGGCTATTCCGGATGCGTAGTGCTTGCGTCGCTATCCACTAGACCCGGCCACCTCTCTCATGCTCAAAGCGCAAAAAAGCCGCGAAACCCGAAGGTCACGCGGCTTTTTCCTGGGGCGATTTACTTGTCTTGCGTGTTGCTCAGTACTTTGCCGGTTTTTGCGTCCAGCTTCACATCCCACTCAACGTTCTTCGCGTCGCGGATTTCAACCTTGTACTCATAAACACTGGTTTTGGCATTGTGCTCCAGCTCGGTGTCGGTGATGTTTGCGGCCGTGCTGCCAGGATGCTCAGCGAGCGCCGCCTGATTGAGTTTCTGCATGTCCATCACAGTGCCGTCCTTGAGCAGACCCGGGATCAGGTCCGGGCGCACATCGGCCATGGCGAAACCGGCTGTCAGGGTCAGGGCAGCGGCGGTGAACAGGGCAGTCAACGTCTTCATGGGGCATTCCTTGGGTGAACTGTTTAAGTGGCGTCAGGTTAACCAGCGCAACTTAATTCATCCTTAACATCGCCTGAGCCTGGTCGTTCCCGCGCAAATCATCACGAGACTGCGTGCTGCCGAACCTGTAGCAGCTGGCGCAGCCTGCGGGAATTGCGTGGCCCCTCTGGTTTTGCCGTACCACCCGTGACGCTCCCTCTCGGGAGCGATCAATAGCGGGTGGCCACTCAGAAGCCGTTGTTCTCAAGCAACTGCGCAACGCTGCCTGCTGCCGGGCGCTTGTAGTACTTGAGCAGTTCGCTGGCGCGGTTGGTGAAGATGCCATCGACACCGGCGTCCATGACCTTCTTGTAATCCACCGCATCGTCGATGGTGTAGACGTGCACCAACATGCCTTTGTCGTGGGTGTACTGGTTCATCCATGGTTGCACCAGGTCCGAATAGCTTTGATCGCCGCCGTTGGTCAGCGCTGCCGAAGGGCCCGTGCCAATGGCGCCCTGAGACTTGGCGTAGTCGACCCATTGCTCGAATTCGGCTTTGTCCTTGGGTTCCTGTTTGGCGTAGTAGGTGGCTTTATCCTTGTCGCCGGATTCGGCGAAGGTCACTTTCGACTTGGGCTCGATGCTGCCTTCGCCCACCCACAGCAGGAGAATTTTCGGTACTTGCGGCATTTCTTTTTGCAGCAGTTCAAGGCTGCTCTTCTCGAAGGTTTGCAGGATCACTTTGCCTTTACCCTGGCCGACGCTCAGTTCACTTTTAGCCAGTTTTGAACCCGCCGGGCTCAACCAGCCACGGTCTTGAAGCTTGTCCTTGAGGTCGCGCTCGATGCCGGGAAACTGCTTTGGTTCTTTGGTTTCGATGTAAAGCCCTGGCTTGTGCAGCGGGTTGCCTTCGGCGATATCGATGATTTCGTCGAGGGTCAGGATTTTCAGACCGGCGTAACTGGCACGTGCGCGATCCGGGTGAGCGGTATTGAACCAGCTGCCGGCATCCAGGGTTTTAAGTTCGGCGATGGTGAACGCGTTGGCCGGGCTGTCCTTGCGTTCAGGAAACTTGGTGGCAACGTCGGTGGTGCGTTGCAGGTTGTTGTCATGCAAGGCGAACAGCACGCCGTCCTTGCTGCGTTGCAGGTCCATTTCCAGGTAATCGGCGCCCAGGTCGCGCGCCAGTTTGTAGGAGGCGGCAGTGGATTCCGGTGCATCGAACGAGGCGCCACGGTGGGCGATCACTGCCGGGTGCGGGATCCCGCTGGCGGTGGACAGAGCGGTCGGGCTCTGCTGGCTGGTCGCCTGTGCCTGGCCAAGGCCGAGCATCAGACTCAGCAACAGGGCGCTTTTGGTGTAGGTAACAGGCATTGTCGAGGTCCTTTCGTAAGAAGCGATTTCAAAGACCTATCTTTTAACAATTGAGCGCCGGATGCGCTATCGCCAAACCGACATTAACGTGTGTGAGGGGCGATTTTTCTGCGCTTTTGTGCAGCCCTTTGCAGTACGATCCACTTCGGCAAATTCCCCTCCAGAGGGAAATCCCGAAACATCCGTTATCCCGCCCTCTGCGTGTAAACCATCGTTCAGCCGTCCTTCGGGACGCATCCGTGAGGTTTACCATGCGCATCACGTCCGAACTTATCTGCCAGGCCGCCGACCAGCTCAACGGCTTCGTCGGTTTCAATCGCAAGACCGCCCGATACATCGTCCGCTTCAGCGAAGACGCCTTTGGCATGGACGTCGCAGACGACGCGATCATCCCCGCCAGCGAGTTCGTCTGGGCGCCTGAGGACGGTCAAGCCATGACCCTCAAGCGCGAGCTGATCCGCTTGCTGCTGGAGCAGAACATCGACGAGCGGATCAACATCACTGAACCACTGCGGGTCTATATGCGGCGTGAGGATTTACCGGAGATCAGCGCGCTGCGTCGTCTGGTTCAGGCCGGCTGACGCTCGAAGGCATAAGCGCGTTCTACCTTGCAGACCCGCGTGTGAAACGCTTCATACCAGGTCGAGCGTCCGCGTTCGCGGGTTGCACTGTGCTCAGCGTGTTGTTTCCAGGCGAGAATCGCGTCTTCGCTGGACCAGTAGGAAACGGTGATGCCGAGCCCGTCCTCACCCCGGGCCGACTCCACCCCGAGAAACCCTGGTTGGTCGCGGGCGAGTTCGACCATGCGCTGTGCTGCTTGCTCGTAACCCTGGTCGGTGGCGGTGCGCAGTGAAGTGAAAATTACCGCGTAGTAAGGCGGCGAAGGTGTGTTGGCGATCATCTGGCGTTCCTTGCGCAGGCCTGGATAAAGGCATCGACCAAGGGTGGACGGGTGCCGGTTAGCGCTGCGCGTTCTGGTTGAAACAAGGTCGCGACGAAGAACGGATGATCGCTGAGCTCCATGGCCCGTAGATCACCCGCCGAATCGTGGCCGGTGGCTCTCAGGTTGTGTGTCAGCAATTGCTCTTCGAACGCTGGATTGACGCCGTAACGGCAGTGATAGCCTTCATGAATCGCTGTGGACTCGTAGGCGTTGGCAATCAGCGAGCCTTTAACCAACCGGATGCTGTCGACGATCTCCACCAGCGAGCAGGTGAGCGGCGTGAGCACGGCGCGCGCGGCGTCTGGCGAAGTTTCACCATGCTCGGCATCGGTCCATCCCAGAACGTTGCGTGCGTATTCAAGCACCGCGTGTTGAAAACCACCGCAAGTGCCGAGGAACGGCCGCTGTTGTTCTCGTGCAAAGCGGATCGCCAATAGCGCACCGTCCATGTTGCGGTAAGGGCTGGCAGGCACGCACCAGAAGCCGTCGAAGTCAGCCAGCGGGGTGTTTGCGTCAATGTGGTCAGTGGCCAGCCACTCAAACTGCACATCGACGTCAGCGTGTTGTGCGGCCATGTTCAGCGCCAGGGGAATTGCCTGATGGGCAGTGACCTGTGGGTCGTAGTCACCGATCAGTGCAATACGCAGTTGAGGGCTCTCTTGCATGGTGTCTCCCAAGACTTGTTGATTGCTGGAGCCGACTATAGAGTGGCGTTCACGCAATCAATAGAGGCGTTTAGCCAAGTGTTCAATGCAGTAACGCACTATCAGCTGGATTACCCGGACCTCGCCTTGATTCTTGCGTTGGTGCGCGGCGGCTCTCTGGCACGGGCGGCGGCGCTATTGAAGGTCGACGTTTCGACGGTGTTTCGTGCGGTCAGGCGCCTGGAAGCGGCGTTGGGCCAAGCGCTGTTCGAGAAAAGTCGTGCAGGTTATTTGCCGACCGCCCTGGCCCGAACACTCTCCGAGCAGGCCGAACGCGCCGAGCAGGCGCTGGAAGCGGCGCGTATTGGCGTGGAGCAGGGCGGTGACGTGATCAGCGGCACCGTGCGCCTGACCTGCACCGATTCGGTGTTGCACGCGTTACTGTTGCCGGCACTGACGCAATTCATGCCGGCGTACCCGGCGCTGACCCTGGAACTGAGCACCTCCAACGATTTCGCCAACCTCAGCCGCCGCGATGCCGATATCGCCTTGCGCCTGACCCGCTCACCTCCGGAGCATCTGGTTGGGCGGCGATTGGGCGCTGTGTCGTATCGGGTGTGCGCGAGTGCGGCGTATCTGAAATCGGTCGAGCCGAGTGATCTGACACGGTTGAGCTGGATCGCTCCGGATGACTTTCTGCCCGACCATCCAACCGTGATCTGGCGTCGTCAGCAATTTCCCGGTGTGTTGCCGAGCTATCGCTGTAACAGCATGCACTCGGTCACCGAGTTGGTACGCGCCGGGCTTGGGGTCGCCGCGTTGCCGGACTTTCTGATCGACCCCGCGCAGGGGCTGCGCCCTTTGAGCGAACCCCTGCTCGGTTACGACACCAGTCTGTGGTTGCTGACTCGCCCGGACTGTCGAGCATTGCGCTCGGTGGTGACGCTGTTCGACGAGTTATCACGCTGGGTGCAATTGCCCGATCAGGAGCGTTGCTGATCTTTCAAAATGTGTTGATGCATCTCTGATGTCAGGTTCTCGATGCGTTCGGTCAGCTCTTTGGTCATCTCGGTCAGTCGGGTGTTTTGCTCAAGCAACGTCAGTAACTGTGCGGAGGTCTTCGCGGCTTGCGCTTGCCGTTCGCTGTTGGCAATCGCCAACGTCTCGCGGTGTAGCGCGTCGGCTTCGGACTGGGCTTTGTCGCGAGCGGCCTGACGGGTTTGCGCCAGCAGAATCAACGGCGCGGCATAGGCCGCTTGCAGACTGAACGCGAGGTTGAGGAGGATGAACGGGTAGACGTCGAAGGTCGTTAACCCCGTGATGTTCAGGGCAATCCAGACCACGACGATGAGGGTTTGCGCGCCGAGGAAGGTCGGGGTGCCGAAGAAGCGTGCAAAGGCTTCGGCCTTCAATGCGAAAGTGTCATTGCCGAACGTCGATGCCAGATGAGCGTGCGGCCGGTGGAAGCGCAAGTGATCGATGGGGGCGGCGGGATCTTTTTCTTCGGGCTTGGCTGAATTCATGATGCTCTCTGCAATGCCATGGGACTGAGGCTCACTATAACCCCCACAGCTTCCAGCGCCCGAGTCGCTTTGAAACACTTTGTAGTGTTTTATTCAGCGCTTCGGTCCAGCGGATAAACACGTGAATAGTGTCATTTGTTCCATGTGTCCTTTTGCGTGCCCTTCATGCCTGCCGTTGATAGCAGGCCAGAAACATGTCCAGCGTCGACTCTACAACCGTTGTCTGCATCTCGGGTGACAGTGGTGGACAGTTCAGAGAGATCTGCGGCCAGAAGGCAAATGCCTTGAGCATTCCCTGCACCTGCTGGGCAGCAAAGGCCGGGTCTACAGGCTTGAGCCGACCGTCAGCCTGAGCCGCGCGAATCCAGGTGGTCAGCCCTTCTTCACGTTCGCCAATGCGCTCCACCATGTCCTGGACCCGTTCTGGCGAATGGATGGTGGCGGCGATGGCAACTCGTGCCAGATCAAGGAAATTGGTGTCCCCCAGCAACTGCAATTTGCAGTGCAGCAGTTGGCCCAACTGCTCGCGAAGCGGCAGGTCTGTGCGATAACAGTTGTCCTGCTGAGCGGTGACGTTGGTCCACAATCGTTGCAGGATTTCAGTCCACAGCTCTTCTTTGCTGGGGAAGTGGTTGTACACCGTGCGCTTCGACACGCCCGCGGTGGCGGCGATCTTGTCCATGCTGGTGATGTCGAAACCGTTGGCACGGAATTCGGCAATCGCCGCCTGAACAATGGCTTCGCGTTTACGGTCGGTGAGGCGCTGCGGAGCTGTCATAAATACGCGTCGGTAGAAAAAAGGGAGAATTACACTCGGCAGTTTACTTGCTCACGGCTTTGTTGCAATCTTGAAACTACACTGTGCAGTGTAGTTGAACGGTTGAAAAATAGAGTTTGCGGCTGACGCGTGCGTGCATTGGCCATTTATCGTCCGAAAAAGAAACGCCGCACCTCGTCGGTTTTTCTGGAGTCACTTAAACATGGCCACTTTCTCTTACCAGGCGGATAGCGCCACTGAACTGAAAACGTCCCGGCAAGAGCAGGGGCAATACCAAAACCATGCGGCCGTACCGGGGCAAGGCTTTCGCAAGACCCTGCGAATTTTCTGGAACATGATTTTCCACAAGCCGAGTAACACGCGACCGACCGGTGTTATTCCGGTTCAAGCACTGACACTCGAACAGCTTCTCGACGCACCGAACCACAGCGTATTCCGCCTGGGGCATTCCACCGTGCTGCTGAAACTGCGCGACAAGTTTTGGCTGACCGACCCGGTCTTCGCTGAGCGCGCATCACCGGTGCAGTGGGCCGGCCCCAAGCGCTTCCATCAACCACCGATCAGCCTCGAGGCGTTGCCACCGATTGAAGCGGTGATTCTGTCCCATGACCATTACGACCACCTCGATCGTCAGTCGATTCTCAAGCTGGCGGACAAAACCAGGCACTTTCTTGCGCCGCTGGGCGTGGGTGAGACGCTGATCAAATGGGGCGTCGATGCGAGCAAAGTGCGTCAACTGGATTGGTGGGAAGGCACTCAGATCGAGGGCATTCATTTCATTGCCACGCCTTCGCAGCATTTTTCCGGTCGCGGGCTGTTCGATGGCAACAGCACGCTCTGGGCCTCGTGGGTGATGATCGATGGCGGCAAACGGATTTTCTTCAGTGGCGATACCGGTTACTTCGACGGTTTCAAAGCGATTGGCGAACAGTTCGGCCCCTTTGATCTGACCCTGATGGAAACCGGCGCGTACAACGTCGACTGGCCGCACATTCACATGCAACCAGAAGAAACCCTGCAAGCCCACATCGACCTCAAGGGTCGTTGGCTGCTACCGATTCACAACGGCACCTTCGACCTGTCGATGCACGCTTGGCATGAACCCTTCGACCGCATCTTGGCCTTGGCCTGGGAGCGCAGTGTTTCCATCACCACACCACAAATGGGCGAAGCGTTCAGCCTTGGCCAGCCGCAGCGTGGGGAGGCCTGGTGGCTGGAAGTTGAAGAGACGACCGTTCAGTTGATCGTTAATAGCTAGGGACGTACGCCTATTCCACGGATTGTTCTGCGCAGATGCTGGTACAGCAGACTCTGCCAGTGTTGGGGGAAGGGGCCCCAGCGGATGATTGGATATCACTCAATCATCGCGTAATCCGCCCGTCCCACCGGGTCTGGCGTAGAGCCTCTGACGCTCATGCCTCGGCCCGGTGCAAAGCCTGGGAAGAACACCAGGCCTTCGGCTTCAAACCGGTAGGCGAGGGCCAGACGGGTGACGTCGAGCACTTCACCGCCCGCTTCAAACCGGCGGATAGCTTCAACGGTAACCCCGGATTCCCTGGAAAACTCCTCCAGCGACCAGCCCAGCATCGCACGGGCTTGTGCGCTGTGTGCGGGGGTGAATTGGAAAAGGGCGATACGTTCCAGGGTGATTTTCATCGCAAGAGAGGCCATGGTTTTCTCCGGGTTCGAAATGGGTTATTCAATGAGTACTGTGTTTTTGTACAGTTGTTTTCGACCCGGATCAAACTCAATTTTTTGATTGGTTCTACGTCGCCTCCAACCCCGGCACCTCGCGAATAATGAAGTGATCCAGATTCTCGATATCACCACTGAACACCCCGAACGTCTGCTCGGGGTTTTTCTTGCTCGGCACCTGCTTCAACTCCGGGGTCACACCATAGAAGAAGCAATAAAGCTCCCGCTCACTGCCGATGGCACCCTTTATTTCCTCCAGGAAGGCTTTGCGCTTGCGGTAGTTTTCGATCAGTTTTTTGCTCAGGTAGACGTTCACCGAGTAGGGCTTCTTGTCGAGCCAGACCTTCTTCTCGAAATCGATGCGGAAGCTGGTGTTGTAGTCCTTGATCGCCTTGATCTTGCCCCAGTAAATCAGCCCCTTGTTGTCCTGCAGGTATTCGATTTTCTTGAAGAATGCGCTGTAGGACGCAGTGTGCTCGCCAATCTTCAGCGGCATGCGTTTGAGCAGGTCCTTGTTATCGAAATTCGACACGAAGCACTCCACCGGGTGGGCGAAGACGCTGGTCTTGTCCGGTGCCGACTCGCGAGTCGGGTGCTCGGTAGTGCTGGTCGTGGCAGACGGTTGTGGCTGTTCCCGAGGCGCATCGACATCCGGCGTTGAGGTGGATGGCTTACGCACATACTGACGCCGGGTCAGCAGCAGTTCTGACGGAAAGTGCTCCTCTGGCCCGTCGTCCGTTTCTGCACCTTCTGACGCCGGTGCTCTGAGGCTGACATAAGGGCAGCCCTCGATATGCCGGGTGCCGGGCAGGTTCTTGAAGTGCGGCGTGCGGATGTAATTGACGTTTTTCGCGTTGAACGTCCCCAGCCCATTCGCCTCGTCGAACGCCGTGCGACAGTCGTCGTTGGGGCACTGAAAGCGCTCCTTGGCCGAGTCGAAGTCCATGGTCTCGTCGAAGTTCAGATCGCGCACGTCATAGATCGACAGCTTGTCGTCGAGGCTGATGCAGTAGGCGGTGTCGAATTTCATGCGCGCTCGGGTCCTTGAGAGGTAGGTGGCGTATTAATAGCGGGTGGCGCGTGATGGCGCACCTGTTGATTCACGTTTGTCGCATCAACGCCCTCTGCAATTGGACAAGACCCCATAGCCTGACTAGCGTTGTCAGATGGAGCGTAGGGCTCCATGCCTCAGACTGAGGCGCCGTTGCGGGCTGACTATCTGTTGCATCTACAAGGAGGTAAGGATGTTTGGGTCGGTCGTTCTGGACGCGATTCTCGGGATGTTGGCGCTGTTCACGCTGCTGGGTATTTTCGTCACCACCCTCACTGAAATCATTCAATCGTTCTTCCAGAAGGTCCGGGCGAAGTACCTTTATAACGCCCTGAAGCTGTTGTTCACCGGCAAATTGAAGGGGCTGAACGACAGCGACCTGGCGTTCTTCCAGCAGGTGCTCGATCACCCGATGATCCAGTCCATGGCGCCACCCGGCAATCGCCCCAGTTACCTGGACCCGGCGATGCTGGCGCAGGTGGTGATCACGCTGCTGCTGCACAAAGACGACACCACGACCCTCGATATTCCCCTCGACGAACTCAATGCAGCCCTGACCAAGGGCATTGCGCAGGTCCCGTCCGAGCACTTGCGCCGTGCACTGTCGACGATGCTTGCGGCGGCCCAGGCCAAAGTCACCACGGCCCAGGAGCTGCTATGCGCGTTCAAGACCCGGCTGGAGCACTGGATCAATGCGGTGATGGACCGCGCCGAAGGCTGGATGCGGCGTAATGCCAAAGTCGTCTCGTTGGTTTGCTCTTTGGTGATTTGCCTGGTGCTCAACGTCAACGCGTTCGACCTCATGCAAGGCATGGTGCGCAATGACACGTTGCACGCAGCAGGCATGCAGATGGCCAACAATCTGGTGACGAACAGCGCATCCGCAGCACTCGATCAAGCCTGCGCGAATCGGGACGACAAGGCCCAGTGTCAGTTCGATTCGGCATTGAGCAGTTTGCAGGCGCTGCCTCAGGGCGCTATCGGCTGGAACAACCCGCCGGCTTTTTTACACAACGATCAGACAAACAAAATCGCCTGGTTCGGCTACTGGTTGCTTGGGGTCATGACGGCGGCGTTGGCTGCCTCGTTGGGCGGTGATTTCTGGTTCAAGATGTTGAGCCAGATGATTCGCCTGACGGGCAGCAAAACAGTCCCACAGCCCAAGCCCTGAGCGCGATCGGGCACAACAACTCAGGGAGAGCAGCATGGCGAACAACTGGCCCGACGAGATCAAGCACGTCGTTGTACTGATGATGGAAAACCGCTCGTTCGATCATCTGCTGGGGGATTACACCAGCATCAACCGCGCGTGCGATGGCATCAACCGTAAAGCGCCCAGCACCAACCCGCTGAAGGACGCCAGTGGCAACTCAGCGGTGATCACTCAAACGGCGGAAACACCTGACTACTTTGCCCTGTGGGCGCCGCCCGCGCCTTCGCCACCGGCGCTACCGGCCAAGGACTGCGAAGGTTTCGACCTCGGTCACGAGTTCGTCGATGTGGTGAAACAACTGGACGTGTCACTCAAGACCAGCCTGACCGCACCCAAGCTCGATGGCTTTGCGCAGGACGCCTACGACAAGGCCCGCAACGATCTGAAGGTGTACAAAACTTACTCGCAATCCATGGCCCAGCGGGCGATGAACTACATCCCGTTTGGCGCCACGCCTGCCGCCGATCCGCTGCCGGCGATCCAGGGGCTGGCGCGCTATTTCACCGTGTGCGACCGCTGGTTCGCCTCGGTTCCGGGCCCGACCTGGCCGAACCGTTTTTTCGCCATGCTCGGCAGTTGCAACGGCCACTTGCTGATGCCCTCCACGGGCACCGTGCTGGCCGGTATCAAGAGCTTGATCGCGCAATTTGGTGGCGACAGCATTTTTTCGCTGCTGCGCGACAAGGGCCACGACGTGCGCATTTATTCCGACGGCGCGATCCCGCTGGCGGCGCTGGTCAAAGGTGGCTTGCAACACATGAGCATCGACGACTTCAAGTCAGATGTCTCCGGCAACAAGCTCCCCGAACTGTCGTGGATCGAGCCGAGCTATGGCCTGCTCAACGGTAAGCTCGGGCCTAATGTGTCGCATCATCCACCGGAAGACCTGCGCTTTGGCGATCAGTTTGTCGGCGAGGTGTTCAACGCCTTGTCGGCCAACACCGACCTCTGGAGCAAAACCTTGTTCGTGCTGCTGTACGACGAGCACGGCGGCTTCCATGACCATGTGGTGCCACCGACTTGCGTGGCGACGGGGTCAACGGTCGATGTCGAATGGCCCAATCCCTTCACTCGGCTCGGCATCCGCGTACCGGCGATCCTCGCTTCACCTTGGCTCAATCCCGGCCTGATTCCGTGGACCGACAATCTCCAGGCGCAACATTACGATCACACCAGTTTGCTGGCCTTTCTTTGCGATCATTTCCAACTGCCGCGCAGCGCCCTGGGTGCAAGGGTGGTCGCGGCCCAGCACTTCGGCAACGCGCCGATCTGGCGCACTGCCGCAAACCTTGCTCCTGCGCCGAAACTGGCCGCCACCGCCGTGCCAAGCCGCGCCGGGCTGCCCTTGATCGAGTCCCAACTGGCGACCCAAAGCCGGCAGGTGGTGGACAGCGCCACCGGTTACCTCGATGGTCTTGATCCGGAGCAGATCTGGAAAAACAGCGCCCAAGGCGTCAGCCGTTTCCTCGACAGCCGCAGCCGTGCACTGGTTGATCCCGGCCAGGCCGCCCTCACGTCCGCCGCGCCCAGTGCCGACAGCCTGGAAGCGAAACTGCGGCGCCTGCAGGATTTGATGGCCACCGCCCACGGTCAAACGGTGGCTGCCGTTGGTGCGCCCGCCGTCAAAACCTTGCAAGCAGGGGCGGTGCCGGCTGTTGTGCCTGCGCAACTGCGAGTCCTGTGCCTGCCGGGTGTGGGATTCACGCAGCCCGCCAATGGGCAGGGCAGTACCGACGCGAACTGGCAGGAACAATGGCGCACGCTGATCCGTAACCAACTGGCGCAGAACGGTCGCGTCATCGACGACCAGGACATCGACTTTCTGCCCTTCGATGATCAACTCAAGGATGGACCGGACTTCGCCCAGATCACCCGCGGCCTGGCCATGTTGCGGGACGATGCCAGGGGCAAGGCCGACGAAGATTTCGGCAGTTGGGGCCTGCCGGTCAATCAGATGCTGCGCACCACCGTCGGCGCCATCGTGCAATGGATCGAAGACGCCGATTTACGCACCGCACTGACCCAACATCTGCTGGAAAAAATCGACGCGTTCAACCCGCAGATCATCTTCGCCCAAGGGCTGGGCAGCCTGATCGGTTACGACGCCTTGCGCCGTTCGGTGGCCAAGAAAGGTTCGGCGCTGAAACTCGTCGATGGCCGGGTATTCGTCAGCTTCGGCTCGCCCATCGCACTGCCATTGGTGATGCGCGAAGTGTGGGGCGGGCGGGTCATGCGCCTGAGTGAAAACGGTCGAGGCATTCGCCGCTGGTTCCACCTCTACAACCCCAACGACGGCTTGCTGACCCGGCCGATCACCTCGCCAGACTCGGCACGGGTCGACCTGCAAACCGAGTTCAGCGTGCCGCTGCGTGATGACCTGCTGGACCTTAATCACGCAGCGCAAGCCTACTTGTCGTCCGCCACCAGCCAGACCGGCCTCTGGCCACAACTGGCTCGCGATGTGGTGGCGGCAAGCGCTCTGGAAGTGCCGGCATTCCTGTCCCGCAGCGGCCAACGCAAACGCCGCGCCCTGGTGGTCGGCATCAACGATTACCCCGAACCGGGCGCACGCCTCGACGGCTGCATCAACGACACCTACCTGATCAGCCGCATGCTCCAGGAAAGCGGCTACGACGCCGGCGACATCCGTTTGCTGCACGACGCCCGAGCGACGCGGGCGAACTTCGTCGAGCGCCTCGAATGGCTGGTAGAAGGCGCCCGCGCCGGCGATGAACGCGTGCTGTTCTATTCCGGCCACGGCACCCAACTGCCGGCCTACAGCAGCAGCGGCGAAGCCGACCGCATGGACGAAACCCTGGTGCTCTACGACTTCGACTGGGACGACGAAAACACCCACTTCACCGACAAACTGTTCCGCCAGTTCTACAGCCACCTGCCATTCGACCCGAACGGCCACGGCGCCAAACTGACCGTCATGTTCGACTGCTGCTACGCCGGCGGCATGACCCGCGGCAACGGCCGCGTACGCGGCATCACCCCACCCAGCGACATCCGCCACCGCATGCTGCGCTGGGACCCCTATGCCGGCGACTGGGACCGCCGGGTATACGCCGCCGACAGCGACGGCCGCGACTTCAGCGAACACGACCACACCTCCCGCGCACTCACCCGCACCCGCAGCACCCAAGGCGCCGCCACCGGCCTACGCCCCGAGAAAAAAGCCCAGCTCGTACGCCAAGGCAAACTCTACGGCCATCACGGCCCCTACATGCCGCTAATGCTCTACGCCGCCCGAGAAAACGAAAAGGCCAACGAATATGAGGTGGGCTCCACCAGCTACGGCGCCTTCACCTACGCCGTGGTCGAGCAACTGCGCAAACTGCACCAGGAAAATGTGACGTTGGGCTTTGATAAGTTGATCGATCAGGTCGGCAAAGTGCTCAGCGCGAGGTCGTTGGGGCAGACACCGGAGATTGTCGGGCCGAGCGGGGTGAGGGAAGCGGTGTGCCCGTGGAAGATTAGTGGGTTGGGGAAATGATCTCGTAGCCGTAGTTACAGCCAAAGAAAAGGGCCGCAGGATATTCCTGCGGCCCTGATAACACCGAATCCCAACCCCACCGCCAAACCCCTGTGCGCGATCTTGCTCGCGATTCGCAAAACCAACACAGCAACTAAGCCAGCCACCAACCCTGTGGCGAGGGGGCTTGCCCCCGTTCGGCTGCGCAGCAGTCGTCAATCCGCACAATTCGGTTTGTCTGATGCTCCCGGCTTCAGCATTTGGGGCCGCTTCGCAGCCCAACGGGGGCAAGCCCCCTCGCCACGGTTTTTTGTTCTGCTCGATCATTCGGATTTCAACCGTTTCACCTTTGTATAAAGCAAAGCGGTGAAGTCCTCCCGATCACTTGAATGGTGACAACGTCGATGACAGTTCGGGCATAGTGCTACAGCATTGCTAGCTTCATCAGAGCCGTGATTAGCCAAGTGCTTGACGTGGTGGACCTCGAGATACGGCAACCCATCAGGTCTCAGGAAAGGGGCTGCTTGATCGCATCCTTCACAGACACCGCTAGATTGGTTCAGCACCCAATTTTTGATCCTCAACGTTCGCGCAAGCTTTGTGCTAGCAGAGCTGGTCCTACTAGGATTCAAGATTCCTTCGGGCGCATCGTTGAGTTTGGATGGTTTGAGCTCTACCGGCCTAAAAATGGTAGCGGGACTAGTTTGCTTGGTGCTTTTACGAAAAGCCTCAGCATTCCTATCGATAAGGATTTCTCGAATTCGGCCACCTATCTTAGTGCCAATATTTTTTGCGGAGACATAGCCAACTATTCGCGGCAAATCCATTTGCTCCATTACGGCGGAAATGTTCTGCATACGATACTCAACCGAAGAGGCGCTACGTTTGCTCAACGGCCCTTTACGCAAAAGCTGATTCTCAACGGATTTCTTAAATGTTTGGCCGCTTTGCTCAAGGCCCAGCATTTTCAGATAAGCATGGACCGAAGCCTCAAGCTCCTGATCAGTCCAGCCACTTTTTTCCTTTGGAGTATCCATACAATCGCCGAGGGTTGAAAACCCTCGGACGATACTGAGTGGCCATTACGACGTCTACGAAATTTCCTACAGGAAAGACCAATTTTTCGCTCGATTGGTCCTACGCAAGACTCTGTCGCCTAACCCGCCGAAGCTTTGGACCACTGAAACCAATCCACCACCTTCCGCCACCAAGGCCGGACCACCGGCACCCGTCGCCGCGTACGGTTGAGCAGCAAATAAGGCATATCCCGCAACCGAATCCAGCCTTCATCCTGCCAATGCAACAGACTCAGCTGCATCTGCGGCCAATCCAACACACTTAAGGTCGGCCGCTCCACCGCACGCAACGGCCGCGCATCTCTTAACGTCGGCACCACCTGATGAGTCAGCCATTCGCGTAGCGAGCGGTACTCCGGGCAATAGTGATAGACCAGCAACGCATACACACCGGATTCACTGAGCATCAATCGCTCTTCTGCGGTGCCATGGGCTTGCACAAGCAGCATCCGCCGCTGATCCGCATCGAGCTTTCGGGACATGCGTTCGTCCAGGTATTTGCCCATCAACCGCCCAATATCGCGTGCGTAAAACCAGGCTTGGTTTTCCAAGAGCAGGGCATGGAGGTGGATGTTGTTGCGAGTGAAGAGGGTGGAGGTGATGGGCTCCGCTACGTCATCTGTTAACGAGGGAAATACATGGGGTAAGACTCGAGTCGTCATATTCCGTGACCTCTACGTATGAATTGGGCAGGGCCAGAACCCAACGTAGAGCGGGCTTAAGAAATCCCAACGAGCTAAGCCTTCCACCGATATCAAATGACGAGCACCCTGGGGCTATCATTTTCAAGTCTGTGTGATGGGCTTGCTTCTACGTTGGGTGTTTCTTAGGCACCTGTCATGGAGTTTAGAAGTGCTATCGCTGAGCATCCATGCGGCATGCTCCCTACTTTGTGTAGGAATTAAGTGTTTTCTGCAGGCAATAAAAAAGCCCTGATCAAATCAGGGCTTTTTGGTTTTTCGATCTACCGGTTTAGATACGCAACGGTAAATCGCGGCCAGCGCCAGAAATCAATCCCAGCTCAACGCCCCACCAGTCTGATACTCAATAACCCGCGTCTCAAAGAAATTCTTCTCTTTCTTCAAGTCCATGATCTCGCTCATCCAAGGGAACGGGTTAGTCGTCCCTGGATATTCCTCTTTCAAACCGATCTGCGACAAACGACGGTTAGCGATGAACTTCAGGTAATCCTCCATCATCGCCGCGTTCATGCCCAGCACGCCGCGAGGCATGGTGTCACGAGCGTATTCGATCTCCAGCTGAGTGCCCTGCAGAATCATCTGCGAAGCTTCTTCCTTCATTTCAGCATCCCACAGGTGTGGGTTTTCGATTTTGATCTGGTTGATCACGTCGATGCCGAAGTTCAGGTGCATGGATTCGTCGCGCAGGATGTACTGGAACTGCTCGGCGACGCCGGTCATTTTGTTGCGGCGGCCCATGGAGAGGATCTGGGTGAAGCCGCAGTAGAAGAAGATGCCTTCCAGAACGCAGTAGTAGGCGATCAGGTTGCGCAGCAGTTCTTTGTCGGTTTCGACGGTGCCGGTTTCGAACTTCGGATCGGAGATCGAACGGGTGTACTTCAGGCCCCAGGTGGCTTTTTTCGCGACCGATGGGATCTCGTGGTACATGTTGAAGATCTCGCCTTCATCCATGGCCAACGATTCGATGCAGTACTGGTAGGCGTGGGTGTGGATCGCCTCTTCGAACGCCTGGCGCAGGATGTACTGACGGCATTCGGGGTTGGTGATCAGGCGGTACACGGCCAGCACCAGGTTGTTGGCAACCAGGGAGTCGGCGGTGGAGAAGAAGCCGAGGTTGCGCATCACGATGCGGCGCTCGTCGTCGGTCAGGCCTTCCGGGTTTTTCCAGAGGGCGATGTCGGCGGTCATGTTGACTTCTTGCGGCATCCAGTGGTTTGCGCAGCCGTCCAGGTACTTCTGCCAGGCCCAGTCGTATTTGAACGGGACGAGTTGGTTGAGGTCGGCGCGGCAGTTGATCATGCGCTTTTCGTCGACCGCAACGCGGGCGGAAGCGCCTTCGAGTTCGGCCAGGCCTTCGGCGACGTCGAGTTTGTCGAGGGCGGCCTTGGCGCGAACGATCGCAGCCGAGTCGGTGGCGGTTACGGCGCGAGCTTCAAGGGCTGCGGCACCACCGGCGCTGTCGAGGCGGTCCATGTTGGCTTCAGTAGCGTGGCCAGCATTGGCGCCTTTGGCGACAACTTCGCCGTCTTCTTTGTCGAATTCGTCCCAGCTCAGCATGACGTGTCGTCTCCTGCGTGAGGGCCAGTCGCCCGTGTGAAAACACTGATGGTCGGTTTTTCACACGGCCCGCTGGCCGCGTTGTCTCTAAAAGGAATCGTTTGTTGCAGCAGTACGCAGGCAAAAAACAGAAATGTGTACGGGTGTCCTGAAGTCGCTAAGGGCGGAGATAACGTCGTCAGCTCCTGCGGTGGCCTCAGCGTCCTGCATCCTCCTGTAAGGGGATGTTGCAGGCCCGATTTACGGGCGCATTATAGGTGTTTTTTCACGCTTGTGGTGCGACGAAGTGGCTCAGAGAACCCTCGGCAGGGCGCGTAATCAAGGCGGAGCAAGGGTTTACAGGGCTTTGGCCGATGAAGATTTTTTTTGCCGGTTTTTGGCGACTCGGCAGCGCTGATGACGCCGGTGTTTGTTGTCAAAACGCCGCAAGCCCGATGGGATGGGACTTACAGGGGAGATGGGGTGTTTTTCGGGGTGCGATTGTGTGCAGTTTCGGCTGGCAATTGTTGATCGGATGATCTGTTCAAAAAACAACCAAGAATCGCTTTTTACACTACATGTAGTGTTTTGCTCCGGATTTCTGTGTCCCCAGACACAACGACGCCCGACGAAGGTCGGGCGGTGATGTCGGGTTCGGCAGCAAGCCAAACCTCAGCGTTGATGATCAGCCGTTGGAGCAGCCGTTACCCATTACGCTGTAGCGCAGAATATGCCGTTGACCCTTCGAGTCTTCATATTCCATGCGGGCCGGTACAACTTCGCAAACGCTGGGTACTTCGCTCATGGAGATAACTTTGGCGATGTCCAGGTGAGTCGAGTAAGTGTATTCCTCTACCGGTACGGTGTTGCTGGCAACATCAGTCGGGATCTCGTCTGCCATGGCGGTTGCGCACAGACTGCTGAGGGCCAGAACCAATAAAGCTTTCATTTCAATTTTACCTTTCTAAGGTCGAGTGGGGTCACGCAACCTTTTTGGGGCTGCGTGTGGAACTTGATAACTAAGTGTTGGATTAACTGCCTTCGTGGGGGCTGCAACTGAGTTAATCACGTTTGCCGTGTTGGCGAGGCTGATTTTAGGTGTGCGAGTTGCCCGTATATAGGTGTGCTTTTGATAAACACTTTTGGCATTTTCTGTAACAATCTCGTAAAAACGACCTTGTAGGCTCCAGAATCACCTTTCTCAAAACGCCTGAAACCCGCGCAAACCGCGGCGTCTGAGCGGCTTGCTCGGTAAATACGACATTTTGTAGGGGCTTGTTACTACCATCGTCGAATGGTTCTATAGGCCCGCCTCGGGCTACAACGGGGCCATACAAAAACAACTATTCCACCGAGGTAAGAAAGATGAGTGCGGCTTCTCTGTATCCCGTTCGTCCCGAGGTTGCAGCCAACACGCTGACTGACGAGGCGACCTACAAGGCCATGTACCAGCAGTCGGTCGTCAACCCGGACGGTTTCTGGCGCGAGCAAGCCAAGCGCCTCGACTGGATCAAGCCTTTCACCACGGTGAAGCAGACGTCCTTCGACGATCACCATGTCGATATCAAGTGGTTCGCCGATGGCACCCTGAACGTTTCCTACAACTGCCTGGACCGCCATCTCGCCGAGCGTGGCGATCAGATCGCGATCATCTGGGAGGGCGATGACCCGGCCGAGAGCCGCAACATCACCTACCGCGAGTTGCACGAACAAGTCTGCAAGTTTGCCAACGCCTTGCGCGGCCAGGATGTGCACCGCGGCGACGTGGTGACTATCTATATGCCGATGATTCCCGAAGCCGTGGTCGCCATGTTGGCCTGTACCCGGATCGGTGCGATTCACTCGGTGGTGTTCGGCGGCTTCTCGCCGGAAGCCCTGGCCGGTCGGATCATCGACTGCAAATCGAAAGTGGTGATCACTGCTGACGAAGGTCTGCGTGCCGGCAAAAAGATCTCGCTCAAGGCCAACGTCGATGACGCGCTGACCAACCCGGAAACCAGCAGCATCCAGAAGGTCATCGTGTGCAAGCGCACCGGTGGCAACATCAAGTGGAACCAGCACCGCGACATCTGGTACGAAGACCTGATGAAAGTCGCGGGCACCGTGTGTGCGCCGAAAGAGATGGGCGCCGAAGAAGCGCTGTTCATCCTTTATACCTCGGGCTCCACCGGCAAGCCGAAGGGCGTGCAGCACACCACTGGCGGTTATCTGTTGTACGCCGCGCTGACCCACGAGCGCGTGTTCGACTACCGTCCGGGCGAAATCTACTGGTGCACCGCCGACGTCGGCTGGGTCACCGGCCACACCTATATTGTCTATGGCCCGCTGGCCAACGGCGCGACCACCTTGCTGTTCGAAGGCGTGCCGAACTACCCGGACATTACCCGGGTGGCGAAGATCGTCGACAAGCACAAGGTCAACATCCTCTACACCGCGCCAACCGCGATTCGCGCCATGATGGCGCAGGGCACCGCGGCGGTTGAAGGTGCTGATGGCAGCAGCTTGCGCCTGTTGGGTTCGGTCGGTGAGCCGATCAACCCGGAAGCGTGGGAGTGGTACTACAAGAACGTCGGCCAATCCCGTTGCCCAATCGTCGATACCTGGTGGCAGACCGAAACCGGCGCGACCCTGATGAGCCCGCTGCCGGGCGCTCACGGGCTCAAGCCGGGTTCTGCGGCGCGGCCGTTCTTCGGGGTGGTGCCGGCGTTGGTCGACAACCTGGGCAACATCATCGAGGGCGTTGCCGAGGGTAACCTGGTGATTCTCGATTCGTGGCCAGGTCAGGCGCGTACGCTGTACGGCGATCACGACCGCTTCGTCGACACCTACTTCAAGACCTTCCGTGGCATGTACTTCACCGGTGACGGCGCGCGCCGCGATGCCGATGGTTACTGGTGGATTACTGGGCGTGTGGATGATGTGCTCAACGTTTCCGGTCACCGTATGGGCACGGCCGAGATTGAAAGCGCGATGGTCGCTCACCCGAAAGTCGCCGAGGCGGCGGTGGTCGGTGTGCCGCATGACATCAAAGGGCAGGGCATTTATGTCTACGTCACCCTCAACGGTGGCGAAGAGCCGAGCGAAGCGCTGCGCCTGGAGCTGAAAAACTGGGTGCGCAAAGAGATCGGTCCGATTGCCTCGCCGGATGTCATCCAGTGGGCGCCAGGCCTGCCGAAAACCCGTTCGGGGAAAATCATGCGCCGCATCCTGCGCAAGATCGCCACGGGTGAATACGACGGGTTGGGGGATATCTCCACCCTGGCCGATCCGGGTGTGGTGCAGCATTTGATTGATACGCACAAGACCATGAACGTCGCGTAACAGCGGTTCTTGAGTCATCGAAAGCCCCGCCCGGTGTTGAGCCTGGCGGGGCTTTTTTGTGGTGATCGGATTGGGATCGTCGGTGGCTGTGCGGGCCTCTTCGCGGGCAAGCCTTGCTCCTGCAAATTGGTGTCGTTCGCAACTTTTTGATCGACTCAAGCCTGTAGGAGCAAGGCTTGCCCGCGATGGCGGTCTATCGGGCACCACATCAACAACGGTGTAATCAGCAACCAATATTTATCGGCTTCTTTCGTAGGAGTCTTCCCACTGTTACCCGGTCCGCCTCAAGTAACTAAATGTGTAACCGCACGCCCGCTTTCGAGGCATTGGGAAACGCCAAGCCCCATTCCAGGGCCTCTCCAGACCACTTAAAAAATAAGACACAACGCTGCGCTTGCCGGATTAGAAGGGTTTGCGAATAATAGGCCCGCAATTTGCAGCATAGATCGGTTCACTGTCTTTTGCTCTTGCATGAATTTGCAGGGCTGTCAATGTGCTTGGTCGGGTTTCTCAGTGCTTCTGTAATTTGTTGTCGCATTGAAGAAATATCGGCTTCGGGCCTGTCGTTAGAATGCCGATCACTCGCTCGCCGTTGCCTGCGTTGAAATCAGAGCTGAACTCAACGCAACAATCCTACGACGCAGCGCCGCTTTCAATTTCCACCCATTCGCATATTGGGCTGTCGCTCACTCTGCCGTTTTCGCCCTATACCGATGGAGTCCTAAGATGAAGAAACTCGTGCTTCTTGGCGCCCTGGCACTGTCCGTGCTGTCCCTGCCGACGTTCGCCGATGAAAAGCCTCTGAAAATTGGTATCGAGGCGGCATACCCTCCGTTCGCATCCAAAGCACCGGACGGCAGCATCGTCGGTTTCGACTACGACATCGGCAACGCCCTGTGCGAAGAGATGAAGGTCAAGTGCGTTTGGGTCGAGCAAGAGTTCGACGGTCTGATCCCGGCACTCAAAGTGCGCAAGATCGACGCGATCCTGTCGTCCATGTCGATCACTGACGACCGCAAGAAGTCCGTGGACTTCACCAACAAGTACTACAACACCCCGGCACGTCTGGTCATGAAGGCCGGAACGCAGGTCAGCGACAACCTGGCCGAGCTCAAGGGCAAGAAAATCGGCGTGCAACGCGGTTCGATCCACAACCGTTTCGCCGAAGAAGTCCTGAAACCGCTGGGTGCTGAAATCAAGCCGTACGGCTCGCAGAACGAAATCTACCTGGACGTGGCTGCCGGTCGCCTCGATGGCACCGTGGCCGACGCCACCCTGCTGGATGACGGCTTCCTGAAAACCGACTCGGGCAAGGGCTTCGCGTTTGTCGGCCCGGCCTTCACCGACGAGAAATACTTCGGCGACGGCATTGGTATTGCCGTGCGTAAAGGCGACAAGGCTGAGCTGGACAAGATCAACGCCGCCATCGTCGCCATTCGTGCGAATGGCAAGTACAAGCAAATCCAGGACAAGTACTTCAACTTCGATATTTACGGTAAGTAAATAGTCGCAGCTGTCAGTCCGAAATGGCGCAAGCAACAGGATCTCTGAGGTTTGCGCCATTTTTTCATCCCAACTTTCGAGGACCTGAATCATGTTGAAAGGCTACGGGGCTGTCATCCTCGATGGCGCATGGCTGACGCTTCAGCTCGCCTTGTCGTCCATGGCCTTGGCCATTGTTCTGGGTCTGATCGGGGTCGCATTGCGCCTGTCGCCGATACGCTGGCTGGCCAGGCTGGGCGATCTGTATTCCACGGTGATCCGCGGGATTCCCGATCTGGTGCTGATCCTGCTGATTTTCTACGGCGGTCAGGACTTGCTCAACCGTGTTGCGCCATTGCTCGGCTATGACGACTACATCGACCTGAACCCGTTGGTCGCCGGTATCGGCACCCTGGGTTTCATCTTCGGTGCGTACCTGTCGGAAACCTTCCGTGGGGCCTTCATGGCGATCCCCAAAGGCCAGGCAGAAGCCGGTGCGGCGTACGGCATGAGCAGTTTTCAGGTGTTTTTTCGGGTATTGGTGCCACAGATGATTCGCCTGGCGATTCCGGGCTTTACCAATAACTGGCTGGTGTTGACCAAGGCGACTGCGCTGATTTCGGTGGTCGGTCTGCAAGACATGATGTTCAAGGCCAAGCAGGCGGCAGATGCCACCCGCGAGCCTTTCACCTTCTTCCTCGCAGTGGCCGCGATGTACCTGGTGATCACCAGTGTCTCGTTGCTGGCATTGCGTCACCTTGAGAAGCGCTACTCGGTAGGCGTAAGGGCGGCTGATCTATGATCTTCGACTACAACGTCATTTGGGAGGCCTTGCCGCTGTACTTCGGCGGCCTGGTCACCACCCTCAAACTGCTCGCGCTGTCGCTGCTGTTCGGTTTGCTGGCCGCGTTGCCGCTGGGCTTGATGCGGGTTTCCAAGCAGCCGATCGTCAACATGTCGGCCTGGCTCTACACCTACGTGATCCGCGGTACGCCGATGCTGGTGCAGCTGTTCTTGATCTACTACGGTCTGGCGCAGTTCGAAGCGGTCCGTGAAAGCTTCCTCTGGCCGTGGCTGTCCAGCGCGACGTTCTGTGCGTGCCTGGCCTTCGCGATCAACACCAGCGCCTACACCGCTGAAATCATCGCCGGCAGCCTGCGCGCTACGCCAAACGGTGAGATCGAGGCGGCCAAGGCCATGGGCATGTCGCGCTTCAAGATGTACAAACGCATCCTGCTGCCGTCGGCCCTGCGCCGGGCGCTGCCGCAGTACAGCAACGAAGTGATCATGATGCTGCAGACCACCAGTCTGGCGTCCATCGTGACCTTGATCGACATCACCGGTGCCGCGCGTACCGTGAACGCTCAGTACTACTTGCCGTTCGAAGCCTACATCACCGCAGGCGTGTTCTACCTGTGCATGACGTTCATTCTGGTGCGCCTGTTCAAGATGGCCGAGCACCGCTGGCTGGGCTACCTCGCCCCGCGCAAGCACTGAAACCACTGACTGACTGTTTTTGTGAGAACCGACAGCATGTACAAACTTGAAGTCCAAGACCTGCATAAACGCTATGGCAGTCACGAAGTGCTCAAGGGCGTGTCCCTGAAAGCGGCGGCCGGCGATGTGATCAGCATCATCGGTTCCAGTGGCTCCGGCAAAAGTACTTTCCTGCGTTGCATCAACCTGCTTGAGCAACCGCACGCCGGCAAGATTCTGCTCAACAACGAAGAGCTGAAACTGGTGGCGAACAAGGACGGCGCGCTGAAAGCCGCCGACCCGAAGCAACTGCAACGCATGCGTTCGCGGTTGTCGATGGTGTTCCAGCATTTCAATCTGTGGTCGCACATGACCGCGATGGAAAACATCATGGAGGCGCCGGTTCACGTCCTCGGCATGTCCAAGGCCGAAGCCCGTGAAAAGGCCGAGCTGTATCTGGCCAAGGTCGGCGTGTCCCATCGTAAAGATGCCTACCCTGGCCATATGTCCGGCGGTGAGCAGCAGCGTGTGGCGATTGCCCGTGCGTTGGCGATGGAACCTGAGGTGATGCTGTTCGACGAACCGACCTCGGCACTCGACCCGGAGCTGGTGGGCGACGTGTTGAAAGTGATGCAGGCGCTGGCCCAGGAAGGTCGGACCATGGTCGTGGTGACGCACGAAATGGGCTTTGCCCGTGAAGTGTCGAACCAGTTGGTGTTCCTGCACAAAGGCGTGGTTGAAGAAAGCGGTAACCCGCGTGAAGTGCTGGTCAATCCACAGTCCGAACGTCTGCAACAATTCCTCTCGGGTAGCCTGAAGTAATCGCTCCCGTTACGCACCAAATTAGGTCATGCTGCGCACCGCGCGCCAGATGGTCTAATTTGGTTGCAGCCGCCTTTGGCTTTAACACTGTTTTCGTTTCGGACTGCCCGCCATGACTGCCCATCGAATTGGTTTCCTGATTTGGCCCAGCACTAAAGCCTTGACGCTGGCGCTGGCCGAGGAGGCCTTGCGTGTTGCTCAGCGCGTGCATCCGGAGGTTGTTTACGAACTCTCGTTCCTGCAGGCCGAAACGCCTGCCGAAGGGGCTTGGCAATTGCCGGGTGAGGCGTGGACCGGCAAGCTGGAAAACTTCCAGAAGCTGTTCCTGCTGGCCGATGAGCCACCGACGACGCTGGCGCCAGCGCTCAGCAGCGCGCTCAAGCAACTGGTGCGTGCCGGTTGTGTGATTGGCGGTCTGTCGGCCGGTGTCTATCCGTTGGCCCAGCTCGGTTTGCTCGATGGCTATCGTGCAGCGGTGCATTGGCGCTGGCAGGATGATTTCGCCGAGCGTTTCCCCAAGGTCATCGCTACCAGCCATCTGTTCGACTGGGATCGTGATCGCCTGACCGCGTGCGGCGGGATGTCGGTGCTCGATCTGTTGCTGGCGGTGCTGGCCCGTGACCACGGCGCTGAACTGGCCGGTGCGGTGTCCGAAGAGCTGGTGGTCGAGCGCATTCGTGAAGGCGGTGAGCGTCAGCGCATTCCGTTGCAGAATCGCCTTGGCTCCAGCCATCCGAAGCTCACGCAAGCCGTGTTGCTGATGGAAGCCAATATCGAAGAGCCGCTGACCACCGACGAAATCGCCCAGCATGTGTGCGTGTCCCGTCGGCAGTTGGAGCGGATTTTCAAGCAGTACCTCAACCGCGTGCCGAGCCAGTACTACCTGGAATTGCGCCTGAACAAGGCCCGGCAGATGTTGATGCAAACCAGCAAGTCGATCATCCAGATCGGCCTGTCGTGTGGCTTCTCTTCGGGACCGCATTTCTCCAGCGCCTACCGCAACTTCTTCGGCGCCACGCCGCGGGAAGATCGTAACCAGCGGCGCAGCAGCAGCCCGTTCGAATTGTCTTCGGTGCCGTCGGAGCGTGGGTGATCAGGCACGCCACGCCCTGAGCTGAAGGCTGCTTTACTCGTCGATCTCGGTGCCGTCAGTGGACGAAACCTCCATTTCACCTCGATCGATCACCTCTTGCACGCCGAAGTCGGTGCCCGTCCGTTCGAAGAAACCGATCAGCCGTAACAGGCTCTCCTCGGAAAATTGATTGCCTCTTAACGTGATGTTTTCAGCGAGCTCCACCGGCAGTTCCAATACATCGCTGGGAACTTCGGTGATGGCGTTGTCACTGAGGTCGGCCCAGTCCAGCTCTGTCATTTGCAGCAGGCCGTGCGGAATTTCGGTGATGCCGGTTTCATTCAGCAGCACGGTCGCCAGCCCTGTCATCTGGCTGAGGTCAGGCGTTCGCCCCAGAGGATTGCGGGCCAGATCGAGATAATCGAGCTGTTCCATGCCCGCCAGCGCGCTTACCGATTCCGCTGACAGACTGATGCGGCATTCCGGAAACGACAACGACCGCAGTTGCCCCATCTTGAACACGGCATCGGGAATGTTGCCCAGGTTGCAGTCGCGAAGCCTGAGGCTTTTGAGCTTGGGAAAGGACTCCAGAAAACTTCCGATGCGGGTTATGCCATCGGCGCTCAGTATCTCCAGTGACGTCACATGGCTGAAGTCGGCGCTCAGGGTCGGCAGCTCTCCATTGATGAGGAGGGGGATGACGAGTTCAAACGTGGGCTCAAGCGCCTCATTAAAATCATCCAGATCGGTTTCATGTCGCCAGCACTGTTCCAGCAATTGCTTGAACTCGTCGCGACTCGAGTGCTCGATGAGCTGTTGCTGTGCATTGAAAGGTTCACCGGTCAGCGGATGTCGGGCCGGCAGATCGGCCGTCCAGGCAGACAAGTCAGTGCTGAGCCGACTGAGCTCTGCTTCCAGGCTTGCCAGTTCAAGTCGACCGTCTTTCAGTGTGCCGGGCAACTCGTACACAAAGTCGCTCGCCTGCTCGACCTCCAGATTCGGGTACAGCGCCCTGACTCGTTCGATATCCGCCTCAGGGGCAGAGACCCCCAGGTCAAAGAGGGAGTCGACGTAGTGGCGCTTGATCCGTTGTCGCGCATTCTCGGAGAGTGGGTTATGCGTAAGAAACACGCTGTGTTTTTGGTACGCCGGACTGTCGAATAATTCGCGAGGCAGTTCGCTGATCCTGTTGCCGGAAAGTCTGGCGGTGTCGAGCTTGGGGTGGTGCATGATGCCGGCGGGAATGTCGGTCAGGCCGGTATGGCTCAGGTCAAGGTGAACGAGTTCGGGCATCGATTCGACGCTGGGCACCGCACTGAACGGATTGTTGAACAGATCCAGCATGACCAGTTTGTTCAATGAAGACAGTTTCGACCAGGTGACAGCGTCGAGCTGGATGCCGCAATCACTGAGCACCAGTGCGTCGAGGTTGGGCATTCGGGTAATGGCGTCGGGGAGGGTGGTCAGGGAGAAACGGCGCAAATCGAGACGGTGCAGACCTTTGAAGTTCTGCAGAAATCCGTGGAGGCCATGTGCCGCACGACTGCCCTCCAGAGACAGCAGTGACACATGACTGAAATCGGCAGTCAGTGTCGGCAGATCACCGAGTAATGGTTCTGCGAACCTGAGCACATACCGGCCGGTGCCATCTGGGGCGTCAAAGTCCCGATCGGATTGTCGGCGCCAGCTACGCTGGATTTCCTGGGCCAGTAACCGGCGATTGTGTTGTGCGACCTGTTGCTCCAGATCGCTGAGCGCAACCCTGGTTTCGGGGTGGGCGGTGGGCGTATCGGTTACCCAGGTTCCCAGGTCCCGATGCAGTTGTTCGAGCTCGTTGGCCAGGCGTGAGAGCTCTACGCGAGCGCCGTCGGGATGACGCTGTAGTGCCAGGACCATGGGCTCGAGTTCTTCCGCTGAAAGGCTGGGGTAAACCTCGCGAACCCTGTCGTTGAGGGTTGGCGTCGTGCGGTTGTTGCGACTGTAACCCTGCGTGCCACCCGGCAGGCGCATGGTTGTCGGGTCGTAGAACGGTTTTCGATGAGGGTGTTTTGCGAGCAGGGTGCGTAACGTCGGTTGGTCCGCAGCGTGTTCGGCGATGCGCTGTTTGAGGGCCTCACCGTCGTCGAGGGTGAAGCCCAATGCCGTGCGATCTGCATCCGGCAACGCCAGAAGGATGGCGTGATAAAAGTCGCCGGATGGTTTTTTGTTCTCGTGCACCTGGTAGGTGAAGTCATCAGCAAGCACCAGCGTTCTGAGGATCGGCGCGTCGGCCTGGCCAATGCTGTCGCGCAAGGTGCCGTCGTGCGAATAATCCCTCACCTCGATGCGCAGGCGCTCGGGCCAGCCGGGCAATGATTCGAGACTATGCAAAGCCAGTCGGTGGGTATCTGCCGACTCCATGCCTTCAAGATAAAACCCTTCATGGGCTCTGGTGACACGCACGGCCTCCATGGCTTTTAGCGCCACGTCCTTGAGTCGCTGCGGCACTCGACCGTTGTGCAGGCTCATCAGCTCGGTGCCTGTTGCATTGCTCAGCAGTTCTTGCGCGATGTCGGTCGGTAAGTTCTGAACTGTACCGAGCAGTAGCTGAACCTGCTGATCATCGGTTTTTTCAAGTTCGCGGTAGCGAGATTCGAACAGCGATTTGCGCTGGTTCAGGGCCTGATAATGCTCGGGTTGGTCGCTGCTGGTCTGCTCGATCAAGGCCCGGATGTCCCGATCGATCTTGAAGCGCTTGATGGTGTCGGTCAGCAGCGACGGCGGGCGATAGTTTTCGACGTGCGTTTCGCGCAATACGTTGTCGTGAAAGCCGCTGATCCGCAGGATCTGTTCGCGCTCGGCGCTGCTGAACGACTCGACGCTATGGCCGAGGCGACGCATGACGGTTTCCCGGTCCCAGCGCAGCGGTTGTTCGAGTCCGGTTTGCCAGGCGCCATGGTTGTTATGCCGCAGGGGCGGCTGATAAGCGTCGGTCCGACTCGGATGCTGAAGTGCAAACTGCCCGGTCTCGCTATTCAAGTGCACGGCATAGAGCTTGTCTTCAAGGGGCAGAAGGGTCTGGCCCTGGTGTCGATACAGGCCGAGGTGATCGGGTTTGGCTTCGGTCGGCAAGTTTGCGGCGTGCTCGTAAGGTGTCAGGTCCGGCTTCCAGTAACGTGTTTTGCTGTCGGCAGCCTTGGCGGGGATGAGTCGGTCGAACAGCGCCAGTGTGTCGCGGGGCAGCAGGGGTTTGATCTCTCCAACGGCAATGACGCCACCCACCGCGAATGTCCCCAGTTGAACGAGCGATTCGACGACGCCCATCAGGTGCCCGAACGCCTCTTTTTGCAGGCCTTCGGCCCAGTCGACGATGCCTTCAAAAGCCTCGTCGAGCAGTTGGTAGGCCATGTAGGCCAGTGTCAGTTCGCCGAGGAACGGAACAAAGGGCAGGGCGACGAACGCGGCCACTTCAAGGATCGTTGAGGCGACTTTGCTGAAGGCGTCCCACAGCGCCCATCGTGCGTTTTGGTCGGCGCTGGCGGTGGAGACGGCAATGGTGCGTGCGTCGTTGAGGATCTTGTTCAGTTGCCGCTGATAGAGGTGAGCCCATAGGTCGGCGTTGATCGGGTTCAGTGAAAATCGCAGATTGGGTTTGTCGATCGGCGTCTCTCGCCAGTTGGGCAGCGGGTCGCCGTGCTGATGCTGGTGCCAGGTTACGGCGTTCAGGCGGCGGTTGAGGTTGGCGAAAAAATGCCCCCTCTCCTGATGGTCAACGAACTGGCTGAAAAAACGCTGGTAGTTGGGTGAGCGCAGCTTGCGGGTCAGCTCCGTCATGAACGCCAGCGTGTCGGGATACTGTTTGACGGGATGTTCGGGGTCTTCCGGGAGATAGACCACGATCCGCGTTGCCTGGCGCGAGCGCTCAAGGTTGGGGGAGAAAATGACAATGCCGGTCAACGCCGAAGACATCATCGTCAGGTCATGGCAGTGCAACGGCTCGCCGTCCAGCTTCATGCCCGGGCGTCCCTCCAGGAAGCCGAGAATCGCGTCGCAGGTAGCGTTTTCAATATTCTGTCGCAGCAGGCCCTGGTGCAGTGCCGACTTGAGTGCGGCTTGCTGCGCGTTCTTGACGCTTGGCTTTAAAACGGCGTCGACCAGCGGATTGGTCACGCCCAGGTTGTCGTTGAGGTAGGCGCTGTACTGGCCGCCGATATCCAGTTCTCGGCACAGCCGGGTAAACCCGGCGATGGAGATGTGCTGCTTGATCGTTGGCAGCGTGTCGAACTGTCCCGTGGCGGAGGGTTCGGTGATGAAGGCCGAGGCCGGCTCGTAGGCGTCCACCTCAGTCTCCGATGCCTGGAAGTTGTGCAGGGCAGCGTCGAGCAATGACACTGTCCAGGTGCGCGCGGCACCGGATTTGACCGGGAGCCAGGGGATGGTCTGGGGGATGTACAGGCGCAGGAAGGTGCTCTTGACGTCCAGCTCCAGGCCGAAGCGGGTTTTCAACGCTTCGCTCAGCAGCGGTTCGGCGAAGGCGCGGGCGTTTTGCAGTTTGCTCAGCATCTGCTCCAGCGGGTTTCGATGGGACCAGTGTTCGGTGTTGAGTGCGTTCAGTGTCTGCAGTTGCAGGCGGGTCGCGTTGCGATACCGGTGAGGCGTTTCGAGCCTGGCGTTTTTCAGCGCGTTGCGCGTCTCGGGCGACGCTTGTAAGACCCAGGTCGGGAGGAGTGTGGAAAGGTGTTGGTAGTGGCTGTCCGGATGAGCGGCAAGCTCGTCGTCGTGTTGAGTCATGGGCCGATTCCTTGGCGTTTGAAGTAGACACAAGGAAAACAAACGGCGATGTGCTCCGTGCAGTACATAATTACCGTCCGGCTGGACAAGCCTGCCTATAACGTACTCCGGCAGTTTAAACTGCGCCTTTGCGACGCTATTTGTCGCATTGCCGTAAACCCGGGTCAAACCTGTGTTTGCGCTATAAGAAGTTGTCGCTTGGCGGCAAGGCCGGGCTGAAAACTGTCCTTACAATCCCCCTCATCGCTCGCCAGTTTCAGGCGGGTGTTTCTCATCAGGAGACTCCGATGTCCGTTGAGCACGCTGCGGTACAACGCGCCGATTTTGACCAGGTAATGGTTCCCAACTACGCGCCAGCCGCTTTCATTCCGGTACGTGGCGCCGGTTCCCGCGTTTGGGACCAGTCTGGCCGCGAGCTGATCGACTTCGCCGGCGGGATTGCGGTTAACGTATTGGGTCACGCCCACCCGGCACTGGTCGGTGCCTTGACCGAGCAAGCGAACAAGCTGTGGCACGTGTCCAACGTGTTCACCAATGAGCCGGCCTTGCGCCTGGCCCATAAGCTGATCGACGCGACCTTTGCCGAGCGCGTGTTCTTCTGCAACTCTGGCGCCGAAGCCAACGAGGCCGCCTTCAAGCTGGCCCGTCGTGTTGCCCACGATCGTTTCGGTTCAGAGAAATACGAAATCATCGCCGCGCTCAACAGCTTCCACGGTCGCACCCTGTTCACCGTGAACGTCGGTGGCCAGTCGAAGTACTCCGACGGTTTCGGCCCGAAAATCACCGGCATCACTCACGTCAAGTTCAACGATCTGGAAGCGCTCAAAGCCGCCATTTCCGACAAGACCTGCGCGGTAGTGCTGGAGCCGATCCAGGGCGAAGGCGGCGTATTGCCGGCTGATCTTGCGTACCTGCAAGGCGCTCGTGAGCTGTGCACCGCACACAACGCGCTGCTGATCTTCGACGAAGTACAAACCGGCATGGGCCGCAGCGGCGAGCTGTTCGCCTACCAGCATTACGGCGTGACGCCGGACATCCTGACCAGCGCCAAGAGCCTGGGCGGTGGTTTCCCGATCGCGGCGATGCTGACCAGCGAAGCGCTGGCCAAACACCTGGTTGTCGGCACCCACGGCACCACTTACGGCGGTAACCCGCTGGCGTGCGCCGTCGCTGAAGCGGTGATCGACGTGGTCAACACCCCTGAAGTGCTGAATGGCGTCAAAGCCAAACACGACCTGTTCAAGACTCGCCTGGAGCAAATCGGCGCCAAGTACGGCCTGTTCACTCAAGTGCGTGGCCTGGGCCTGTTGCTCGGTTGCGTCTTGAGCGAGGCCTGGAAAGGCAAGGCCAAGGACGTGTTCAACGCGGCTGAACGTGAAGGCTTGATGATTCTGCAAGCCGGCCCGGACGTGATTCGCTTCGCGCCAAGCCTGGTGGTTGAAGACGCGGACATCGAAGAGGGCCTGGAGCGCTTCGAACGCGCCGTGGCCAAACTGACTCAAGCCTGATAGTTCCTTCGACGCCTGATCATTAGGCGTCGAACCAAATTCTTATGCCGGGCCGGTTCTTATGTGGGAGCGAGCCTGTGTGGCGAGGGGGCTTGCCCCCGTTGGGGTGCGAAGCTCCCCTAAAACCAGTCACCACACTCTTGAATCAGAAAGTGGAGACCGGTTTACGATTGCTTCGCAATCGAACGGGGGCAAGCCCCCTCGCCACACAAGTTTGCTCCCACACTTGAGTCTGAGTGACTCAAGGCCGGCCCGGTTTATTTTCCTCAAAGAGTTTTTCGAGAAAGGAGTGACACCATGCTGGTGATGCGCCCCGCGCAAATGGCTGATCTGGGCGAGGTACAGCGTCTGGCTGCGGACAGCCCGATTGGTGTCACCTCCTTGCCGGATGATGTCGAACGCTTGAGCGACAAGATCGCCGCAAGCGAAGCGTCGTTCGCTGCCGAGGTCAGCTTCAACGGTGAAGAAAGCTATTTCTTCGTCCTCGAAGACACCGCCACCGGCAAACTGGTGGGCTGCTCGGCCATCGTCGCGTCGGCCGGCTATTCGGAGCCGTTCTACAGCTTCCGTAATGAAACCTTCGTGCACGCCTCTCGCGAGCTGAAGATTCATAACAAGATTCATGTGCTCTCCCAGTGCCACGACCTGACCGGCAACAGCCTGCTGACCAGTTTCTACGTGCTGCCGGAGCTGGTCGGTTCGCCTTGGTCGGAACTCAACTCTCGCGGTCGCCTGCTGTTCGTCGCCAGCCATCCGGAGCGTTTCGCGGATTCGGTGGTCACCGAGATCGTCGGCTACAGCGACGAAAATGGCGATTCGCCGTTCTGGGATGCCATCGGTCGCAACTTCTTCGACCTCAACTACGCCGAAGCCGAGCGTCTGTGCGGGCTCAAGAGTCGGACCTTTCTCGCTGAACTGATGCCGCATTACCCGATCTACGTGCCGCTGCTGCCGGACGCCGCCCAAGAGGCGATGGGCCAGGTGCACCCACGGGCGCAGATCACCTTCGACATCCTGATGCGCGAAGGCTTCGAGACTGATCACTACATCGACATTTTCGACGGCGGCCCAACCCTGCACGCACGTGTCTCGGGGATCCGTTCGATCGCCCAGAGCCGTGTGGTGCCGGTGAAAATCGGTGAGCCGGTCAAAGGTGCCGGTCGTCAGTACCTGGTGGCCAATGCTCAGTTGCAGGATTACCGCGCGGTATTGCTCGAGCTGGATTATGCGCCGGGCAAACCGGTAACCCTGGATCTTGAAGCCGCCGAGGCCTTGGGTGTCGGTGAAGGTGCCAGCGTGCGCCTGGTGGCAGTTTAAGGGCCGATTTCAGGCTTAAGAGCAGAGAGTTTTACGGGTGGCCTGAGCGACCCGTTTGAGGAGATAGCATGATCGTTCGTCCCGTACGCAGCAGCGATTTACCCGCGCTGATCGACCTGGCCCGCAGCACCGGCACCGGCCTGACCACCTTGCCGGCCAACGAAGAGCGTCTGGCTCATCGGGTTGGCTGGGCCGAAAAGACCTTTCGCGGCGAAGCGGGGCGCGGCGACGCGGACTACCTGTTCGTGCTCGAAGACGATAACGGTCGCGTGGTGGGAATTTCCGCGATTGCCGGCGCTGTCGGCCTGCGTGAGCCTTGGTATAACTTTCGGGTCGGTCTGACCGTCAGCGCGTCGCAAGAGCTGAACATCTATCGCGAAATCCCGACGCTGTTCCTGGCCAACGACCTGACCGGTAATTCCGAGTTGTGCTCGTTGTTCCTGCACGCCGATTACCGTTCTGGCCTCAATGGCCGCATGTTGGCCAAGGCGCGGATGCTGTTCATCGCCGAATTCCCGCAGCTGTTCGGCAACAAGATCATCGCCGAAATGCGCGGTGTGTCCGATGAAGCCGGCCGCTCGCCGTTCTGGGAAAGCCTGGGGCGGCACTTCTTTAAAATGGAATTCAGCCAGGCCGATTACCTGACGGGCGTGGGCAACAAGGCGTTCATCGCCGAGCTGATGCCGAAATTCCCGTTGTACACCTGCTTCCTCTCTGAAGACGCGCGCAATGTGATCGGCAAGGTTCACCCTGACACCGAGCCGGCGCTGGCGATGCTCAAGAGCGAAGGCTTCAGCTACCAGGGTTACGTCGACATCTTCGACGCAGGTCCTGCCGTTGAATGCGAAACCGGCAAGATCCGCGCGGTCCGCGACAGCCAGGCGCTGGTACTGGCCATCGGCACTCCGGGTGATGACGCCACACCATTTTTGATTCACAACCGCAAACGCGAAGACTGCCGGATCACTGCCGCTCCCGCACGCTTTGCTGCCGGTACCCTGGTGGTCGACCCGTTGACCGCCAAACGTCTTCAACTCAATGCCGGCGATCAAGTACGTGCCGTGCCGTTGTCTGCTGCTCGGGAGTCGAAATAATGAATTCGCTATACATCGCCGGTGAATGGCTGGCGGGCCAGGGTGACATGTTCGAATCGCTGAACCCGGTCACCCAGCAAGTGCTGTGGTCGGGGCAGGGCGCCAGCGCTGCTCAGGTCGAAAGCGCCGTGCAAGCCGCACGGCAGGCCTTCCCGGCCTGGGCCAAACGTTCCCTGGAAGATCGCATCGGCGTGCTGGAAGCCTTTGCCGCCAGCCTGAAAAAACACGCTGACGAACTGGCTCACTGCATCGGTGAAGAAACCGGTAAGCCGCTGTGGGAAGCCGCGACTGAAGTGACCAGCATGGTCAACAAGATTGCTATTTCGGTGCAGAGCTACCGCGAGCGTACCGGCGAAAAGAGCGGCCCGCTGGGCGACGCCACTGCCGTGCTGCGCCACAAGCCTCACGGCGTGGTGGCGGTGTTTGGTCCTTACAACTTCCCTGGGCATTTGCCGAACGGTCACATTGTTCCGGCGCTGTTGGCCGGTAACAGTGTGCTGTTCAAGCCAAGCGAGCTGACCCCGAAAGTCGCCGAGCTGACGGTCAAGTGCTGGATCGAAGCCGGCCTGCCTGCTGGCGTGCTGAACCTGCTGCAAGGCGCGCGTGAAACCGGGATCGCCCTGGCGGCCAATCCGGGTATCGACGGTCTGTTCTTTACCGGCTCCAGCCGTACCGGCAACCACTTGCATGCGCAGTTCTCTGGTCGTCCGGACAAGATCCTCGCGCTGGAGATGGGCGGCAACAACCCGCTGGTGGTCGATCAGGTCGCAGACCTCGACGCTGCGGTGTACACCATTATTCAGTCGGCGTTCATTTCTGCCGGTCAGCGTTGCACCTGCGCCCGTCGCTTGCTGGTACCGCAAGGCGCCTGGGGCGACACGCTGCTGGCGCGTCTGGTGGCGGTCAGTGCGACCATTGACGTCGGCGCGTTCGATCAGCAACCGGCACCGTTCATGGGCTCGGTGGTTTCGCTGGCCGCTGCCAAGGCACTGATGGATGCGCAAGAACACTTGCTCGCCAACGGCGCCGTGCCGCTGCTGAAAATGACCCAGCCACAGGCCAACGCAGCGTTGCTGACCCCGGGCATTCTTGACGTGAGCGCAGTTGCCGATCGTCCTGACGAAGAGCTGTTCGGCCCGTTGCTGCAAGTGATCCGTTACGCTGATTTCGAGGCGGCGATCGCGGAAGCCAACAACACCCAATACGGTCTGGCAGCAGGTTTGCTGTCGGATTCCGAAGCGCGTTATCAGCAGTTCTGGCTGGAAAGCCGCGCCGGTATCGTCAACTGGAACAAGCAGCTGACCGGCGCCGCGAGCAGCGCACCGTTCGGCGGTGTGGGTGCCTCGGGCAACCATCGCGCCAGTGCCTATTACGCCGCGGATTACTGCGCGTACCCGGTGGCCTCGCTGGAAACCCCAAGCCTGACCCTGCCGGCCGCCCTGACCCCAGGCGTGCGGATGTCGTAAGACGCTTTTTGTAGCAGCTGCCGCAGGCTGCGTTCGGCCGCGAAGCGGTCGCAATTCAGGCGATCGGGGTTCTGATCCAGGAACACGGTGTGCCGTTTTACGACCGCTTCGCGGCCGAACGTAGCCTTCGGCAACTGCTACGGGAATGTGGCCTGACTTTTAGCTACTTGATGCCTATAAAAACCAGATTCGTGGAGCCTCGCTGATGAAATCCTATGAAGTCAATTTTGACGGTCTAGTGGGGCCGACCCATAACTACGGCGGCCTGTCCTACGGCAACGTCGCGTCCCAGAGCAACAGCCAGCAGTCTTCCAATCCGAAGGAAGCAGCGCTGCAAGGCCTGGCGAAAATGAAAGCGCTGATGGAAATGGGCTTTCAGCAAGGCGTTCTCGCGCCGCAAGAACGTCCGGATGTCGGCGCGCTGCGTAGCCTGGGTTTCAGCGGCACCGACGCTCAAGTAATCGAGCAGGCGGCCAAACAGGCGATGCCGTTGCTGGTTGCCAGCTGCTCGGCGTCGAGCATGTGGGTGGCCAACGCCGCCACCGTCAGCCCGAGCGCTGATACCGCAGACGGTCGTGTGCACTTCACTGCCGCCAACCTCAACTGCAAATATCACCGCAGCATCGAGCACCCGACCACCAGCCGCGTGCTGGGGGCGATGTTCGCCGACCAGAAGCACTTCGCCCACCACGCAGCGTTGCCTGCCGTGGCGCAGTTCGGTGATGAAGGCGCAGCCAACCACACACGCTTCTGCCGTGAATACGGCGAAGCCGGTGTCGAGTTCTTCGTGTTCGGTCGCAGCGCGTTCGATACCCGCTACCCGGCGCCGCAGAAGTACCCGGCGCGTCAGACCCTTGAAGCGTCGCAAGCGGTTGCCCGTCTGCATGGCTTGAGCGAAGACGGTGTGGTGTTCGCCCAGCAGAATCCTTCGGTGATCGACCAGGGCGTGTTTCACAACGATGTGATCGCGGTGGGTAACGGCGAAGCGCTGTTCTATCACGAGGACGCGTTCCTCGACACCGAGCAGATGCTGGCGGAACTGTCGGCCAAGCTGGCCAAGCGTGGCGGTCAGTTCAAGGCGATCTGCGTACCGCGTTCCCAGGTGTCGGTCGAAGACGCCGTGCGTTCTTACCTGTTCAACAGCCAGTTGCTCTCGCGCGCTGACGGTTCGATGCTGCTGATCGTGCCGCAAGAGTGCCAGAACAACCCGCGCGTCTGGCAGTACCTGCAAGAGCTGACCAGCTCTGGCGGCCTGATTCGCGAAGTGAAAGTCTTCGATCTCAAGCAAAGCATGCAGAACGGCGGTGGCCCGGCTTGCCTGCGGTTACGTGTCGCACTGAATGAAACCGAGCTGGCGGCGGTCAACCCAGGGGTTATCATGACCCCGCCGTTGTATGGCACGCTGACCCAATGGGTCGACAAGCACTACCGTGACCGCATGACCGAAAGCGATCTGGCGGACCCACAATTGTTGCTTGAGTGCCGGACGGCACTGGATGAACTGACGCAAATCCTTAAACTGGGCGCGGTTTATCCATTCCAGATCAATTGAAAGCCCGCGTCCTGCTCATGAAGAGTCGGACGCGTTGCTTTATCTCCCGATGAGAACGTAAAAATGAGCGATACCCTGCAGCTGATTCTTGAAGACACCGACGGCACTCAGCTGGAAACCTCTTGCACCCGCGTTGCGGTAATGTGGCAGGGCAAAGAGTTGTGGATCCAGCACGACGGCCGTGGCCAGCTGCTGATCGGCGTTGACGTCGAAGAAGGCGATGCCGAATACGCGAACCTGCTGCTGCGCCCATTGGCGACTAATCTGGTAAGTCTGCAACTGGAAATGGAACCGGCTGAAATCGGTGACGAAGACCACGTGCACGGCCCGGATTGCAAACACGATCACTAAGGAATTCGCTCTATGCTCGCCCTCGGCAAACTGCTTGAACTGACCCTCGCCGGCCGTGAACCGGCGGAGAAGACTCAACTGACTGTCGAAGGCGTGCGGATGCGCTGGCTGAGCGAAGGAGCGCTGGAAGTCCGGCCTCCCGAGGCTCGTGACAATGGCCTGGACTTGCTGTTGTCTGCCGGCATCCACGGTAACGAAACAGCGCCGATCGAGTTACTCGATCGCCTGTTGCATGACATCGCCCGCGGAGAGTTGAAGCCGCGCGCACGTATTCTGTTCCTGTTCGGCAACCCTGACGCCATGCGTCGCGGCGAGCGTTTTATCGAGCAGGACGTCAATCGGCTGTTCAACGGCCGTCACGAACTCAGCAGTGGCTCTGAAGCACTGCGAGCCTGTGAGCTGGAGCGTCTGGCAGCGAGTTTCTTCAATCTGCCCGACCGCGCCCGGTTGCACTACGATCTGCACACCGCGATCCGTGGCTCGAAGATCGAGCAGTTCGCGCTGTATCCCTGGAAAGAAGGTCGTCAGCATTCCCGTCATGAACTGGCTCGCCTGCGCGCTGCCGGCATGGAGGCGGTGCTGTTGCAGAACAAACCGTCCATCGTTTTCAGTTCGTACACCTACGACAAGCTCGATGCCGAGTCTTTCACCCTTGAGTTGGGCAAGGCCCGGCCGTTCGGGCAGAACGACGGGGTCAACGTCTCGCGCCTTGAAACCCTTTTGAAGCAGATCATCGAAGGCACCGAACCGGAGTCTGCAGAAGAGAGCCTGGATGGCTTGCAGCTGTTCAGCGTGGCGCGGGAAATCATCAAGCACAGCGACAGCTTCCACTTGAACCTGCCGGCGGACATCGAGAACTTCTCGGAGTTGAAAAAGGGTTATCTGCTGGCCGAAGACATCGCCCAGACCCGCTGGATCGTCGAGGAGGAGGGTGCGCGAATCATCTTCCCGAACCCGAAAGTCAAAAACGGCCTGCGCGCCGGTATCCTGATTGTCCCGACCACCGACGACGATCTAGCCTGAGACCAGCATCTCGATCCCGATAAAGATCTAATGTGGGAGCGGGCTTGCTCGCGAATGCGGTTTAACATTCAACAATGATGTTGGCTGTCAGTCAGCTTTCGCGAGCAAGCCCGCTCCCACAGGATCGGCGTTTACACCGCTACCGCGCGGTGCTCGCTACGACGCAAGGCACGCATCTTGTGCAGCGTGTCGGCGCAGGTCTTTGCCGCTTCCTGGCCCTTGTGCACGAAGTGCTCAAAGAAGAACTTCTGGTGCTCTTCGCCGGCATGGAAGTGGTGCGGGGTCAGCACGACCGAGAACACCGGCACTTCAGTTTCCAGCTGAACCTGCATCAGGCCGCTGATCACCGACTGGGCAACGAACTCGTGACGGTAGATGCCGCCGTCAACCACCAAGCCTGCAGCGACGATGCCCGCGTAACGGCCGGATTTGGCCAGCAGCTTGGCGTGCAGTGGAATTTCAAAGGCGCCGCCGACTTCAAAAAATTCGATATCCGATTCCTGATAACCCTGGGCGATCATCTCGCTGACGAAGCCCTTACGGCTCTGATCAACGATTTCCTTGTGCCAGCACGCCTGGATAAACGCTACGCGCTCGCCCTGATGGTTTTTGCTTTTGCTATCGATTGCGGTGGGTTGCATCTGTTCTGACTCCTGTTTGTGTGAAAAACAGGGCGTTATGAATCGAATGGGATTTAAGGGTACGTGCAGGTCAGCCGTGCAGAGTATGCGCGTTGCCCACGGACGGCCCTTTGGTGCCAATCCCGTTCTCTCTTCATCCGGACTATGACCGTCGGCCCCGGGATCACACCGGGTCTGCTGACCTTGCCGTCACCTGCTGCCGAAGCATCAGTGACACCAAGCGCTCGCGGGCTATGCGCATTGCGCGCAATTACCGCCGGTGGGGAGTTGCACCCCGCCCTGAGAACGTTTTGCTGCCAGGTTTTCTGGCGGCGGAGAGTTTTTAACACATATTTGTGGGCTGCGCATGGCTGCTTTCTGATGATATACATCGGTTTTTCCGTTGGCTTGAACCGGCTTTTCCGGTCCGGGCCTTGATTAATCGCGGCGTTGGCCGCAGTAATCCCCTTCGAAAGAGATTTCCTTTATCAGCAGCGACGTTAGCGTCCTATTCCGAGGCCTGATTCATGAGCGTTATCGATCTTCGTAGCGACACCGTCACCCAACCGACCGCAGGGATGCTCGACGCGATGGCCAACGCGGCCACCGGGGATGACGTCTACGGCGAAGATCCGACGGTCAATCAGCTTGAGGCCGAACTGGCCAGGCGTTTGGGCTTTGCAGCGGCGCTGTTCGTGCCGACGGGCACCATGAGTAATCTGCTGGGGTTGATGGCCCACTGTGAGCGCGGTGACGAGTACATCGTCGGCCAGCAGGCACACACGTATAAGTACGAAGGTGGCGGGGCCGCGGTGCTGGGCTCGATCCAGCCGCAGCCGCTGGAAGTTCAAGCCGATGGTTCGCTGGACCTGGCTCAGGTGGCAGCGGCGATCAAGCCGGACGACTTCCACTTCGCCCGGACCCGTTTGCTGGCGCTGGAAAACACCATGCAAGGCAAGGTATTGCCGCTGGAGTATCTGGCGCGGGCTCGCAGTTTTACCCGTGAGCACGGTCTGTCGCTGCACCTGGACGGCGCGCGGTTGTACAACGCAGCGGTCAAGCTGGGCGTCGATGCACGGGAAATCACCCGGCACTTCGATTCGGTGTCGGTGTGCCTGTCCAAAGGCCTCGGCGCGCCGATCGGTTCGGTGCTCTGTGGTTCGGCCGAGTTGATCGGCAAGGCCCGGCGCCTGCGCAAGATGGTGGGTGGCGGCATGCGTCAGGCCGGCATTCTTGCGGCGGCCGGCTTGTATGCACTGGATCACAACGTGCAACGCCTGGCGGACGACCACTCCAACGCGCAGTTTCTGGCTGAAGGTCTGAGCGCGGCGGGGTATACAGTCGAACCTGTACAGACCAACATGGTTTACGTGCAGATGGGTGATAAGTGCGAGGCGCTCAAGGCGTTTGCCGGTGAGCGCGGGATCAAACTCAGCGCCGCCTCACGTTTGCGCATGGTCACTCACATGGACGTCAACCGGGCGCAGATCGAGCAGGTAATCGCGACTTTCGTCGAGTTTTCTCAAAACTGAAGGTGTTAGCCGTCCAATTGACTGTCTGTATCGTACAAACACACTGTACCTGCACACTAACGCCGATATAATGCGGCCCTTTGCCGTCGCTTCGTCTGTTGACGATTCGCACAGGCCTTTGGCCGCAGCCTCCGTGGAAGAACCTAATGAAAAGCGCAGAAATCCGTGAAGCCTTCCTTCGCTTCTTCGAAGAGCAAGGCCACACCCGTGTAGCCTCCAGCTCTTTGATTCCGGGCAACGACCCAACCCTGCTGTTCACTAACGCGGGGATGAACCAGTTCAAGGACTGCTTTCTGGGCCAGGAAAAGCGCGCCTATACCCGCGCCGTCAGCAGCCAGAAGTGCGTTCGCGCCGGTGGCAAGCACAACGACCTGGAAAACGTCGGTTATACCGCTCGTCACCACACCTTCTTCGAAATGCTGGGTAACTTCAGCTTCGGTGACTACTTCAAGCGTGATGCGATCACCTACGCCTGGACCTTCCTGACCTCCGACAAGTGGCTGAACCTGCCGAAGGAAAAGCTCTGGGTCACGGTCTACGCCAGCGATGACGAGGCCTACGACATCTGGACCAAGGAAGTCGGGGTTCCGGCCGAGCGCATGGTTCGCATCGGCGACAACAAAGGCGCACCGTACGCCTCCGACAACTTCTGGACCATGGGCGATACCGGCCCGTGCGGTCCTTGCACCGAGATTTTCTACGATCACGGCGCCGACATCTGGGGTGGCCCACCGGGTTCGCCAGAGGAAGACGGCGACCGTTACATCGAAATCTGGAACAACGTGTTCATGCAGTTCAACCGCACCGCCGATGGCGTGTTGCACCCGTTGCCAGCACCGTCGGTGGATACCGGCATGGGGCTGGAGCGGATCAGTGCCGTGCTGCAGCACGTTCACTCGAACTATGAAATCGACCTGTTCCAGAGCCTGCTGAGCGCTTCGGCCAAGGCCATCGGTTGCACCAACGACAACCAGGCTTCGCTGAAAGTCGTGGCTGACCACATTCGTTCCTGCGGTTTCCTGATCGCCGACGGCGTGCTGCCGTCCAACGAAGGTCGCGGCTACGTGCTGCGCCGGATCATTCGTCGCGCTTGCCGTCACGGCAACAAGCTGGGCGCCAAGGGCAGTTTCTTCTATCAGATCGTCGGCGCACTGGTTGCCGAGATGGGCGAAGCCTTCCCTGAGCTGAAATCCCAGCAGGCGCACATCGAGCGCGTGCTGAAAGCCGAAGAAGAGCAGTTCGCCAAAACCCTGGAGCAGGGCCTGAAGATCCTCGAGCAGGATCTGGCCGAACTCAAAGGCAACGTGGTGCCAGGCGACGTGGTGTTCAAGCTGTACGACACCTACGGTTTCCCGATGGACCTGACCGGCGACATCGCGCGTGAGCGCAACCTGACCATCGACGAAGAGGGCTTTGAGCGCGAAATGGAAGCCCAGCGCGTCCGTGCCCGTTCGGCCAGTTCCTTCGGCATGGACTACAACAGCCTGGTCAAGGTTGATGTGGCCACCGAGTTCACCGGTTACACCGCTCACAGCGGTTCGGCAAAAATCGTTGCTCTGTATAAAGACGGGCAATCGGTCGACGTATTGAGCGAAGGCGAAGAGGGCGTGGTCGTTCTCGATCAGACGCCGTTCTATGCGGAATCCGGCGGTCAGATCGGTGACTGCGGTTACCTGCAGGCAGGCGCTGCGCGTTTCGACGTGCGCGACACCACCAAGACTGGCGGTGCATTCCTGCACCACGGTGTGCTGGATTCGGGCAGCCTGACCATTGGCTCGCCGGTTCAGGCCCAGGTGGATGCCGAGGTGCGTCACGCCACTTCGCTGAACCACTCCGCCACGCACTTGCTGCACGCGGCATTGCGTCAGGTGCTGGGCGAGCACGTTCAGCAAAAAGGCTCACTGGTCGACAGTCAGCGTCTACGCTTTGACTTCAGCCACTTTGAAGCGATCAAGCCTGAACAGCTGAAAGCGCTGGAAGAAATCGTCAACGCCGAAATTCGCAAGAACTCCGAAGTTGAAACCGAAGAAACCGATATCGACACCGCCAAGCAGAAAGGCGCCATGGCGCTGTTCGGCGAGAAGTACGGCGACAGCGTGCGCGTACTGAGCATGGGCGACTTCTCCGTCGAGCTGTGCGGTGGTATCCATGCCAATCGTACCGGCGACATCGGCCTGCTGAAAATCATCAGCGAAGGCGGCGTGGCTTCTGGCGTGCGTCGTATCGAAGCGGTGACAGGCGCTGCGGCACTGGCTTACCTGAACGCTGCGGAAGAGCAACTCAAGGAAGCGGCCAACCTGGTCAAGGGCAGCCGCGACAACCTGATCGACAAGCTGTCGGCTGTGCTTGAGCGCAACCGTCTGCTGGAAAAGCAACTCGAGCAGTTGCAAGCCAAGGCCGCCAGTGCGGCGGGCGACGACCTGTCGGCTTCTGCCCAGGACGTCAAAGGCGTGAAAGTACTGGCCGTGCGTCTCGACGGTCAGGACGGCAAGGCGCTGCTGGCGCTGGTCGATCAACTGAAGAACAAACTCGGCCGCGCAGTGATCCTGCTCGGCAGTGTCCATGAGGAAAAGGTCGTGCTGGTTGCGGGTGTAACCAAGGACCTGACTGGCCAACTCAAAGCCGGTGATTTGATGAAGCAAGCCGCTGCAGCAGTGGGCGGGAAGGGCGGTGGTCGTCCAGACATGGCGCAAGGCGGCGGTACCGACGCTGGCGCACTGGATGCTGCACTGGCCCTGACCGTGCCGTTTGTAGAGCAGGGTATTTAAGGCTGCGTGCCGAGCCCGTCGTCTAGTGGCGGGCTTCGCAGCTGTTTGAGTGATTAATGGGCGCCCTTCATGGGCAGAGGCGGCTTTGAAATGGCTTTGATCGTACAGAAATTTGGAGGCACCTCAGTCGGCACTGTCGAGAGAATCGAGCAGGTCGCCGACAAGGTTAAGAAATTCCGCGAAGCCGGCGATGACCTGGTGGTTGTGCTGTCTGCAATGAGCGGCGAGACCAACCGTCTGATCGATCTGGCCAAGCAAATCAGTGGCGACGATCAACCGGTTCCGCGCGAGCTGGATGTCATCGTCTCCACCGGTGAGCAGGTGACGATTGCACTGCTGGCCATGGCGCTGATCAAGCGCGGCGTACCGGCGGTGTCGTACACCGGCAACCAGGTACGGATTCTGACGGATAGCGCGCACAATAAAGCGCGTATCTTGCAGATTGATGACCAGAAGATTCGCGGTGACCTGAAGGCCGGTCGTGTCGTTGTCGTTGCCGGTTTCCAGGGCGTCGACGAGCACGGCAACATCACCACCCTTGGTCGTGGCGGTTCCGACACCACCGGCGTGGCGCTGGCAGCGGCCCTGAAAGCTGATGAATGCCAGATCTACACGGATGTCGACGGCGTCTACACCACCGACCCGCGCGTGGTGTCCGTGGCTCAGCGTCTGGACAAGATCACCTTTGAAGAGATGCTGGAAATGGCCAGCCTCGGTTCCAAGGTGTTGCAGATCCGCGCGGTCGAGTTCGCCGGTAAGTACAACGTTCCGCTGCGCGTACTGCACAGCTTCAAGGAGGGTCCGGGTACCCTCATTACTATTGATGAAGAGGAATCCATGGAACAGCCGATCATTTCCGGCATCGCTTTTAACCGCGATGAAGCCAAGCTGACCATCCGTGGCGTGCCAGACACCCCGGGCGTGGCCTTCAAGATTCTCGGCCCGATCAGCGCCGCGAACATCGAAGTCGACATGATCGTGCAGAACGTTGCGCACGATAACACCACCGACTTCACCTTCACTGTGCACCGCAACGACTACCAGGCGGCGCAGACCGTGCTGGAGAACACCGCTCGCGAGATCGGTGCCCGTGAAGTCGTTGGCGACACCAAGATCGCCAAGGTGTCGATCGTCGGCGTTGGCATGCGTTCTCACGCAGGCGTTGCCAGCCGCATGTTCGAGGCTCTGGCTAAAGAAACCATCAACATCCAGATGATCTCGACTTCGGAAATCAAGGTTTCCGTAGTGATCGAAGAGAAGTACCTGGAATTGGCTGTGCGCGCTCTGCACACAGCTTTCGAACTGGACGCACCGGCCCGCCAGGGCGAGTGATGCTCCGCTAAGGGCGCGGTCTGACCGCGCCCTTTGTTTTTTGAGTGGCGCGACTGAAATCTGTTCTTTTGCTCGTGCTGGTCAATACTTAGGCGTGTAGGGCTACGATCGTTCCGGTTGTAGGTCGAACGCCTTTTTTTTGCAGACTGTTGTCCCTGAAATGAAATGCGTGAGGAGAAAGGTATGCTGATTCTGACTCGTCGGTGCGCAGAAAGCCTGATTATTGGTGATGGCGAAATCACTGTGACCGTGCTCGGCGTCAAAGGAAATCAAGTGCGTATTGGCGTTAACGCGCCTAAAGAGGTGGCTGTTCACCGTGAGGAAATCTACCTGCGGATCAAGAAAGAGAAGGACGACGAACCAAGCCATTAATTTTTATCGTTTTTTATGTTTGCAAACGGGGAAAAGGTTGGTTAAGATACGCCCCGTGTTGCGGAGAGCTGGCCGAGTGGCCGAAGGCGCTCCCCTGCTAAGGGAGTACACCTCAAAAGGGTGTCGGGGGTTCGAATCCCCCGTTCTCCGCCATTATTTATTTAGTACGTTGTAATCTGGCTTCTTCGGTAAGTTGTTGAAATTACTAGAAAAAGTGCTTTACAAAAAGATTTAACGGCCTATAATGCGCGGCAACAAATGCACTCGTAGCTCAGCTGGATAGAGTACTCGGCTACGAACCGAGCGGTCACAGGTTCGAATCCTGTCGAGTGCACCATTTAAGGGTTGTTTGCAGTAATGCAAGTAACCTGGCTTCAACCAGTTGTGATCTGGTCTAAAAACACAAATTGCACTCGTAGCTCAGCTGGATAGAGTACTCGGCTACGAACCGAGCGGTCACAGGTTCGAATCCTGTCGAGTGCACCACAAACACCAAAAAGCCTGCGTCTAACGCGGGCTTTTTGCTGTCTGGGATTTGCCTTTTACGCATCCCTTCTCATCGAACACGATTTGCGCGCTTCGACCTTTCTTGCTGTCGTAGCGATAATTCGTCGTCGCGTTTCGAATGCTGACCTTGTCAGGTTTACCTAGCGCACTTTCAACGTCCTGCTGGCTCATGCCGGGAACGATCCGCTGATTGATGATCGCTTCGCGACGCTCCTTGGCGCTGAGCACGTTTGCGCATTTGTCATTCATTTGGCCGATAACGACCGGATCTCTCTGTGTGCTTTTAATTCCTGATGTTTCCTGGTGGTTGGCGCCGGGGAGTATTGCCTCGAATTTGAAAACGCTTGGGTTGTAAATGTTCTGTCGCGACAGTGCCTCTCCAGGAGGGCAGCTCAGCGTCGTGTAAGTGATGCGGCCCTCAGCGTCTTCACATCGATGCACAGTCATTGCAGTGGCCTGTAGAGGCGGGCAGAGCAGGGTGATCAACAGGGTTGTGAGTGTTTTCCTGGGCATTGGGCGTCCTCCATGACGGTCACGATCAAGGGTAGTCAGTACATTTCTCAGTGGGGGTGTGTTTTCTTTTCAGGATGAGTCGTCGCAGTTTCAGGGACGCGGACAGCGCTCGGGTTTATCTCGCAAGCGCTTGTTTCAGGCTGGTTTTTTTAACGTTTAAAACCCTCATGCGGTGTATGATTGCGCCCGTCAGCCCCGCCGGGGCTTGTGGAATACCTCCATGGACTTACCCAGTAGTTGCTCAGTACCCCGTTTTACCAATCATGAATTGACTGATTGATCCTTCCGGCGTGCCCCGCTGCTGGGAGTGGAGTTCGCCTATGACCGAAGTTGAAGTAAAGAAAACGCAAGAAAGCCTGCAAGACCGCCTTGCTCAAGTTGTTGAGCTGCTGCATCGCCAGCGAGTGGTCGAAGACCTGACTCATCGCCAGGAAGGTCATCATCACGACCTGGTCGAGAACCTGGTCCACCGGCAAAACCTCGTCGAGTTGCAACGCAAGCTCGATGATCTGCACTCCGCCGACGTTGCCTACATTCTTGAAGCCTTGCCGCTTGCCGAGCGTCTGACTGTCTGGCAGTTGGTCAAGGCCGAGCGCGACGGCGACATTCTGCTTGAAGTATCCGACTCGGTTCGTGAAACCCTGATCGCCGACATGGACGATCACGAGCTCCTGGCGGCGGCCAAGGAGATGGACGCCGACGAACTTGCTGACCTGGCCCCCGAGCTGCCGCGAGACGTCGTCCACGAGCTGATGGAAACCCTTGATAGCCAACAGCGTGAGCGCGTTCGCTCCGCGTTGTCCTATGACGAGGAACAGGTCGGTGCATTGATGGACTTCGAGATGGTGACGATCCGCGAGGATGTCAGTCTTGAAGTGGTTCTGCGTTACTTGCGTCGCCTCAAAGAGCTGCCAGGCCATACCGACAAGCTGTTCGTGGTTGACTACGATGGCGTGCTCAAGGGTGTGCTGCCAATCAAGCGACTGCTGGTCAACGATCCAGACAAGCAGGTTTCGGAAGTCATGGCCAGCGATCCGGTGAGTTTTCACCCGGATGAAGACGCCTACGATGCCGCACAGGCTTTTGAACGTTACGACTTGATTTCGGCCCCGGTGGTCGACAAGAACGACAAACTCATTGGTCGTCTGACCATCGACGAGATGGTCGACCTGATTCGTGAAGAGAGCGAAAGCGAAGTTCTCAACATGGCGGGTCTGCGTGAAGAGGAAGATATTTTCGCGTCAGTCTGGAAATCCTTGCGCAACCGCTGGGCCTGGCTGGCGATCAACCTGATTACCGCATTTGTTGCATCGCGGGTAATCGGTTTGTTCGAAGGTTCTATCGAGAAGCTGGTGGCTCTGGCAGCGTTGATGCCGATCGTTGCCGGTATTGGCGGTAACTCCGGCAACCAGACGATTACCATGATCGTTCGTGCGATGGCGCTTGATCAGGTCAGTACCGGTAATACCTCGCGTCTCATGCGCAAGGAGCTGGCGGTTGGTTTGATCAATGGCCTGGTCTGGGGTGGGGTAATCGGCGTGGTGGCCTACCTGCTGTACGGCAGTTGGTCGCTGGGCGTGGTGATGACTGCGGCCATGACCTTGAACCTGTTGCTGGCGGCGTTGATGGGGGTTTTGATTCCGATGACCCTGGCGCGCTTTGGGCGCGACCCGGCGATGGGCGCGAGTGTCATGATTACGGCCATGACCGACAGCGGTGGCTTCTTCATCTTCCTCGGGCTGGCGACAATCTTCCTGCTCTGAGTTTCTAGTGTGCGGTCTTGCTCAAGCCAGCAGGCCGCGCACCTTCATTTTTCAATCTATTAGCGTTATGTCGATGGCAACTGAGCTTGCCGTTGAGTAGGTGATTGGCTGAATTTCAGGCAAAAAAAAGCCAGCACATGGCTGGCTAGAGCTTACGGGATGCAATCAGGAGGCGTCTGCGGCCATTTCAGCGTCGTGGGCAATCAGCGAAACCAGTGCGTTTTGCTGGCGGTGGGAGAGTTGACGGAAACGTTGAAGCAGTTCGCGTTCGTGCAATGACAGCTCGGGGCTGTCCAGGCGCATGCTCAATTCTTCGCCCAGCGCGCCTTCCTGAATAAGACTCTGCTCAAGACGGGCGATGATCTCGGAATTCATGCTGCGGTGATGATTGCGAGCCACCTCGGCAATGCGTTCACGCATCCCGTCTGGCAGACGTACGACGAACTTGTCAGCCGTACGGCTGGAATAAATTGCCTGTTTCAATGGGCGCATATATTTAACCGGTTAGTTCAGGGGAGCGGTTCTCGGAATTGGCCGCAGGATGTCATGTAGGACAAGCCTCGTCGCCAAATGTTCAACCTGAATTGATATGAGGCCCGCATCATGCCTCAAAATTGCCAGATCATTGGCGTCAATTCTGTGACAAATATTGAACTGGAAGCAGGCGTTATGCCAGCACCAATTATCAGAAATGCGGACTGGTTTGAAAACACTTACCGGGCCCGTACATCTGACCGCGTCCTCTTTGCCCGACAGGTGCGTGCTTGGGCGCCCCTGAGCGTGCATGCTATGCGGATACGATCTTCGTTCCTTACAAGATACAGAATAGTGGCAAATGGCCGATTTACTAGGGCGAGCACGCAATGGGGGGTGATATAGGGATGCACGGCAGACTTATTTATTTGATGGGGCCGTCCGGCTCCGGCAAAGACAGCCTGATCGATGCGGCCCGCGACTCTTTGCTTGGCCTTGATTGCGTTGTGGTGCGCAGGGTGATTACCCGGTCGGCTGAATCGGTCGGCGAAGACGCTTTGAGTGTTTCCAGGGAGCAATTCGCTCAAATGAGGCACGAAGGCGGTTTTGCACTGTGCTGGCGGGCCAATGGGCTGGATTACGGCATTCCGGCAGAGATCGATAGCTGGTTAAGTGACGGTCGCCATGTACTGATCAACGGCTCAAGAGGGCATTTGTCTGAAGCCATGGCACGTTATCCGTCGTTGTTGCCCATAGTGCTGACGGTAAAAACCGATGCCCTGCGCAAGCGTCTTGAGCGGCGAGGGCGCGAGAGCGCTGAGGAAATCGAAGCCCGACTTGAGCGCAATGCTCTGTTTTTAATGGACGCCGCTCAGGAAGATCCGGAAGGGATCTTTCGGTTGGACAATTCTGGCGAGCTTTCCACTGCCGTCGACAATTTGCTGGCTCTATTGGTGCAAGAGGGTATCAGCGCAAAAGCCGATCGAATCTAAGCCCGTGATCGAAGCTGGTGTTTGCCTACACTTAATAAGCCTTACAGACGACATGACAAAACCGGGCCTGCCCGTTAACATGCACGCCGTCCATCGCGCCGCATGTCCTTGCGGCCGGCATGTGTCTCAGTAGCTCAATTGGATAGAGCATCCCCCTCCTAAGGGGAAGGTTGGCAGTTCGAACCTGCCCTGGGACACCATATAATTCAGGCCTTTCAAGCCATTCTCCTGACAGCTTCATTTCTCCGTGACAGCAGGGTGGCAGCAGCAGGCCAAAAATAAGCCCCACTCAGAATCAATCTGATGGGGCTTTTTAGTTAACGACAATTGATCAACCTTTGCCGGCCGACGAGCTGACAACAAGTTAGGCGGGAGCCTTCTCGTCAGTCTCCGCTGTGCTTCCGGGCTCTATTCGAATTTTCAGGTGACCTTGCCCAGCAAGAACATCAGAGAGACCTTCCTGCAACTTTAGCTGGGAATTTGTCATTTCCTCACTAAAAGGGAAACCGGTCACGTTCATGCTAATCGGTTGCTGCCCGGACAGGACTTCAATTGCATAGTGCCTTAGCTTTTGCTGGTCGAGTTCAAGATCTGTATGGCCCTTTGGAATGTAGGCTCCGTTTCGTAGAAGGACCCGGTCATACCGAAGATTTAGATCCGTGGCCATTGCACTCAACATTAAAATCAAAAGCTCTTGCTGCTTCTCGACCCACCTTTCCGCGTTGTCCTCGTTTACCGTCGACGTAAGGTGCTCCAGGTAGTCACGCCAGGTATCCAAAACGTCTGTTTCTGAGGCCTTCCGGCGGTTTGAGCGGCCTCCGTTGAACGCAAGATCAATCATATTCAACGCTCGAACATGATCGGGTGAGAGCCTTGCGGCTCGAGTTGCCATCAACGTGCTAAATATCCAGTTTTTTTGGTTTCTGGACTCATTCACGCGCTCAAGATACTTCTGTGCTTGAACCGCTAGGATCGGCCCAAGCAACGTGGCAACGATCGTACCGATTCCGAAAACCCAGTTTGCTTCCATTCTTTTTTCCGCAAGGTTGGGGAAGATGGCTCGACAGCACTTGCCGAGTGCGGCTTTGAGAATATGTGTATTTTCTGTCGCACGCCAAGGCAAAGCCAAAAGCATTTATTTGTGATCGTCCAATTTTGCTTTTTAGACTAAGGCGATCTGATCCCTGATCCTAAGGACGGTAGTGGTCGAGCAGCTTGCGTGCCGTGCCGTCGCTCGGATGCCCAGGCCCGCAGCGAGCAACTCAGTCACGCGCTTGTGCAGATCGGCGTCCACCGGCCGGCCCTGGTACTTTCCGGCGGCCTTGGCCTTCTCGATGCCCTGCGCCTGGCGCTCACGGCGCTGCTCGTAATCCTTGCGGGCGATGGCGGCCATCATTTCCACCAACATTGAGTTGATCGCTCCCAGCATCCGCCCGGTGAACTCGTCGCCTTTGGTGTCCTGCATCCCCTGGTGGCTCGTTGGCAGGTCGAGCGCGACGATTCGCAGCCCCTTGGAGTCAATCGCAGCCTTGAGCTTCTGCCAGTCCTCCACAGGAAGGCGTGAGAGGCGGTCTATCGACTCCACCAGCAACACATCACCCTTACGCGCATCTTTGAGCAGACGCAGCAGCTCAGGCCGGTCTGCGGTCGCGCCGCTGGCATTCTCCAGGTACACACTTGCAATGACCTTGTTGTGATCGCTGGCGAACTGCTCGAGCGATTTCCGGGCGCGGCTGGCGTCCTGCTCTTCGGTCGATGCTCGGAGGTATGCGCGGATGAACATGATTGGTGCCTGTATCAGTTAGGGTGCACATAAAGTGCTACACGTAACCGGATTAAATGGGACTGAAATAGTTGGTTTGCAGCGGATCGAGGAGGGCGTTTTTGTTGCAGTAAGTCAGAGGTAGGCAAAGTGATACAGGGCCGAGTTTTCGGCTCAGTCGTCCACCTTCAACCTGAGGAAGTTGGTCGGATCTCAAATCCATCCAACCCCCAGTGGGGGATGAATCCGATGCAGGATCGAGCAGGGGCTAATCCTCAATTTGAGGAATATCCACCGTTGGTGGGAATTGGCTTGAAGTCCGATTTCCGGACAACGACCTGACCTCCCATTTCGGTAGGGCAGGTATCGCGACACGTTTCGCGAATTCTGAAAACGTGTCGCGGAAAAGATGCCACGGATATTCGTGTGATCTCGGCCAGGCTGATGCAGCCGAATCTGGATGATCCCCCGCTGGGGAAGTACCCCTGATCGGTGGGATTTTCGAACCACAGAGAAATCCTAGGTAGTTCGCCCTTTCGCCAAAGGGGTTTTACGATCTGCTCGTAAAACCAGCCGGGATGCAACTGGGAGGGTGTTATTCCGAACGGCACCCGGTAGATGCGGGATTTTCCCGTATCACAAGCCGCCGTTGTGACGCACTTAGATTCCCTGTTTCCGGGTAGGTAGTTAGGGCAAAGTGAGGAAATCCCACTTTGCTCCGGATGGCTCAAATGTGAGCCATCGTCACATTTACCACCTGCTCCAGCCTGCTGTCAGGCCTGGCTAACGTTAGATAACGGTGGGTTAACGTTATGAGTGGAGGACGACTCCACACTTTTGCGGAGTCGGCCAATTCGAAGCACGAGATAGGCGAAATGTTTCGCCGATTTCCCTATTTTCGCGATATTCATCTGCTACTCCATTCAATGGTAGATCACTTGGTCTGCCTTAGGAGGTATCGGTGGGTATATTGCCTGGATGCAAAGTAGTTAAGCGCGCGGTAATGCACTCAGATTTGAGGGGATTAGGATTGCAGCGTTCGACGTTTTAAGAAGTGTCTTATGTGCACGGCCTTTAGAGATCCCATAAGATGATCGCCCCGCTATTCTGTATCGATATCAATATGAAACTTTCAAGAATGCAGAGCCGACTGCGCCCTCTGCTGAGCGTCGCTGCCGTAATGGCGATTGTATTTTCATCGGAAGCACCTGCGGACTGCCACTTCTACAGCGGCTACAAGACCATCACCATGAACTACGGGAGCAAACTGACGGAAGGCCTGACAGTCCCTCAGGATGCACCCATCGGCACTGTTATTTACCAGGAGATCATTAGCGCGGAGTATCAGCGGTTCAATTGTGGCGCCCCGACACTCTATGGCTTTGTCCTGAACCCGGCACTGGGGGGTAGCGTGACCAGCGGCAGTACCTTTCCTTTGGGTAAAACTGGGCTCTCATTCCGAATAGGCGACGACATAGGGTACCTAGAGGCGGCGCGCATGGACCTTTCTAACGGAAACTGGAGTGTGCCCGCCACTAATTACCGACTTGAAATCATCAAGTCGAGTGAATTGGCATCGGAAAACAGTGTTCCCGCTGGCTATCTGGGCCAATACCAAGCCGGTAGCGCAGTGTTTAACAAATTTTATCTGATCAATCCCATTATCCTAAATACGGCCTCCTGCCAGACCCCGGCAGTGTCGGTTCAAATGGGCGACGACTATCGCCTGGACGAATTCAACAAGAGCGGCGATACCCCTCGGACGATCAAATTCAACCTCGCCTTGAACCAATGCCAGCGCGGTATCAAAAAGGTGACCTATTCACTTAAGGCCACCACCCAGGTCATCGACGCGCAAAAGGGCATCGTCGCACTGAGCGCCGGCTCGACGGCCAAAGGCATCGGTCTGCAACTGATGAACGAGGCAGGACAACCTATCGCGCTGGACACTACCTACCCGTTCGACGGGTTCAACACCACAGGCACAAGCTTCAACATACCGCTGTCCGCCGCTTACTACCGCCTGGCCGGCAGCAAACTGGAAGCCGGCACCGCGAACACCGAAGTAACGTTCATCGTGAATTACCTGTAACGAGCTAAGGGCCGATAGCAGCGATTGCTTTTTGCCTGCTTCACGTCCCAGCACCTGATGTGCTCAGATTTGAGCACACCGACGATGACCCAGTTTTGGACCATCCCCACTTTCGGATTTGAAATCCAGAAGGGGCAGATTTGAGATCTGTAGTGGTCAACTAATCCCGGACACGACGTTAAGTTTTTTCTCGGCGCGGGCTGGCGCCACACCAGCCGTGATTGGGGCCGGTACAACAAACTCCCGCAATATATCGGAGTGTCGGGTTGCTCGAGCATCGCTTGTTTGCAGGTTTGTGAGCCTGGTTGTTTGCTGACTGACTCCTGCTCCTGCGTCAGGCTAAGCCCCTGAACCGTCCGAATTGCTCGCCGTCTTCCTGCAACATCGACACGGTACTGCGGCTGCCAGCGGTGCTTCGTCTTTGCGTGAACTGCTGGTCGACTCGACTGTGTAACGAGATGGTCGCCCCCGCGCCCTGTGAGGGCTACGCTTTTGCAGGGTGACTCTGGATTGCATTGGATCACTACACTTACCGATATCCACTAGCGTTGCGCATGGACGGTTCGCGATGATTCATCAAGGAAAGAAAGGCGTGAGGGTGCATCGCAGCCTCGCCGGTAGTGATGCGGGCGACACTTATACTGGGCAGGCCTATGGAGATGATGTGCCCTGCGGATCGTGTGGCGGAAAGCATCCCATTTACGAGACGCAACAGGTCTACGAGGTAGCGCGAACGATCGTCGACTGTATCATCGGCGGGCCAACTATGATGCTCGGAGTCCTTCGCTCAAACGATGGGCAATGGGTTGCCGCCTGTTCGCCGGCTGATGGAACACCAGGCTACAACGCCTTCCGAGGAGCTCTCACAGGCCATCACAAGCGCTTCCTTCCAGCACTGGTGATAGCGGGAAACATCCCGGATGACGGCAGCAGGTCATTTGGCGGTCTCCCTCTGGCGGCGAGCTTCATTCGCTCATGCACTGTGCAGAATGCACCCATTGCTGGTCGATGCGCCGCACCCAAGCTTGTTCATTATGCTATTCGTCTCTCGCTACCCCGGCCTTGGACAATGTCGGAGGTGCTGTACGACCCCGCAGGGAGTAACCCGAATTACACCGACTACCTGACGGCTCCCTCGTGCGCGACATGCGGTGTTCTCTTGCCACAACTACTTTGCCCATTAAAGGCAAGCGCGACACTCAAAGAGTTCACCGGCCTTATTCGGAATTCCTGGGGAGGCTCTTGGTAGGTTGTGGGCGGCATTTCGGCAAGCTGACCATCGCGCATTGAGCCACTGTGGACTATCTGCATTACTAAAACGATATCGAAACAGCCCCGTTCAGAATCACCTGGTGGGGCTTTTTTGAGACTTTTCCACGGCTTATTTGCAACGCTCCGACTAAACCCACAATTGTTTGCCAACACCTATAAGGGAACGCCACAACTGGCCGATAACCCGATGGGCCGTTGTCCTGCGCGACGCCCCTATGGGCGGCGAAGTTGAGCTGGTCCCTGCATTTGTCTTTGGGTTCATCTTCTTAATTGCCTGGAATCTTCGATGCTGGCGTACCACCAAAAAAGCTTTTTGATCGTCGATGATTTCTCGGATTTCCGTAGTTCGGTCAGGTCGATGTTGCGTGAGTTGGGTGTCAAGGATGTCGACACTGCCGACACGGGTGAGGTGGCGCTGCGCATGTGTGCGCAGAAGCGCTACGACTTCATCTTGCAGGATTATCACCTAGGCGATGGCAAGAAGAACGGTCAGCAGGTGCTTGAAGACCTGATGGTCGAGAAGCTGATCAGCCATGAAAGCGTGTTTCTGATGGTCACCGCCGAGAGCAGTCAGGCGATGGTGCTCAGTGCGCTCGAGCATGAGCCGGATGCGTATCTGACCAAGCCTTTCAACCGCGCTGGCCTGGCCCAGCGGCTGGAGCGACTGGAGCAGCGCAAGACGTTGCTCAAACCGATTCTGCAGGCTCTGGATCGGGGTAAGCCGGTTGAAGTCCTGAATGCCTGTATCGAGCTGTGCAAGCAGGACCCGCGCTATTCGCCGCTGTGCCTGCGTTACCGTGCCGATGCGTTGCGCGACATGAATCAGAATGAGGTGCTGGAGCGCTTGTACAACAGCATTCTGGCGGATCGTCCATTGCCTTGGGCCTATGTCGGTCTGGGGCGATTGATGTTCAAGCGTGGCCAGATCGCTCAGGCAAAAGCTGTCTACGAAAAGGCGCTAAAGGCTTTCCCGATGATGCCGGCGTTGTATGACGGACTGGCCGATGTGCTGGTCGCCGAAGGCGACACCAAGGCTGCGCAGAATGTGCTGGAAGAGGCTGTTCGCCTGTCGCCATTGGCGGTGCGCAGGCAATCGTTGTTGGGCAAGTTGGCGATGACCAACGAAGACTTCGAAGGTGCGGCGAAAGCCTATCGTCAAGCGGTCTCCCAGGGGGCGCAGTCACGTTTCAAGGACCCAGAAAGCAATCTTGGCCTGGCTCATGCGCTCATCAGTAAAGGCAGTGAAAAAGGCCTGGATACCCGCACTCGACTGGAGATCAACCAGACCCTGAGTGCCGTCGCCAAGGAAAACATCAACGATCCGGGGCTGCAGATCCGAGCGCGCTTGATGAAAGCCACCAGTCTGCTGCTCAACGATGCCGAAACCGCTGAGAAGCTGACGGAGCAAGCACTGGCCCGTCTCGATGGCATGGAGCAGTTCATGAGCGCCGAAGCGGCGTTGCTGGTCGCCAAGCAGTTGAAGATGCTGGGGCAGGCTGACGCCGGTAATTCGATGTTGAAAAACTGCGCCGAGATTTACGGCGACGACCCGGTGGTGATGCAAGGCATTGCCCAGCAGACCGACGACCCGGCGATTCTCAACTCCGGCAACGCGGCGGCAGATCTCAACCGCCAGGGCGTGCGCAGTTACAAGGCGGGCGCGTTGCCCGAGGCGCGGGAGCTTTTCCGCGGTGCACTGTTGTTGCAACCGAAGAACATCAGTATTGCCCTCAACATGGCGCAATCGCTGTTGCACGGGGCTGATGCAAGCCTCGATTCAGCGCTGCTGGAAGAGTGCCGTACGTGCCTGAAAATGGTGGGCATGATGCCCGAGAGCGATGCGCGTTATCCGCGTTATCAGAAGCTGCGAAGCAAGGCGTTTGGCGAATGAATGATGTTGACGAGGGGCTCGACTTTTCCACGGTGATCGCCTCCACCGTACACGACATGAAGAACTCCCTGGCGTTGCTGATGCAGGCCCACGGACAGTGGCTTGCGCGCTTGCCTGCGGCTCAGCAGCACACTGCCGAGCAGGGCGTGATCGACTATGAGTTCGCTCATCTGAACGGCATGCTGGTGCAGTTGCTGGGGCTCTACAAGCTCGGCGTCAACCAGTTGCCGTTGCGTCCGGACTATCACGAACTGGACGATTTCATCGAAGCGCAGCTGGCGGCTCATCAGGACGTGTTCAAGAGTCGCGGCATTGTCGTGACTTATGAGATCGATCCCTTGAGCCCTCTCGGATTCTTCGACCGGGAGCTGATTGGAACGGTATTGGCCAATGCGATCAACAATGCCATTCGTCATGCCCGGCATTCGCTATTGATCAGCATCGGTGAGGAAACCGGGCAGTTGCTGTTGTCGATCAATGACGACGGCGAGGGTTTCCCGGACCAGATGATCGAGCGTCAGGCGGATTACGTACAGGGCATCAATCCGGCCAGTGGCAGCACCGGCCTGGGTCTGTACTTCGCTGCGCGTATTGCACAACTGCACCAGCGCAGTGGCGTGCACGGGCGCACTGAAATCCGTAATGGCGGCCCGTTGGGAGGCGGGTTGTTCAATCTCTACCTGCCCTGATATCCGCCACGGCACGCAGCATTTTTGTAGGACATTTTTATGTCCCGGTGCTTGATATTCCGAACAGCTGGTGCCTATTTTGTACATGTCGCCGTTCGCGGCTTGCACAACTTCAAGGATAGAGTCATGACGACCGATGGTCAGCGTTCACTCGCACAACGATTGACGGGTATTGATGAGATTGAATGCGTCACCCCGGATCTCAATGGCGTGCCGCGTGGCAAGGTCATGACCGCAGAAGGATTCCTTGAGGGACGGCGTTTGCAAATGGCGCGTGGCGTGCTGCTGCAATGCATCATGGGCGGTTATCCGCCGGCACGATTTTACGGCAGTGACGACGGCGACCTGGCGCTCAATGCCGATCCGAAACAAATTCACCGTTTGCCCTGGAGCAAGCAGCCCCGCGCGTTGGCCATTTGCGATGCCGATGAGTTGAGCGGGGAAAGCTCGCGTCTCTCGACTCGCGGTCAGTTGAAAGCGGTGATCGCCCGTTATGCCGCTCGCGGTTTGGCGCCCGTGGTGGCAACCGAGATGGAGTTCTTTGTTTTTGCACCGAACACCGACCCGACCCAACCTTTCCAGCCGCCGGTTGGACTGGACGGACGTCGCGAGGAAGGTCATTCGGCATTCAGTGTCAGCTCCAACAACGGTTTGCGCCCGTTCTTCAATGAAGTCTACGAATGCATGGCAGCCCTGGGTTTGCCGCGCGATACCTTCATGCACGAGATGGGCGTCAGCCAGTTTGAAATCAATCTGCTGCACGGTGATCCACTGCTGCTGGCCGACCAGACATTCCTGTTCAAGCATCTACTCAAGGAAGTCGCGCTCAAGCACCACCTGACCGTGGTCTGCATGGCCAAGCCACTGGCGCATACGCCGGGCAGTTCGATGCACATTCACCAGAGCATCGTCGAGGCGGGTACGGACCGAAATGTGTTCAGCGATGACGCTGGACAGCCGACTGCAATCTTCCGTCATTTCATCGGTGGCCAGCAGGCAGGGATGGCAGATTTCACGGCGTTGTTTGCGCCGAACGTGAACTCTTACCAGCGTCTGTGCCATCCTTACGCATCGCCGAATAATGCCTGTTGGTCTTATGACAATCGGGCGGCGGGTTTGCGGATTCCAGCCAGCTCGCCAGAAGCGCGTCGGGTCGAGAATCGTCTACCGGGCGCCGATGCCAACCCGTATCTGGCGATTGCCGCCAGTCTGGCGGCCGGGTTGTATGGCATTGAAAACGAACTGGAGCCGACGCCGGCCATTCAAGGCCAGTTTGAAGTGCCGGACAGTTTGTCGTTGCCGTGTACCTTGCATGCTGCTCTTGAGCGTCTGACACGTAGCCAATTGGCGAAGGAACTGTTTGGCAAGGAGTTCATCGAAGGCTACATCGCTTCGAAGACCATGGAGTTGAGCAGTTTTCTTGATGAAATCACTCCCTGGGAGCGGCGTGTTTTGGCCGCCCAGGCCTAACCGATTCGTCGCTGTCGGGCTATCGTTGTCGGTAGCCCGGTACTCACTGCAAGGAGCCGCTCGGAACGCCGATGCGCCAAATCCTGAAATCCTTTCGAGCGCTTTATTTCGCCTCGCTGATGATGTTGATCGGCTCGGGCCTCCTCAGTACTTACCTGGGCTTGCGCCTGGCAGCGGACCATGTCGACAGTCTGTGGGTCGGGGCGCTGATGGCGGCTAACTATTTCGGCCTGGTGCTGGGCGGAAAAATCGGTCACCGGTTGATCGCACGGGTCGGTCATATCCGGGCCTACTCGGCCTGTGCCGGGATCGTCGGTGCGGCGGTGCTGGGGCACGGTCTGATCGATTGGCTACCGGCCTGGCTGGTGCTGCGGATGGTCGTTGGTCTGGGCATGATGTGCCAATACATGGTCATCGAGAGCTGGCTGAACGAGCAGGCCGAAGCCAAGCAGCGCGGGCTGGTGTTCAGCGGCTACATGATCGCTTCGTACCTGGGGCTGGTGCTGGGCCAGTTGATTCTGGTCATGCACCCGTCCCTGGGGCTGGAATTGCTGATGCTGGTGGCGTTGTGTTTTGCGCTGTGCCTGGTGCCGGTCGCGCTGACGCGGCGGATTCACCCGGCGCCCTTGCACCCGGCGCCGATGGAGCCGCGCTTTTTCATGAAGCGGGTTCCGCAGTCTCTCAGTACGGTGCTCGGCGCTGGCCTGATCGTCGGTTCGTTCTATGGTCTGGCGCCGTTGTACGCGTCCCAGCAAGGGCTTTCCACTGAGCAGGTCGGTCTGTTCATGGGTAGCTGCATTTTTGCCGGGTTGCTGGTGCAGTGGCCACTGGGCTGGTTGTCGGATCGTTATGATCGGGCGCTGCTGATTCGCAGTTTTGCCTTTTGCCTGGCGCTGGCAGCGTTGCCGTTGGCGATCATGCCGCAGGTGCCGCTTGAGGTGCTGTTTATCGCTGGCTTCGCCTGCTCGCTGGTGCAGTTCTGTCTGTACCCGTTGGCGGTGGCGTTTTCCAACGACCACGTCGAGGGTGATCGGCGGGTATCGCTGACCGCCATGTTGCTGGTGACCTACGGTGTGGGGGCGAGCATCGGTCCGCTGGTGGCGGGTGTGCTGATGAAGTTGTTCGGCAGTCAGATGCTGTACGCGTTCTTCAGTTTCTTCGCAGTGGTGCTGGTATGGCGCATCCGGCCGAAAGCGGTGACCAATCTGCATCAGGTGGAAGACGCGCCGCTGCATCACGTGGCGATGCCGGACAGCATGTCGAGTTCGCCACTGGTGGCAGCTCTCGACCCGCGGGTCGATGAGCAGGTCGTGCATGACCAGATGCAAAATGGCGCGAGCCCTGATCTGGATCCTGAGCAGGATGCAAAGTCCGAAGCTCAGGACACCGACAGCGCTGATGAACAGACTGATGATCCGGGGGCGGAGCGCCCGAAAAGCTTTACCGAGGCCAGGCCTTAGGGCAAAAAAAACGGGCAGTCACCGCAAGGGACTGCCCGTTTTTTCAAGCGTCTGGATCAGATGTCGTCTTTGTCGAAGCGGCGCGCTTCGCGTTGCAACTGATAGACGAAGCGCTCGACCTGACGCTGCACCAGTCCGCTCATGTTGTGAAAGCGTACGCCGGCGAAAGTGGTGTCGATTTTCTCTTCGTGATGCAGATAACGCAGCTCGACCGGTGCGGTCATGCTGCCGAAGGGCAGGGCGGCGATGAAGCGTTCATAGACCTGACCCAATTGAAGTCCGCTGGTGATGTCGCCATCAAAGCGCAGCTTGCAACCCGTCGCCGAGATATCCAGCAGTTTACCGCTGACAGGCGTCTTGAGCTTTTCGCCACCGAGTTCGATGTTTACCAGTTGTGCCAGTTTCAAGGCTGCGCGAAACGCATTGCGACGCTGGTGGTAAACCACTTCATCGGGCAGCGTGCCACGGTAGCAGCGGCCACCGTTGGACTCGTCGATGGTCAGTGTGCCGTTGCTTTCCCAAGCAATACGTACGCCTTCATGAAAGCCTTCAACCCGAAAAGCTTCGCCGGCAAGCAGGAAGCGTTCACCATCGCGGGGGATCATTTCGTCCAGGGCGATCATGTTGCTGTCGCGATCGATATCGATCAGGTAGCTCTGAAATCGCTGGCTGCGTTCATGGAACGTGATGATCAGGGGATCATGGCTCTCTTGCAGCATCCGCAGGTTGCCGGTGATTTCCAGCGGGGTGCTGAGCACCTTGGGTGGCTGCGGAGCATCTTCCGCGCTTGAGGCGTTGAACACGGTTTATCAATCTCCAGACAGAATACGATCACACGCAAGAGCTAGCATTCTGCCAGCATGTTTCGTGCCTTGATAGAGCACGCTTATTTATGAGTTCAAGCCTGACTGAGCGCGCGGGGTTTCACCAGCATTGCGGTTGATCCGCGAGCGTCATAAAGGGTCGGAGACTCGCCACCGTTGAGGATTTTCAACTGATTGGCGGTGGTGGCTTGTTGCACCTGGATCGAGCGGCCGTTGAGCTCGTTGGCGGTTTGGCAATCTGCAAGCAGTTGGGTCAGGGCGTCGCTTTGGGTCAGCAACTGATCGCCGATACTTGAGTGGGCGGCGAACTGCTCCAGGCCTGCGCGGTTGGCAGGCAGATTCAGGCTCGCGAGAAGTTCGCTGCGTTTGCGGCCATGCTGTTCCAGCAGAATGATCAACCCCTGTTTCTGCGCCAGAATCTCTTCGAGCAGCGGCATGTCACGGCCGTGCAGGGCGAGGGATTCGGTCTTCAGCAGCTCCAGCAATTGTTGCGCTGGAGCGAGGTCATCGGTGATCAGTTGCAGTAAATGAGTGTCGTGCATGGCTGGCCTTGGGTTTTAAGCGTCCAAAAGCCTGGCGCAGGCCTTTGGCTAGCGCTGGGCTTCGAAATTAAGCAGTTTGCTGGCTACACGGTTGCTGTCGACCTTATAGCTGCCATCGGCAATCGCTGCTTTCAACTCGGCCACGCGGGCGTTGTCGACGGCAGGCTGATCGTGCAGCTTGTCAGTGATCTTCTGCAACTGTTGAGCCTCATTGCTGAGGTGTACCGATTCCCCGCTTTGGGTGGCACCGACCTGTTCGGTCGAGGTGCTCAGCGGCGCGGATTTGCCGGCATCGCCGGTGTCCTTGCTGACGCTGGTCCGCGTGCTGCTTGCGAGCGTGGGAGAGCTGTTTAAACGGCTGAAATCGATGACCATGATAAAAAAACCTCTGGGAATTTGGACGCTTGCCATGTTTTCGGCCATGCCCGGGAAAACTTTAGGCTCAATAGTCGATGAGCCCGGGCGCGTCGGTATTTGCCCTGCGTGAGGCACAGTTTAGGGAACAGGACGGTTGTGCGCCAGTTATCTACATGGAGACTTCCACCTGCCCCGGGGCCATGACTTGCGCCTTGATGACCCGTTGGGAGTTGAGGTTTTTGACTCTGATCTGTTCGTTAAGGCCGCCATTGGACAGCGCTTCACCCGGCATCCGCACGCTGAGCGTGCCGCTGCGGGCGGTGATGACCACCTGATCACCCTTGCGCACGACTTCTGCCTGCTCCAGATGAACAAGCGTAATCACTTGATCGCTGACCATTGGTCGGACAAGTTTTTGTCCGATGGCTTGATCGACGTTTGTCAGATATCCCTGATTGATCAGGCTGATATCGCGCTCACGCAACATGACATCCGAAGGGTCGATGATTCCGGCTCGTTTGAGGGGGCGGGTGGTCGTGACGACCTCGCGAAACAGGCGGACTTGAGCGGGTACGAAGACTGTCCAGGGGGAGACGCCATCGCAACGGACTTTCACCGTAACCCGGCCCAGAGGTATCGCGGGGCTCTCCAATGTCGCTGTCAATTCCCTGTCGCACGCCGGCATGTGCATGCGCGGGTCGAGCTTGTTGACTTCGATTTCGTAGCGCCCTGCGGTTTGGCTGGTGGCCAGATAGTCTTCTACGGTGAATTCAAGAAAGCCCTGAGTGACGCCGATAAGTAGATCAGGCAAGGTAACCGGGTCAGCAAAGGCAGGGCTGCCAACGTTCAACAGGCATACGGCTGACAGGGCGCCGAGGAATTTACGGCACATTGATGTCAGGCGTCGGGAAAATGTCGTTTTTGTGTTCATGGCAGTTAAAAAGCAAGCGCCGTGCCGTTTAGTGATGAATGTGCGTCGCAACACACTTAGCGTTGGTGTAGGAGTCTGGGCATGGCTGGTGTAATGGATTCGGTTAACCAGCGCACGCAACTGGTAGGGCAGAATCGCCTGGAGCTGTTGTTGTTCCGTCTCGACGGCCAGCAGCTTTACGGGATCAACGTGTTCAAGGTTCGGGAGGTGCTGCAATGCCCCAAACTGACCCTGATGCCCAAGTCCAGTCCTGTCGTGTGCGGTGTGGCGAATATTCGTGGGGCAACCATTCCGATTCTGGATCTGGCAATGGCGACCGGCTCAGGCGGGTTGCAGGATCAAAGCAATCCCTTCGTGATCATCACGGAGTACAACACCAAGACTCAGGGTTTTTTGGTGAGGTCGGTCGAGCGGATCGTCAACATGAACTGGGAAGAAATCCATCCGCCGCCCAAGGGCACGGGTCGCGATCATTACCTGACCGCAGTGACTCGAGTCGACAATCAGTTGGTCGAAATCATCGACGTGGAAAAGGTCCTGGCGGAAGTTGCGCCGACGTCGGATGTGATTTCGGTGGGCGTGATCGATGCCGAGACCCAGCACAAGGCGATTTCGTTGCGAGTGCTCACGGTCGATGACTCGTCGGTGGCGCGCAAGCAGGTCTCGCGTTGCCTGCAGACGGTGGGGGTTGAAGTCGTTGCGTTGAACGACGGCCGGCAAGCGCTGGATTACCTGCGCAAACTGGTCGATGAGGGCAAGAAGCCGGAAGAAGAGTTTCTGATGATGATTTCCGACATCGAAATGCCCGAAATGGACGGCTACACCCTTACGAGCGAGATCCGCAGCGACCCTCGCATGCAAAAGCTCCATATCATCCTGCATACTTCGTTGTCAGGTGTATTCAATCAGGCGATGGTGAAGAAAGTCGGTGCCGATGACTTCCTTGCCAAATTCCGTCCTGATGACCTGGCATCCCGGGTAGTCGACCGGATCAAAGCAGCAGATATCAGCTAGTGGCCTTCGCTCCTGGCGGTCAATACGATTTAAGAGGCGGCATCATTGTCTACGGGTAATTTGGATTTCGAACAGTTCCGGGTCTTCCTGGAAAAAGCCTGTGGCATTTTGCTCGGTGAGAACAAGCAGTATCTGGTGTCGAGCCGTCTCAACAAACTGATGGAACAGCAAGGCATCAAGTCCTTGGGTGAGTTGGTGCAGCGGATGCAGACCCAACCGCGCAGTGGTTTGCGCGAGATGGTGGTGGACGCGATGACGACGAACGAAACCCTCTGGTTTCGTGACACCTATCCGTTTGAAGTCTTGAAGAACAAAGTGCTGCCTGAGTCCATCAAGGCCAGTCCCGGGCAGCGCCTGCGGATCTGGTCGGCGGCGTGCTCGTCCGGGCAGGAACCGTATTCGCTGTCGATGTCGATCGACGAGTTCGAGCGGGTCAATATGGGGCAGTTGAAGATGGGGGTGCAGATCGTTGCCACCGACCTGTCCGGGACCATGTTGACCAACTGCAAGACCGGTGAGTACGACAGCCTGGCGATTGGTCGAGGTCTTTCACCGGAGCGTCTGCAACGCTACTTCGATCCGAAAGGGCCGGGACGTTGGGCGATCAAGGCACCGATCAAGAGTCGGGTGGAGTTCCGCTCGTTCAACCTGCTGGACAGCTACGCCAGTCTCGGCAAGTTCGACATCGTGTTCTGCCGCAACGTATTGATCTACTTCTCTGCCGAAGTGAAGAAAGACATTCTGCTGCGGATTCACAGCACGCTGAAGCCGGGCGGTTATCTGTTCCTGGGGGCTTCCGAAGCGTTGAACGGTTTGCCGGATCATTATCAGATGGTTCAGTGCAGCCCGGGGATCATCTATCAGGCGAAGTGATCGGCCAGTCGTCGGTACTGAAAAAAAAACGGGAGTCCTCAGGGGCTCCCGTTTTTTTTGTTTTCTTTGTAGGAGCTTTGGGGGGACAGGCGGCAGAAAAGCGGCAGGCGCCGGAAATCCGTTGCCGCTTTTCTGGCATTGCCGCTTTGCCGCCGCTCGCAAAGCCCCGGTTTATGGGGTTTTAGAAGCTGGCACGGGGCTTGCTATAACCCTGTTACGAAAAATCAGGTCACCCAAAGGTTTCCGACATGAGCATCAGCTTCGATAAAGCGCTCGGTATCCACGAACAAGCCCTGGGCTTCCGCGCTCAGCGTGCCGAAGTCCTGGCCAACAACATTGCCAACGCCGATACCCCGAACTACAAGGCTCGGGATCTGGACTTCTCGTCGGTGCTGGCTGCCCAGAACGACAAGAACAAGAACGGCACCTTTGCTTTGAACATGACCAATAGCCGTCATATCGAAGCCCAGGGTATGAGCAGTGGTGAGGAGTCGTTGCTGTATCGCACGCCGATGCAACCGTCGATTGACCAAAACACCGTGGACGCCCAACTGGAACAGTCGAACTACGCGCAAAACGCGGTCAACTTCCAGGCCAGCTTCACGCTGCTCAACAGCAAATTCAAAGGGCTGGTATCAGCCCTGCGCGGGGAGTAATCCATGTCTCTGTCCAGTGTATTCAACATTGCCGGTAGCGGCATGAGTGCTCAAACCACTCGCTTGAACACCGTCGCCAGTAACATCGCCAACGCCGAGACCGTCTCTTCGAGCATCGATCAGACCTACCGTGCCCGTCACCCGGTGTTTGCCACCATGTTCCAGGGCGGTCAGTCCGGTGGCAGCAATTCGCTGTTCCAGAATCAGGATGCCGCAGGCCAGGGCGTGCAGGTACTCGGCGTAGTCGAAGATCAAAGCAACCTCGAAGCACGCTACGAGCCGAACCATCCGGCGGCTGACGCCAAGGGTTACGTGTATTACCCCAACGTCAACGTGGTGGAGGAAATGGCCGACATGATTTCTGCCAGTCGTTCGTTCCAGACCAACGCGGAAATGATGAACACCGCCAAAACCATGATGCAGAAGGTCCTGACCCTCGGTCAGTGATAAGGGGCGATTTTTATGAGCGTTACCGATTCCACCGGCGGCCTGAGCATGACCGACCTGCTGGCGAACTCCTCGGTCAAGGGCACCGGTACGGCCGCGAATGGCCTTTCCGCAGCAACCAGTAGCGCGACCGGTGGCAAGGCGCTGGGCAAGGACGCGTTCCTGCAGTTGCTGGTGACCCAGTTGAAGAACCAGAACCCGCTTTCGCCGCAGGACAACGGCGCATTCGTGGCTCAACTGGCGCAGTTCAGTAGCCTTGAAGGGATCACTTCCCTCAATACGACTGTGAGTTCTCTCGCCAGTAATTTCAGCTCTTCCCAGGCCTTGCAGGCTTCTTCTCTGGTGGGTCGTTCGGTGATTGCGCAAACCAGCACCGCTCAGATCAGCGACCCGAGCAAGGGCCTGACCGGTACGGTGAACCTGACATCGTCCATCACCGATGGCACGGTGACTATCAGCGATGCCAGCGGAAAGGTTGTGAGAACCCTTAACCTGGGCACTCAGCCTGCAGGCAGCGCCAGCTTCACTTGGGACGGCAACGACAATAGCGGCGCCGCAGTCGCTGCGGGCACTTATACCGTCAAGGCCAATGCGCCGATCAACGGCACGGCGACCGATCTGGCCACCTACCTGCCAGCAACGGTCAACAGCGTGACGCTGAGCCAAACCGGCGGCGAGTTGATGCTCAATCTTGCAGGTCTGGGCCCTATCGCCCTGTCCAAAGTTCAAACCATTGGTCTATAGAGCCGGCTAACGCGGCATAAAGGAGTGGAATATGTCTTTCAATATCGGCCTTAGCGGTCTCTATGCAGCCAACAAACAACTGGACGTGACCGGCAACAACATCGCCAACGTTGCGACCGCCGGTTTCAAGTCTTCGCGCGCCGAGTTCGCCGATGTCTACTCGGCAACCAAGCTGGGCAACGGCTCTAAAGTTGTCGGTAGCGGTGTAAACCTGGCCAACGTATCCCAGCAGTTCACCCAGGGTGATATCAACAACACCGGCAACGTGCTGGACATGGGCATCAATGGCTCGGGTTTCTTCACCCTGAGCAATAACGGCTCGACGACCTACACCCGTGCCGGTACGTTCAAGGTCGACAAGGATGGCTTCATCACCAATACCAATCAAACTGCCCGTTTGCAGGGTTACGGTGTGGACGCCAATGGCAAGGTCATCAACGGCGTGTTGACTGACCTTAAGATCGACACTTCGAATCTGGCGCCAAAACCGACGTCGACCGTGTCCTCGACGATCAACCTGGATTCGACTGCTCCGGTGATTGACGACACGGTGGCCACCGGTACTCCATTCGACCCAAACACCCTCGCCACCTACACCAAATCGTTCAGTACGCCGATCTATGACAGCCAGGGCAACTCGCACGTCATGGATCAATACATGGTGAAGACCGGCGCCAACACGTGGAAGACCTACACCCTGGTAGACGGTCGCAACCCGGATGCCACCGGCAGCGACCCGAAAGTCACCGCCCCGATTGCTACGACCATCACGTTTGATACCGCTGGCAAACTGGTCTCGGTGGCAACACCACCGGCGACGCCTGCGGCCCCTAACGCAGCCAATACCGTGACGTTGGCCAACTGGGTGCCGGGTAAGGTCACCAACGGTGTGTGGGCGGCCAACGGCGCGGCACCAAGCGCTAGCAAATTGACCATTTCGATGACCAACACTACGCAGTTCAATGCCGACTCTGCCCGCTCTATCCCGGCTCAGGACGGTTATGCCACCGGCCAGATCACCAACCTGACCATTGACGGCACCGGCACCCTGTTCGCCAACTTCAGTAACAACCAGAGCAAGGCCATCGGCCAGGTTGCGCTGGCCAGCTTCACCAACGAACAAGGCCTGCAAGCCGTAGGTGGCACCAGCTGGAAAGAAACGTTCGCCTCGGGTATCCCTGGCTACGATGCTCCGGAAACCGGGTCCCTGGGTTCGATTCAGTCCAACTCCCTGGAAGAGTCCAACGTCAACCTGACCAACGAACTGGTCAACCTGATCAAGGCGCAGAGCAACTACCAGGCCAACGCCAAAACCATCTCCACCCAGAGCACCATCATGCAGACCATCATTCAGATGACCTGATGCTGGTTGGTTGATAGCGCTACACAAGGAGCCCCTCGCAAGAGGGGCTTTTTTGTGCCTGAGGCAAACCTGTAGGAGCTAGGCGCCCCCCAGCTCATACGCAAAAGAAAACCCCCGACCAGTCCAGAAGACTGATCGGGGGTTTCAGGTAAGCACCTTGTGGCGCTTACCGGCTCAGCTTATTGGCAGGCTTCGCAATCCGGCTCGTCGATGGCGCACGCCTTCGGTACTGGAGCAGGACCGGCTGGAGCTGCCAGGACCGAGTCGTCACCGTGGTTGCCGCCGCTGGAAACAGCGTTCAGCTTGCCGGTGTTGATGGTCGACTTCTCGGTGCTGGTCGCGGCCAGGGCACGGAGGTAGTAAGTGGTTTTCAGGCCACGGTACCAGGCCATGCGGTAGGTCACGTCGAGCTTCTTGCCCGATGCGCCGGCGATGTACAGGTTCAGCGACTGAGCCTGGTCGATCCACTTCTGACGACGGCTGGCCGCGTCAACGATCCACTTGGTGTCGACTTCGAAGGCAGTCGCGTAGAGTTCTTTGAGTTCTTGCGGGATGCGTTCGATCTGCTGCACGGAACCGTCGTAGTACTTCAGGTCGTTGATCATGACCGAGTCCCACAGACCGCGAGCCTTGAGGTCGCGAACCAGGTACGGGTTGATCACGGTGAATTCGCCCGACAGGTTCGATTTCACATAGAGGTTCTGGTAGGTCGGTTCGATCGACTGCGAGACGCCAGTGATGTTGGCGATGGTTGCGGTCGGTGCGATGGCCATGATGTTGGAGTTACGAATACCTTTCTGTACGCGAGCACGCACCGGCGCCCAGTCCAGGGTTTCGTTCAGGTCAACGTCGATGTACTTCTGGCCACGCTGATCGATCAGGATCTGTTGCGAATCCAGCGGCAGGATGCCTTTGGACCACAGCGAACCCTGGAACGTCTCGTAAGCGCCACGCTCGTCAGCCAGGTCACAGGAAGCCTGGATCGCGTAGTAGCTGACCGCTTCCATCGACTTGTCGGCGAACTCGACAGCCGCGTCGGAACCGTAAGGGATGTGCTGCAGGTACAAAGCGTCCTGGAAGCCCATGATGCCCAGGCCGACCGGACGGTGCTTGAAGTTGGAGTTCTTCGCTTGTGGCACCGAGTAGTAGTTGATGTCGATAACGTTATCGAGCATGCGAACGGCGGTGTTCACGGTACGTTCCAGCTTGGCGGTGTCCAGCTTGCCGTTGACGATGTGGTTCGGCAGGTTGATCGAGCCCAGGTTGCAAACGGCGATCTCGTCCTTGTTGGTGTTCAAGGTGATCTCGGTGCACAGGTTCGAGCTGTGAACCACGCCAACGTGCTGCTGTGGGCTGCGCAGGTTGCATGGGTCTTTGAAGGTCAGCCATGGGTGGCCGGTTTCAAACAGCATGGAGAGCATTTTGCGCCACAGGTCTTTGGCCTGGATGGTCTTGAACAGCTTGACCTTGCCTGGGTACTCGGTCAGGGCTTCGTAGTACTCGTAGCGTTCTTCGAAGGCCTTGCCGGTCAGGTCGTGCAGGTCCGGAACTTCGGACGGCGAGAACAGGGTCCATTTGCCGTCATCGAAGACGCGCTTCATGAACAGGTCAGGGATCCAGTTGGCAGTGTTCATGTCGTGGGTACGACGACGGTCATCACCGGTGTTCTTGCGGAGTTCGATGAACTCCTCGATGTCCATGTGCCAGGTTTCCAGGTAAGCGCAGACAGCGCCTTTGCGCTTGCCACCCTGGTTGACGGCGACAGCGGTGTCGTTCACTACTTTCAGGAACGGAACAACGCCCTGGGATTTGCCGTTGGTGCCCTTGATGTACGAGCCCAATGCGCGAACCGGGGTCCAGTCGTTGCCCAGGCCGCCAGCGAATTTCGACAGCATGGCGTTGTCGTGGATCGCGTGGTAGATGCCCGACAGGTCATCCGGCACGGTGGTCAGGTAGCAGCTGGACAGCTGAGGACGCAGGGTGCCGGCGTTGAACAGGGTCGGGGTCGAGGACATGTAGTCGAAGGACGACAACAGGTTGTAGAACTCGATCGCACGGTCTTCCTTGTTCTTCTCTTCGATCGCCAGGCCCATGGCCACGCGCATGAAGAAAATCTGCGGCAGTTCGAAACGCACGCCATCCTTGTGGATGAAGTAACGGTCGTACAGGGTTTGCAGGCCCAGGTAGGTGAACTGCTGGTCGCGCTCGTGGTTGATCGCCTTGCCGAGTTTTTCCAGGTCGAAGGTCGCCAGGACCGGGTTCAGCAATTCGAATTCGATACCCTTGGCGATGTAGGCAGGCAGGGCCTTGGCGTACAGGTCGACCATTTCGTGGTGAGTTGCGCTTTCAGCAACTTCCAGGAAGCTCAGGCCTTCGGCACGCAGGGTGTCCATCAGCAGGCGCGCGGTCACGAACGAGTAGTTCGGCTCACGCTCGACCAGCGTACGAGCGGTCATCACCAGCGCGGTGTTGACGTCGGTCAGGGCCACGCCGTCGTAGAGGTTCTTCAGGGTTTCGCGCTGGATCAGGTCGCCGTCGACTTCTTCCAGACCTTCGCAGGCCTCGGTGACGATGGTGTTCAGGCGGCCCATGTCCAGGGGGGCAAAAGTGCCGTCGGCACGGGTGATGCGGATCGACGGGTGAGCTTGTACTGCTTCCTCGGCAGGCGCGCGTACTGCGCGCTCTTTGGAGCGGGCGTCACGGTAGATCACGTAGTCACGAGCGACTTTCTGCTCGCCGGCACGCATCAGGGCCAGTTCGACCTGGTCCTGGATTTCTTCGATGTGGATGGTGCCGCCCGATGGCATGCGACGCTTGAAGGTCGCGGTGACTTGTTCGGTCAGGCGGGCAACGGTGTCGTGGATTCGCGACGAGGCAGCAGCAGTGCCGCCCTCAACTGCGAGAAACGCTTTGGTGATGGCGACGGTGATTTTGTCATCGGTGTAAGGAACGACAGTGCCGTTACGCTTGATCACGCGCAGTTGGCCTGGCGCGGTGGCGGACAGATCCGAATTCGAATCAGTGGCCATCGGCGCGGTGCCCTGCGGGTTCTCGCGAGTTGTGTCGGTTTGCATGGGTGTCTCCACGTTCTCTATGTTTGTTTGGGCACCATGAAGGCGCCCACCGTTCCGTCCTGAAGCACTACAACCGGCAAGCGCCGGGCATAACAACTTCGGGACAGTCAGGAAGGGGCTGTTGAGCGCCGCTTCCTTGCCGAAGTCTTTGGTCTCAAGCCTGGGGCCGAAAACCGAATTCCGTTTGGGTGACAGTAATTGACTGCAACACCCGTACCGTTTTCGCCGTTGGCGGCTAAAAAACAGTCGCCATCCGCAGGTGCGGTTTGGGCTTCTGAAAATACGTTTGGTTCAACCAGACAGAGGCAATAAAAGCGCTTGAATTTGGTGTCTGATTTGTGTTTGGTTTTTTGCGTAAACCCCTACATGTAGGGGTTTTTTTAGCGCGAGCTACAAGATAATGCGTTTTGGGGGGTGATTGCAACGTACTACCTGTGGATAAAGCTGTGCGTAAAATGTGTATGAAACTGTCAATCGGCGTGTAGGCCGCAACCCTGCTGGGGTGGACCGTTTGTCATGGAATTTTGCCCTGAAAAATAGCCTTGGGCGTATTTTTGAGGGCGCGAACCCTATCACAAAAAAACGCAGTTACCGAGAGCATTTGCCAGCTTGTGTTCTCAAGGGAAGGCGTTGCTACAATCGGTCACTGCATACGCAGACTTATCCACTCCAATCATTACAAAAAGACGAGTGGAGCCTTCCTTAATAGCGTTCGGCAAAGAGGTCACCCGTGGAGCAAGAAGCCTGGCAGGTATTGATTGTCGAGGATGACCAGCGCTTGGCTGAGTTGACTCGTGAGTATCTCGAAAGCCACGGTCTGCGGGTCACCCTCGAAGGCAATGGAGCGCTGGCGGCGGCGCGGATTATCGCCGAGCAACCGGACCTGGTGATCCTCGACCTGATGCTCCCCGGCGAAGACGGCCTGACGATTTGCCGCAAGGTTCGTGATCACTACGACGGACCAATCCTGATGCTCACGGCGCGCACTGACGACATGGACCAGATCCAGGGCCTGGACATGGGCGCCGATGACTACGTGTGCAAACCGGTGCGCCCGCGTTTGTTGCTGGCGCGTGTCCAGGCCTTGCTGCGACGCAGTGAAGCACCCGAGCCTGCGGCACCGGAAAAACTCCGTCGCTTGCAGTTCGGCCCGCTGGTCGTCGACAACGCGCTGCGTGAGGCGTGGCTGCAGGACACTGGCATCGAGTTGACCAGTGCCGAGTTCGATCTGCTCTGGTTGCTGGTGGCCAACGCCGGGCGGATTCTGTCCCGCGAGGAAATTTTCACGGCGCTGCGAGGCATTGGCTACGACGGTCAGGATCGCTCGATCGATGTTCGCATTTCGCGGATCCGGCCGAAGATCGGCGATGACCCGGACCATCCGCGACTGATCAAGACCATTCGCAGCAAGGGGTATCTGTTCGTTCCTGAAGCCTGTGTAGATCAACCCTTGTGAACTCGATCTTCCTGCGCATTTATGGCGGCATGTGCGCCGCGCTGATTCTGGTGGCGGTGCTTGGTGTACTGGCCTTGCACCTGCTCAACCAGGTGCGCAGCGAGCAATACCGTGAACGCCTGGCCCACGGCACGTTTTCCTTGATGGCCGACAATCTGCAACCGATGAACGAGACCGAGCGTCATCGAGCGTTGCTGGTGTGGGAGCGTTTGCTGGGCATTCCCTTGAGCTTGCAGACGTTCGCCCAGACCGACCTCGACTTGAGCCAGCGCACGCGGGTGCTGCACGGCCAGGCATTGGTGGAGCAGACCGGCCCGCACGCGGCAAAGGTCTACCGTTTGGTCAGCGATAAAGAGCAGCTTGTTCTGACGGGAGAAGTGCAACAGATCAGCGAGCAACTGGCGCGGGCGACCATTTACCTGTTGGCCGATGAATTGGTGCGTTACCCGGTGGCCGAGCAGCCCAAGCGTCTTGAGGCGTTGAAGAAGGACAAGGGCTTTGGCTTCGAGCTGCAACTGATTACGGTCGATCAGGCGGACATGGACGAGGACCAGAGCCGTCGGGTCTCTGAAGGCGACACGGTGATGGCGCTGGGCAAGGGCGGCGATTCGATCCGGGTGTTTGCCGGGATGGTCGGTACGCCCTGGGTGCTGGAAATCGGCCCGCTGTACCAGATGAACCCCTACCCGCCGGAGTGGCTGGTACTGATCGCTGCATTGGGCCTGAGCCTGATCGGGTTGATCGTCTATTTGCTGGTGCGCCAGTTGGAGCGCCGCTTGCGAGGTCTGGAGTCGGCCGCCACACGGATCGCCAAAGGCAGCCTGGAAACCCGCGTGCCGGCACGCGGTGCGGATTCGGTGGGGCGATTGGCGGCGGCGTTCAACGGCATGGCCGAGCACCTTCAGCAACTGTTGGCGATTCAGCGTGAGCTGGTGCGCGCGGTGTCCCATGAGCTGCGCACGCCTGTTGCGCGGTTGCGTTTTGGACTGGAGATGATCAGCACGGCGAACACGCCACAAGCGCGGGAGAAATACCTGGAGGGCATGGATCACGATATCCAGGACCTCGATGGCCTGGTGGACGAGATGCTCACGTATGCGCGGTTGGAGCAGGGTTCGCCAGCGCTGAACTTCCAGCGCGTCGACCTCGATGCCTTGGTCAATCAGGTGATCGGTGAACTGGCGCCATTGCGCGCCGATGTGACGGTGCATCGCGGCCTGTGCCTGTCGGCTGCCGATTGCGATGGCGCCTGGGTCGAGGCTGAGCCGCGCTATCTGCACCGGGCGTTGCAGAATCTGGTGAGCAACGCGATGCGTCATGCCCAGTCCCAGGTGTCGATCAGTTATCAGGTGGGGCAGCAGCGTTGTCGCGTCGATGTCGAAGACGATGGGCCGGGCGTGCCGGAAAGTGCCTGGGAAAAGATCTTCACGCCATTTTTACGTCTGGATGACAGCCGCACCCGAGCGTCCGGCGGGCACGGCCTGGGGCTTTCAATCGTACGCCGGATCGTTCATTGGCATGGCGGTCGGGCGTTGATCAGCAAGAGTAAAAGCCTGGGTGGCGCGTGTTTTAGTCTGAGCTGGCCACGTAATCAGGAAAAACCTTGAGATCTTTGCCGTCTGTAAGGGCCTCATCGCGAGCAAGCTTTGCTCCTACGGATTTGTGTTAGTCGCATTTGACTCAACACCTGTAGGAGCAAGGCTTGCCCGCGATGACGGTCGAACAGGCACTGAAGTTCTTCAGGCCTTGATACTGACCAGGCTCAACAACTGCCCATCGTGCACGCCAAATTGCGCATCCAGTTCTGTGCCGTAATGCCACTCGCTGGAGAGGTCGGTCAACAAGCGCAGGCGCACATGCCCGCTCTCGGCCCATTCCAGCACTTCGGCATGTTCGAAATAGAAACGCTTCTGCACGATAGGGTAGAGCGCCTTGAACAGGCTCTCCTTGACCGAGAAGGTCAGGGTCACCCACAACGCCAGCAGATCTTGACGGCCCGCGGCCATGCGTTCGAGCTCGGGCGGAGTGAGGATCTCGGCGGCCAGACGCTCGGCGCGTTCGGCGTTCAGCAGGTTCTCCAGGTCCATGCCCAGGCTGCGCCAATGCGTCTTGCGCGCAACAATAGCGGCGGCCCGGCCGGTGCTGTGGGTGATCGAGCCGCAGATATGCGCGGGCCACACGGGCGCGCGGTCCTCGCCAATCGCCGGAATGCAGTCCAGACCCTCCAGTTGCTGCAAGGCGGCCCGGGCGCACACCCGCCCGGCGAGAAACTCGGCCTGACGTTTGGCGACCGAGCGCTGGATACTGGGGGGCGGTTCGATGGTGCTGCGCCGGAAGTCGTCGAACACCAGCAACGACGGATCGAAACGAGTGCTGAGCAGCACCGTATCGGGCAGCGCATCAGGCAACGGCCAGTGGGCGTCGAGCGGTTTGCAGCAGGCGGGGAGAGCGGGGAGCGGGTTCATCCCGGCATTTTGCCGGGTTGACCTGGCGCTGGGTAGTGGCCGCTTTGTAATCATCTGGCGCGCAGCGCTGTTGTGGCGAGGGAGCTTGCTCCCGCTCGATGGCGTAGCCATCGCAAACCCTGCGTACTTGGTACATTCGAGTGAATGCATGTGCAGGTTTTGGGGGCCGCTTTGCGACCCAGCGGGAGCAAGCTCCCTCGCCACAAGGTGGGCGCAGTCAGCGATTAGCCAAAGATTTTTTTGAAGAACGCCTTCATGTCCGCCCACGAGCTTTCATCGGCGGCTTTGTTGTAGCCGATGTCCGGGCCGCCGTGATCGCCGTGGCTCAGGCGATCAGCGTCCGGATTGCTGAAACCATGCTTGGCACCTTTCAGGCTGACGAACTTATAGTCGGCGCCGGCCTTGTCCATTTCGGTTTTGAACGCTGCCACTTGATCCGCGGTGATCATGCTGTCCAGAGCACCGTGCTCTACCAGTAGCTTGGTCTTGACGCTGCCAGGCGTCGCCGGGGTGTTGGTCGCCAATACGCCGTGGAAACTCACCACACCCGCCAGCGGTGCCCCTTGGCGGGCAGCATCGAGGACAATCCCGCCGCCGAAGCAGTAACCGATCGCCGCGAGTTTTTTCGGGTCGGTCTGCGGTTGTTTTTTCAGCAGATCAAGCCCGGCATTGAAGCGGGCACTGGCCGTTGCGCTGTTTTTCAGCGCTTCATTCATGAATGCCATGGCGTCATTCGGGTGCTCGGTGTTTTTGCCTTTGCCATACATATCGATCGCCAGCGCGCTGTAGCCCAGCCCGGCGAGGTCGCGGGCCCGGCGCTTGGCGTAGTCGTTGAGCCCCCAGAACTCATGGACCACCACCACGCCCGGGCGAGCCCCCTGAATGCTGTCGTCGTAGGCGTAATAGCCGATCATTTCAGTCCCGTCGGCACTCTTGTAAGGAATCTCCTGAGTCTTGATTGCCGCTTGGCTGAGGCTGCTCAGGGCGAATAAAACGAGTGCGATCAATACGCGCATGGTTGATGCTCCTTTAAAAGACGTCCAGACAGCCTAGTCGATCCTGTTCAGTCCGAGTTCAGCGGGTTGTGGTTAACCTACAGTCACAACTGTGGTATCGGTTACTTCGTCAGGGTTGTCCGGGATGATGCAGCAGGTTTTGCCAAACACCTTGGTTGAATCAGGTTACCGTTACTGGCGTATTAGCAATCGAGGTGCGAGGGACCTGTGGAGATGTTGATTTTGCCTGGGAGAGCGTTATGAAACTGCTGGTCGTCGAAGACGAAGCGCTGTTGCGTCATCACCTGCAAACCCGCCTGACCGACAATGGCCACGTGGTCGAGTCCGTGGCCAATGCCGAAGAGGCCTTGTACCAGACCGGGCAATTCAACCATGACCTGGCGGTGATCGACCTCGGTTTGCCGGGCATGGGCGGGCTGGACCTGATTCGCCAACTGCGTGCACAAGGCAAGACCTTTCCGATCCTGATCCTGACCGCGCGCGGCAACTGGCAGGACAAGGTCGAAGGCCTGGCCGCCGGTGCCGACGATTACGTGGTCAAGCCGTTCCAGTTCGAAGAGCTGGACGCGCGCCTGAACGCCTTGCTGCGCCGCTCCAGCGGTTTTACCCAGTCAACCATCATTGCCGGGCCGCTGGTGCTGGACCTCAATCGCAAGCAGGCGACCCTCGACGAGCAGCCGTTGGCATTGACCGCCTACGAGTACCGGATTCTCGAATACCTGATGCGTCATCACCAGCAGGTGGTCGCCAAGGACCGTTTGATGGAACAGCTCTATCCGGACGACGACGAGCGTGATCCAAACGTGATCGAAGTGCTGGTCGGCCGTCTGCGGCGCAAGCTGGAAGGGCCGACCGGCTTCAAGCCGATCGATACCGTGCGTGGCCTGGGCTACCTGTTCAACGAGCGCTGCCGGTGATTCGATCGCTGCGCCTGCGCCTGATGCTGGCCGCCACGACACTGGCGGTGCTGTTCATGCTGGCCTTGTTGCCGGCCATGCAGGGCGCGTTCAGCCTGGCGCTGCAAGATTCGATCAAGCAGCGCCTGGCCTCGGATGTCACCACACTGATATCTGCTGCGCGGGTTGAAAACAACCGATTGGTGATGCCCACGCAGTTGCCGGATGAGCTCCTCAACCTCACCGACAGTCGCCTGTTGGGCTACATCTATGATCGCGACGGTCATCTGGTCTGGCGCTCGCGGGCGACTCATGATGAGGGCATCAGTTACCGACCGCGTTACGACGGACACGGCGATCAATTCGCGCGTATTCGTGAGGCCAACGGCCAGGAATTCTTCGTTTATGACGTCGAGGTCAAGTTGCTCGGCGGTAAAAGCGCAGCGTTCAGTATCGTCGCGCTGCAGCCGGTGCGTGAGTACGAGCAGACGCTCGACGGCCTGCGGGAAAATCTCTACCTGGGGTTTGGCGCCGCGTTGCTGGTGTTGCTGTCGCTACTGTGGATCGGCCTGACCTGGGGCTTGCAGGCCTTGAAACGCTTGAGCCAGGAACTCGACCAGATCGAGAACGGTGCCCTTGAAAGCCTCAGCGAAGAACACCCCCGCGAATTGTTGCGCCTGACCGGCTCGCTGAACCGTTTGCTGCGCAGCGAGCGTGAGCAGCGCAGTCGCTACCGCGACTCTCTGGATGATCTGGCCCACAGCCTGAAAACCCCGTTGGCGGTGTTGCAAGGGGTCAGTGAAGACATGGCCCAGCGGCCGGAAGATCGGGAGCAGGCGTGGGTGCTGCAATCGCAGATCGAGCGCATGAGCCAACAGATCAGCTATCAGTTGCAGCGCGCGAGCTTGCGTAAAAGCGGTCTGGTGCGTCACCAGGTGCGGTTGCGGCCGGTACTGCAAAGCCTTTGCGACACTCTGGACAAGGTCTATCGCGACAAGCAGGTACGGACCTCGTTCGACCTGCCGAACCCGTGCTACGTGCCGATCGAGCAGGGCGCCTTGCTGGAAATGCTCGGTAACCTGCTGGAAAACGCCTATCGCCTGTGCCTGGGCGAAGTGCGCGTCAGCCTGCGGCAAACCATGAATGGTGTGGAGTTGTGCATCGAAGATGACGGCCCGGGCGTACCGCCGGATCAACGTGCGCGGATTCTTCAGCGCGGCGAACGGCTGGACCGCCAGCACCCGGGGCAGGGTATCGGCCTTGCGGTGGTCAAGGACATCATCGAGAGCTACGGCGCACAGTTGACCCTGGGGGATTCAGCTTTGGGCGGCGCGGCATTCCGGATTCATTTTCCGGTGGTGTGAAAATGGCGGTGTGGCTGCGATCTTTTGATCTTAATTCTCTTGTGCGCGATAAGCGCCAGGCGTCAACCCGGTCCACTTCTTGAACGCCCGGTGAAACGCCGACGGCTCGGAGAATCCCAGCTGTTCGGCGATCTGTTGCAACGACAGGTCGGCACGGCTGAGGTGATAAATCGCGATGTCGCGGCGCAGTTGGTCTTTCAATTCCTGAAAACTCGAACCCTCTTCACGCAAGTGCCGACGCAAGGTCTGCGGGCTGATGTGCAGGTGTGCGGCAACCGCTTCCAGGTCTGGCCAGCGCGCACTGTCGCGGCTGAGCAGGCGGCGTAACTGGCTGCTGAGGCTATCGCCGTCATCCGGGCGCGATAGCAGATCGGCGGGCGAGCGTTCGAGGAAATGCTTGAGGGTACGTTCGTCCTGCAACAACGGCATCTGCAGGTAACGGCTGTGGAACAACAGGCTGCTTTGCTCGGCCGAAAACACCATCGGGCAGGGGAACAACAGGTCGTACTCGGCAGCGTGCTCGGGTTTCGGGTAGCTGAAACAGGCCTGTTCCAGGCGAATGCGCTGACCGATCAGCCAACTGCCCAGTCGATGCCAGATCACCAGCTGACATTCGCTGAAAAAGTGATCCGGGTCCCACAGCTGAGAATCATCCAGGCTCAAACGCACCATTTCACCTTCGCGGGTCAGGGTCAGGCGCGGAGCGTCGGGGAATAGGCTATAAAATAATAAGCCGCGACTGAGTGCTTTCTCGAGCGTGCGGCAGTGAATCAAGGCATGGCACATCATGGCGAAGGTGCCACGTTTGCTTGGGCCGCGGGCAAAGCCCAGGTATTCGTCATCCAGCGCTTGCCAGAGCCCTTGCAGCAGGCTGGTGAACTGTTCGGGCGCGATCCTGGCGCGAGGTTCGTCGAGCAATTCGACGCTGATCCCCAGCTGTTGCAACAGACCCGAATAGTCATAGCCGCGTCGGCGCGCGCCACCGAGGGCCGCACGAGCAAAATGACTGGCGATGGTACGTTCGCGCATTGGGGTCTGATCCGTCCATTGAGTGGCGGATCTTAGCCACGGCCTGGTGGCGGGACAAGGCGGATATCCGCCAAATTGTAGGACGAGAGCCGGTTGGTGGGCGGAAATCCGCCACCCCGGTCGGGTGGTCAAGGGATGAAGGAACCCCGGCAACCCTGATGGCAAAAGGCTTTTGGACGATTTTGGCAAGGTGGCACGGGCTTTGCGATAAGGGTGAGAGGTCTGCCAGCGCGCAGCTCGACAAAACAAATCCCTCCGGTGCAGGAGGGTTCGCACTTTAGGTGTCGCCTGCCTCAGATGATTGATTGCAGCGCGGTGCTCTTGAGGAACTTTGTAATGACGACTCGTCAGCCACTGTACAAATCCCTGTATTTCCAGGTGATCATTGCCATCGCTATCGGCATCGCGCTCGGTCACTACTACCCGCAAACCGCCGTGGCACTCAAGCCACTGGGTGACGGGTTCATCAAACTGATCAAAATGGTCATCGCTCCGATCATCTTCTGCACCGTGGTCAGCGGTATCGCGGGCATGCAGAACATGAAATCGGTCGGCAAGACCGGCGGTTACGCGCTGCTGTACTTCGAAATCGTTTCGACCATCGCATTGCTGGTGGGTCTGGTAGTGGTCAACATCGTGCAGCCAGGTAACGGCATGCACATCGATGTCAGCACTCTGGATGCTTCCAAAGTGGCTGCTTATGTCGCTGCCGGTGCGGATCAAAGCGTCGTTGGCTTCATCCTGAACATCATCCCGGCCACCATCGTCGGCGCGTTCGCCAACGGCGACATCCTGCAAGTGCTGATGTTCTCGGTGATCTTCGGTTTCGCCCTGCATCGCCTGGGTGCCTACGGCAAGCCGATCCTGGACTTCATCGATCGCTTCGCCCACGTGATGTTCAACATCATCAACATGATCATGAAGCTCGCGCCAATCGGTGCCCTGGGCGCCATGGCCTTCACCATTGGTGCTTATGGCGTCGGCTCGCTGGTGCAACTGGGTCAGTTGATGGCGTGCTTCTACATCACCTGCCTGTTGTTCATTCTGGTCGTGCTGGGCGGCATCGCGCGCGCTCACGGTTTCAGTGTGCTGAAAGTGATTCGCTACATCCGTGAAGAGCTGCTGATCGTACTGGGTACTTCCTCTTCGGAATCGGTACTGCCACGCATGCTGATCAAGATGGAGCGCCTGGGCGCGAAGAAATCCGTCGTGGGTCTGGTGATCCCGACCGGTTACTCGTTCAACCTCGACGGGACTGCCATCTACCTGACCATGGCCGCGGTGTTCATCGCTCAGGCGACCGACACCCACATGGACATCACTCACCAGATCACCTTGCTGGTTGTGTTGCTGCTGTCCTCCAAAGGCGCCGCCGGTGTGACCGGTAGCGGCTTCATCGTGCTGGCCGCCACCCTGTCGGCGGTCGGTCACCTGCCGGTTGCCGGCCTGGCGCTGATCCTCGGGATCGACCGCTTCATGTCCGAAGCCCGCGCCCTGACCAACCTGGTGGGTAACGCGGTTGCTACCCTGGTCGTGGCCAAGTGGGTCAAAGAGCTGGATGTCGACCAGATGCATGAGGAACTGGCTTCCGGTGGTCGCGCAATCACCAATACGCATGGCGAAGACGATGTGCATGTGGCTGAAAGCCCAGCCCCGACTTCGGTGAAGTAATTCATTGAGTTGATGAAAAACCCGCTTCGGCGGGTTTTTTATTGCCGCAGGTTTGAGCGCAAAGGTCAGTCCGGCTGATGGTTAAGGTGATTGCTGCCAGGTCATCGGCTGCCTAGGCTTTAGGTATCGCTGACGGAGAATGACCATGCAAGGCCCACTGGCATCACTCAAGGTTCTGGATTTTTCGACGCTGTTGCCGGGGCCATTCGCCTCGTTGTTGCTGGCGGACATGGGCGCCGAAGTGCTGCGGATCGAATCACCGACCCGGATGGACCTGTTGCGGGTTTTACCGCCCCACGACCATGGCACTTCTGCCAGCCACGCCTACCTCAATCGCAACAAGCGCAGCCTGGCGCTGGACCTCAAGCAGCCGGCAGCGCTGGAGGTGGTCAAGCAACTGCTGCAAGACCACGACATCCTCCTCGAGCAGTTTCGCCCGGGAGTGATGGAGCGTTTGGGGTTGGGGTACGAGGCTTTGAAGGCGATCAATCCGCGGCTGATTTACGTCTCGATCACCGGCTACGGCCAGACGGGCCCCTACAAGGACCGCGCCGGTCACGACATCAACTATCTGTCACTGGCCGGCGTGTCCAGCTATACGGGGCACGAGGATAGTGGGCCGTTGCCGTTGGGCGTTCAGGTCGCGGACATTGCCGGTGGTTCGCTGCATGGGGTGATCGGCCTGCTGGCGGCGGTGATTGCCCGTCAGCACAGTGGCCTGGGGCAACACCTGGACGTGAGCATGACCGATTGCGCATTCAGTCTGAACGCCATGGCGGGCGCGGGGTATCTGGCCTGTGGTGTCACACCGGGGCGTGAAGATCAGATGCTCAATGGCGGCAGCTTCTACGACTATTACCGCACTCGCGATGGTCGCTGGATGTCTGTCGGCAGCCTGGAACCGGATTTCATGCAGCAGCTGTGCACGGCGCTGGGGCAGCCGGATCTGGCGGTACTGGGTTTGTCGCCCGTCCCCGAGCAGCAGAAGACGCTCAAGCTGGCGTTTCAGATCGAATTCGAAAAACATGACTTTGCCGAGCTCTGCACATTGTTTGCCGGACTCGATGCTTGCGTTGAGCCGGTGCTGAGCCTGGCCGAAGCGGTTGAGCACCCTCAGCTGAAGGCTCGGGATCTGGTCACCCAGGTGCCACGCAACGACGGCACCGCGCAGGCGCAGATGGCTTGTCCGTTGAAGTTTTCAGGCGGGTTACCCGAGCCTCGACATATCGGCGCGGCATTGGGCGAGCATACCGATCAGGTGTTGGGTGAGTTGGGGTATAGCGCTGAACAAATCAAAGAGTTGCGTACAGCGAAGGTAGTGCTGTGATCGTTCCCACGCGGTCATTCGACCCGCGACTCACCGGTAAATACCAGCGTCTGCCGGCAACGTCGGCACAAATATCGCCGCCCTTGTCGCACCAGGCTATGGCGCTGGGCCGAGAACGGGAAATCGCTGTTGGCGCAGGGGCAGCGGTAGATGTAGCGGGTCACGCTGCGGCGTTTGATGGCGTAGGTGTGGCAGCGGTTGGGCGGCAGTTCGTACACCCCGCGCATGATCAATTGCCATTCTTCGCCATGCGGTTGTATACGGTCACCGAACAGTTGATGGGCGATCAGGTGCGCGACTTCGTGAGCCACGGTCTGTTTGAGGAAGTCTTCGGCGTTTTCCCGGTACAGCTGCGGATTAAAACGCAGCAGGTTTTCATGCAGGTGCGCTACGCCGGCCTTCTGGCCGCGCAACTTGAGGCTGACCACCGGGCGTTTGAAAGGTCGCTTGAAAAAAGATTCGGCTTGTTGGAAACAGTCTTCGACGCGGGAATTGAGTTGCTCGGGCATGCTTGGCGGATCTCCAGAGGCGTCGAGTATGCTGCAAACCGTGCTCATTGCGAATCGCCCAGGCGCCGAATGGTCGTCGCGCAATAGAGAAGGCCGCCTTGCGGCGGCCTGTGTTGGCAGATCCCTGTTTGTTTTATAGGCAGCGTCCTTCGCCCGCTTCATTTGCCCGTTTAAGTTGCCGATTCTAGTTGGTATAGACCGGGCCAACGCCCAGGCCCCAGACAATCACGGTGAATGCCATGATCGCCACCAGCACCACCAACCCTACGGCAAGCACTGAACTTGAGAACAGAAAACCTTCGTCCGACGGAATGTTCATGAAGGTCGGTAGCCCCACGTACAGCAGGTACACGGTGTAGCAGATGGCTGCAGTGCCAACGACCATGCCCAGCCACATGTGCGGATACAGCGCCGCCAGACCGCCGATGAACAGTGGCGTGGCGGTGTAGGTGGCAAACGCGACACAGCGCGCCAGGCTCGGGCTGGCGTCATAGGTGCGAGCCATCCAGTGAATGAACGCGCCCATCACCGCAACCCCGCCGAGCATCGCCAGGTACGACATGATGGTCATCCAGAGCGCGCTTTCCTGGGTCAGCATGACCGGCGCGCGGCTACCGATGACCCAGCCGACCTTGGTGGTACCGATAAACGCCGAAATAGCCGGTATTGCCGCCAGAATCAGCGTGTGGGTGAGGTACATGTGGCTGATACTTTCCTCTTGGTCGCCACGGATTTCTTTCCATTCTTGATCAGGGTGGGTGAAAAGCCCCACGACGTGATGGATCATAGTCAGTCACTCCTTCGTGATTGCTATCGCCCCCCAGCGGAGCGCCTACGGGCCAGCGGCCAAGTAAGTAGAGGTCTGAAATGCGCGCGACCTTATGACGCAGTATAGAAAGTACTGGCTGTCACAGGTGGGGGGCTTTAGAGCAAATCGCGCTGTAAAAGCCGGGGTTAATTGCTGCTCGATCTGGGTATCGCCCCTGTGGCGAGGGAGCTTGCTCCCGCTGGGGCGCGAAGCGGCCCCAATACAGACACTTCGTTTTTTTCAGCGCAACCGTAGCAGCAGGTTTTACGACTGCTGCGCAGTCGAACGGGAGCAAGCTCCCTCGCCACAGGGGTATGCTCAAGTCGGACAAAGCGCGGACTCCAGGCTCTTCGCCCCCGAAGGGTTTTTGCGTAAAATGTCGGCCTTTCGTCACACCTCGCGGATTTCAAGCGCCATGGGCACTCTTTCGGTCAACCAGAACAAACTGCAGAAACGTCTACGTCGACAGGCCGGTGAAGCCGTCGCCGATTACAACATGATCGAAGACGGCGACAAGGTCATGGTCTGCCTGTCCGGCGGCAAGGACAGCTACACCATGCTCGACGTGCTGATGCACCTGCAGAAGGTGGCGCCGATCAAGTTCGAGATCGTCGCGGTGAACATGGACCAGAAGCAGCCGGGTTTCCCTGAGCATGTGCTGCCGGCTTATCTGAAAGAGCTGGGTGTGGAATACCACATCGTCGAAAAGGACACCTACTCGGTGGTCAAGGAACTGGTGCCAGAAGGCAAGACCACTTGCTCGTTGTGCTCGCGCCTGCGTCGCGGCACGCTCTACACCTTCGCCGACGAAATCGGCGCGACCAAAATGGCCCTCGGTCATCACCGCGACGACATCGTCGAGACGTTTTTCCTGAACATGTTCTACAACGGCTCGCTCAAGGCCATGCCGCCGAAGTTGCGTGCCGACGACGGCCGTAACGTAGTGATCCGCCCATTGGCCTACTGTAACGAGAAAGACATTCAGGCTTACTCGGACTTCAAGCAGTTCCCGATCATCCCGTGCAACCTCTGCGGCTCCCAGGAAAACCTGCAGCGTCAGGTGGTCAAGGAAATGCTTCAGGAGTGGGAGCGCAAGACGCCGGGCCGTACCGAAAGCATTTTCCGTGGTTTGCAGAACGTCATTCCGTCGCAGTTGGCGGACCGTAACCTGTTCGACTTCACCAACCTGCGTATCGACGAAACCGCTGCGTCGCGTTTTGTGAACGTGGTGAATCTCTGATTGCTGGACTGTTCTGACTTAACGGCGCTCGCGGGCGCCGTTTTTATTTCATTGCTCAGGAGAGGGCATGCGCGATTACAAGTGGCTGCACGAATACTGTCTGAACCGTTTTGGTTCGGCAGCCGAACTGGAAGCCCATCTGCCCGTGCCCAAGACCCCGGCACAGCTGCGCCAGATCAGCGATGATCGCTACCTGTCGACCTTGGCGTTGCGGGTGTTTCGCGCAGGCCTCAAGCACAGCCTGGTGGACGCCAAGTGGCCGGCATTCGAAGAAGTATTCTTCGGGTTCGATCCGGAAAAGGTCGTGCTGATGGGCGCCGAACACCTTGAGCGACTGATGCAGGACGCACGGATCATCCGCCACCTGGGCAAGCTCAAGAGCGTGCCGCGCAATGCGCAGTTCATCCTGGATGTGGCGAAAGAGAAGGGCAGCTTCGGCGAGTTGATCGCCGAATGGCCGGTGACCGACATCGTTGGCCTGTGGAAGTACCTGGCCAAACACGGGCATCAATTGGGTGGGTTATCGGCACCACGGTTTTTGCGGATGATCGGCAAGGACACCTTCGTGCCGAGCTATGACGTGGTCGCGGCGTTGAATGCGCAACAGATCATCGACAAGGTGCCGACCAGCCTGCGCGATCTGGCGACGGTGCAGAACGCCTTCAACCAATGGCACGCCGAGAGCGGCCGGCCAATGTGTCAGATATCGATGATGCTGGCTTACACCGTCAATCATTGAGGCCGTGTCGCCTTCATCGCGAGCAAGAGCTAGGCGCCCCCCTGCTCCTACGGTTTTAGTGGGTACGACACAAAACCGTAGGAGCAG